>JAFRPC010000034.1 GCA_017429325.1 Oscillospiraceae bacterium | reverse complement strand
TGACTTCCAGATACCAGGAGGCATAGCCGTTCAGCACGTTCTGGCGGATGGTAAAGGTGGTCTTGATCTCCACCCCAATGGAGATGGAGGTGTAGAAGCTCAGGTCCTCGTTCAGCTCGGGCTCCGGGGTGCCGGTGGGCTTGAGGACGGTGTGCTCACGGCTGAGCTCGGCGTTGCAGCGCTGGCAGTAGACCACGGTGTCATAGCCGCCGTACTCGGTGGCGGTGGGCTCCACGTAGTTCTCCTGGACAGCTTCGCCGGGCAGGTGGTCCAGAGCGGCGACGGTGACGGTCTCACGGCTCAGCTCGGCGTTGCAGCGCTCGCAGTACACCACGCTGTCATAGGAACCGGCGGCGGTGCAGCTGGGCTCCACGTTGTTCTCCGCCACAGCAGCCAGAGGCGCGTGGCCCAGAGCCGGGGTCTCATTGCCGGTCACAGTCAGCTCGGTGAACATGCCGGTGTAGGTGGTGTAGCCGGGCTCGGTGCAGGTGGGCTCTGTCACCACACCGGGGGCGGGCCAGATGTCGGTACCCTGGGAGGTCTGAAGGTCATTGCCGCTCTCGCCGTAGATGTAGTAGACCACATAGTCGTTGTCTCCGGCGTCCGCGGCGACGTTCAGGGTCGCGGTCTGGGGCTGACCGTTCCGGTTGAAGATGATCTTGTCGTAGTCAACCAGATCCAGGTCGATCTTGTAGTAGCTGTGGCCGCTCTTTTCGGTGCCTTCGGCAGTCAGGGCGTGGCCGGGCCATTGGGCATCCAGGTTGCCCGCGCTGCCCCAGGCCCAGGCGTACACGCTGGCGCCGTCCAGCTCGTCCACCACGTAGACGGAGACGGGCTTGGAGCCTGCCTTGAGCTGGATCTCCAGATATTCCTCCAGCGCCAGTTCGGTGTTGCGCTCTAAGCTGTTGACGGTGACGACGGTGTTCAGCGTGTCGCCGTTGTAGCTGAAGTTCACGACAGCGATGTCCTTGTGGGCGCTCAGGTCGGCATAGGCCAGCTTGATGACGCCGTTGGCCGCGTCGTTCCAGACGGAGATGTGGGCGAAGTCAGAGCTATAGCCGGTGTAGGTCAGCACGGCGGGGTCGTAGGTCATGGTGATGACGCCGTTGTTGACGTTCTCGGTGTCGGTCACGGTGACGGAGGCGGCGCCGTTCTCCGCCTCGCCGGTGCTGCCGGAGGCGTTCCGGACCTTCGCGCTGGGCTTCACGGCGTTGAGGCCGCCGACGAGCTCGTTGGCGGGCTCGTTCTTGTCGGCCTTCTTCGCCTCATCAAAGAAGCGGGCCATGATCTCCTGGGTCATCAGCTCGTCCCGGGCGGCGACGGGCTTCAGGTCCAGGGACAGGACTTCCGCGGGCTCCTCGGCGGAGGAAGGCGCCACGGAGCCGTTCTTGTAGAAGCCGGTGGCGGGCCAGACGCCCTCGCCGAAGTTGCCTGCGTGGTAGACCTTGCCGGTGGAGGGGTTGATCAGGATGAGCTCGGCGATGTTGTCGGCCTGGTGGCCCCAGTAGAGCCAGGTGCCGTCGTAGTAGAGGTTCTGATACAGGAAGGAGGTGCCGATGCCGGTCTCCAGGACCTTGGTGGGCGTGGAGAACTCGAAGCCGTTCTGCTGGCTGTTCAGGGCCAGGGTGGTCTGCCAGAGCACGCCGTTTTCGTCCAGGGCATAGAAGGTGCCGCCCTGGGCGGAGCGGGACTTGGTGGCGATGCCCACGAAGTAGGCGCCGTCGGTGACAGAGCTGCAGTCCAGCGCAGCGTAGGGCAGGCCGCAGTAGGTGCCGCCTTCGCCGTCGTCGCCGGGCTCAATGGGGCCGCCCATCAGATAGTAGGCAAAGGTGTAGGCCATGCCCACGTACTGGGAATAGGTGGAGGCGGCCAGGGCCATATCGGTGGCCCAGAGGTAGTTGACACCGTACTCGGTCAGGGCATAGGAGCTGCGGTTGACGCTGTACAGGACGGTCTCGGCGGAGCTGCTGTCCAGGGTCGCCGCGTAGAGGGCGGAGGTGGACTGCATGAAGGCAGAGGCCAGCTGCACGTTCTTGGCGTCGTTGTGGGACTTGGTCCAGGTGGGCAGGCTGTTGGAGTTGAAGGTGGAGAAGTAGATGCCGCCCCCCTCGTCCCAGATGATGCCGTTGAGGTCCTTGTTCACCACGGTGACGTTCACGGCGCAGTTCGCCTGCACGGCGGAGTTGCCGTTGGCCGTGACGGTGATGACAGCGGAGCCGCTGCCCACGGCCACCACATGACCATTCTGGTCCACGGTGGCGACGGAGCTGTTGCTGGAGCTCCAGGTGACGCTGCGGTCGGTGGCGGTCAGGGGCAGGACCTTGGCAACCAGGTCGGCCTCATTGCCCTTGTAGAGGTCCAGGCTCTCCGGGGTCAGCTTGATGGAGGTAGGATTGTAGGGGTCCACCTCGGTGTGGACGGTGGTCTTCACATAGAGGTAGATGCGGTTGGAGGTGGCGGTGTTGAGGCTGAAGGAGCTGTTGTAGTACCGCATGTAGCGGCTGTTGACCTGGAGGGTATTGGGATAGCTGCTGGTGGAATTGTTGTAGGTCCAGCTGTTGTAGCTGTTGGTGGTGGAGATGTTGAGGGTGTTGCTGGTGGTGCTGGTGTGGCGCAGATAGTTGCTGCCGTTCATCAGCTTGATGCCGGAGCTGGCGGTCCAGACGGCGGTATCGGCCACGTCGGTGGGCTCGATGTAGGGCTTGTTGCCGGTGCTGCTGTCGCCGAGCTTGACGGTGACGGCGTTGGCCGTGACGGTGTTGCTCCAGGAACCGGCGGTGTAGCCTAAGATGTGGCCGGTACCGGCGACGTTGACCTCGCAGATCAGGTAGTCATTGCCTTCAACCAGCTCGTCGGTCAGGACGTAGATGGTCTTGTCCTCGTAGCAGTTGTCGTTGACCTTGACGGCCACGGCGGCCTCGTTGCCCGCGTAGTCGCCCGCGAAGACGGCCACATAGCCTCTGGCGTTGTTGATGGCGGCGGTGGCGTCCAGGGTGATGGAGGCGGTGGGTGCGCCGGGGGCCTGCTCGGCGTAGACGGTCTCGCCGTCCAGGGACAGGACCGCCACGTAGGCCAGGTTCAGGTTGTCGGAGGCGGAGACGGTCAGAGTGGAGTTAGACAGCTCGGCGTCGGAGATGACGGGGGCGGTGTTGTCCACGGTGAAGTCATAGCCCACGAAAGCGCCCTTGCCCAGGACGTTCTGGGTCAGCAGGGTCTGGAACCCGGCGTTGTCCAGCATCCCGGCGGCAGAGCTGGTATAGTCGCTGTTGAGCTTCATGGCGTTGTACTCGGGGATGGCGTAGAAGCCCACCCGGAACAGGTCGCCCTCGCTCAGGCCGAAGCTGGCGACGGAGCGGTTGGCGGAATAGAACTTGGTGCCGGTGTTCTGCCAGGCGCCCTGGCTTTCATTGAACCACTGGCCGGTGACATTGTTGGCGATGATGGAGGAGGCCAGCACATTTGTTACCTCATGGTCCGCGTTGAGCTTCGTGGCGGCAAAGCCGGTGGTACCGGCAGAGCGGATCAGGTTATAGAAGATGTTGCCGATGTTGGAGCCGGTGGACAGGGCCAGGCGGTCAGCGGGGAACTCGTCCTCTACCATATAGGGGTTGCCGGAGAACTTGGCGGGGCTGCCGCTGTAGGTCACGGTCAGGTAGTTGGTGTTGGTGCTGCCGGAATAGGGCACCCGGGTCTCGCCGTAGAGCTCGTCCACATAGGACATGTTGTCGAACATGGAGGGGTCGGTCCAGGAGCCGTAGAAGCCCAGGATGGGAATGGAGTGGGTCACGTCCTCCAGGGCGCCGTCCTTGGTCTCGGAGACGCAGCGGACGTAGGTGAAGCCCTCCAGATAGGCGCCGGAGGGATAGTCCGCGTCCATATCGGTGGTGTCGGCGGGCACGTGGATGGTGACGGTGACAGTCTTGGAGCTGTGGGCGGGGACCACCAGGGCTTCGGAGGCCGCCTGGGGCTGCCAATCCAGCAGGATATAGGCGTCACGGGAGGAGACAGCGCCGTCTTGGTCCATGTCGGCCACGCTCAGGTCCAGGTCGGCGGCGGGGGTGTTGCCCGCCAGGTAAGCCAGGATGGCGTCGGCGTCAGCCGCGGTGGTGTAGCCGTCCAGGTCCACGTCATGGGACTCGACGGCAGCGCCTTCATAGGCGTAGCTGACGGTCCAGCCGTAGTCCTCGAGGCCGGTGGTGGCGTAGTCCATGTGGAAGTAGCCGTCCTGGTCCTCGTAGCGGTCCTGGGTGAAGAGGTCGGTGTCCAGCTCGTAGCACAGGGCCTCGTCGGACATGTTGTGAATGTCGAAGCTGTAGCTGTAGACGCCGGAGCGGGAGGGCTTGTCGCCCAGCTCGGCCTTGACCTTGCCGTCGGCATAGGAGACCGTGGCGTCGGCGCCCATGAAGATGGCGGACTTGGCCTGGATGGTCTGATAGACGTTAGCCAGACCGGCGCCCTGCTGGAGGATGGAGTAGTAGGGGCCGTCGTCGGAGCCGATGTGCATGGGCACGGCGGTGGACATCAGCAGGCTCTGGATGAGCTGACGGGTGGTGTAGCCGCTGACGCTGACGTTGTTCTCCTCGATGTACTGGGCCAGGACCGCGGTGAGACCGGTGATGTGAGGCGCGGCCATAGAGGTGCCGGACATGGACTCATACTGGTCGGAGCCGCCGGCGGTGGAGCCGGAGGAGGTCTTGTTGGAGCCGAAGACCGAGTAGATGTCGCCGCCGGGGGCGGTGATCTCGGGCTTCATGGTCAGAGCGCCGGGAGCGCCCCAGGAGGAGAAGCTGGTGACTTCGGCGTTGTCCGTGATCTCACCGTGCTGTATGGCGGTGGTCACGGTGATAGAGCCGGTGTAGTAAGTAATGCCGTCGGCGGTGCCGGAGGCGGCGGTGGCCTTAATGGTCTCGGCGTCAGCCAGGGTGATGGAGACCATGGGGAAGGAGCCGGTGTAGTCGTCCAGGGACATGTTGATGGTACCGGCGTCGTTGTTGGCGACGATCAGCGCCTTGGGGCTGTAGCTGATGGCGTTGTTGCCCTTCTCCACAAAGCTCAGGCTGCCGCGGTTGACGATGACGAGCTTACCGCTGAGGCTGACCGCACTGTTGACGGTGGAGTAGTCGGAGGCCTCGCCCACAGCGTCAATGTAGACGAAGTTCCAGGTGCCCGCCACGGTGGTCATCTTGGCGCGGCTGGTGGAGCCCGGGTCAGTCTCGGTGTAGAACATGTTCTGGCCGTTGTAGGTCAGGGGGGTGCCGGTGGCGCCGGTGTTCTGGGCGGCGGCGACGCAGAGGCTGTTGAGAAAGGAGCCGGGGCTGCCGCCGGTGTGCATGTAGATGTCGTCGATGTAGAGGTCGGTTTGCAGGTTGTCGGCAAAGGCGCCGGCGTTGCCCGCAGAGATGGAGACCACCAACTTGGTGTTCTGGGTGCCGTTGGCGATCTTGTTCAGCACGTTCTGATAGGTCTCAGAGACGGAGAAGCCGGGGGCGGAGGAGCCCAGGGACAGGTTGCAGACATCCACGCCCATGGTCAGGCAGTCCTCGATGGCGGCCATATAGTCGGAGTCGTAGGCGCCGCCGCCTGCGCCGAAGACCTTCATGATGAGGATCTGGGCGTCAGGAGCCATACCCACGGCATGGACGGTGGAGGCCGCGTCGTTGTAGCTGCTGCCGCTCTTGATGAAGCGGTTGGCGGCGGAGATACCGGCCACGTGGGAGCCGTGCTCGCCCATGGTGTCGCTCATATGGCCCAGGGCGGTGAGGGTGTTGGTCTGGTCCACGTAGTTGTAGCCGAAAGGGATCTTAGCGGAGACATAGCGGCCATTGCCGTTCAGGGACAGATTGCTGTAGCTGGAGGAGGTCATGAGGTTCACGGTCTTGCCGGTCTCGGCGATGGCGTGGTTGCAGGCGTCGGCGTTGAAGGACTGGTGCTCGTAGTCCACACCGGTGTCGATGATGGCCACGGTATGGCCCGCGCCGGTGTAGCCCGCCAGCCAGGAGGCCACGGCGCCCACCATGTACTCGGAGCTGTTGGCGGTGTTGGGCTCGGCGGTCTCGCCGTCGCTCACGTCCACGGGGGCCTCATAGCGGGCTTCCACGAAGACGTCCTTGACGCCGGGGACAGCCTTGACGGTCTCCAGGTCGCCGTAGCGGAGGTTTGCGGAGATCAGGTTCATCGCCAGGGTCAGGTTCCAGCGAACATCCAGGGTGCTGCCGATGGCAGTCTCGATCTTCGCCTGAACTGCGTCCTGACGGGTGCGGAGCTGGGCGCGGTAGGCGGTGACGGCCGCGTCAGCGGCGTCGTCAGCGGACCAGCCGGCGTCCAGGGCGGCGGGCTCGTCCAGCACGATGGAGACGCGAACGAGGTCCGTCATAGCGTAGGGGGACTGCTCTTCAGGCTGGGAGGTGGGGTCCTCAGTCAGCTCGCCGAGCTTCCTGACGTGCAGGGTCGCGGGGTCCAGGTCGGTCAGCTCCAGGCTTTGGGCCTCGGTCTCCTTCCCGGGGACCGCGTAGGCGGCGGGCACCAGGAGAGAGAGCAGCAGGGCAGCCGTCAGCAACACGGAGAGCAGCCGAGCGTGGAAACGGGTGTGTTTCATGCGGATTCTCTTTTTTATAAAATTGGGGGAACGCGATTATTTCGTCACCTCGCGGTGATAAAATACGGGGGAGGGGCTAGGGGCTGGGGGCTGGGGGCTAGGGGACGAAGGATGCGGATTCTTCGCTGCGCTCAGAATGACATGACGGTCACACGAAGAGCTTTCGCTCCAGGTACTCGCGCCAGGGGGGGATCAGGCCGCTCAGGATCAGGAACAGGCCGATGAGGGAGAAGGCGCAGACGGGATAGAGGGACCAGGCAAACATCCGGCCTCCGAAGGTAATGCACTGAAAGAGCTCGATCAGCATCGTGGAGCAGCCGATGGCGATGAGCAGGGCGCCGGTCTTCAGCAGGCGGCGGGGCTTGCCCAGGCGGAAGAGGGCCACGCTGGCCGTGGTCAGCACCCCCGCCAGCATCGTCACTGGAAAGGCGAAGGACAAAAACCAGTGGCCGCCGGTCTTGAGGCAGATGTAGAGCAGATAGCCGCAGGCCAGGGCGAAGGCCAGGGGGACGAAGATCAGGGTCTCCCGCCGCTCGAACCAGAAGGGGAAGATGCCCGCAAAGTACACCAGGGCACAGCCCAGCATCACGTAGCCGGACCAGGAGACCTCCCCCAGGTTCGTCAGGCAGTAGATCAGCGCGGAGAGGCTTCCGGCGATGAGCAGTGTTGTCAAAAAGGCCAGAATGGGGTAGCGGCGGCTCTTGGGCGGGGTGGGATAGCGGTCGGAAAAGCTGGGCTTTGCGGGCGCGTTCCCCTCCGGGTCCCAGACCGGGGTATCGCAGAGCGGACAGCGGGCGACCCCCGCCTGGAGCCGGACGCCGCAGTAGACGCAGTACATGGTAACTTATCCTCCTGTTTCTCCTGGGTATTGGGAAGTATCCTTCCAGTTCGCTGCAATGGGTCTATTCATCTTGTATTGCTCTCAATGGCCACCGGCACGCCTAAGTCTACCAGGCGGGAGAAGAAGCGGCGCTCCAGCTCCGATTCCCGGATGTTGCGGATCATGTTCACATAGGTCTGCTCCCCGTAAGTGGCGACGGAGCAGTTATTGGGGTAGCTCCGCTGGGTGCCGATGATGAACTCCATCCGGCTGACCTGGGACCGCATCGCCTCCGGCACCCGGACGACGCCTAAGTTGGAGAGGTTGATGCAGCCCTTGGTCTCCCCCCGCCGGTTGTAGATGATGCGCATCACAAAGCTCTTGAGGCCCAGGGGGATGGCTCGGATCAGAAAGATCTGCTGGGGGGTCACATTGGCGGCAATGCGGCCCGCCATCTGCTGGGCCGTGCCCTCGGCGGCCAGCTGGGCCGCGATGACCTTGCAGAGCTCCTCTAAGCTGTAGTCCCCCATTCGGGGGTCCACGCCGGTGTTCAGGGTCAGCACAAAGTTCCGCAGGGTCCGGCTGCCGTAGAGCCGCCGGAGATTGATGGGCACCGTGACCTTCACCGGCTTGCGGCGCTTCCGCACCGGGCAGAGCTCCGCCTGGTAGTTCAAAATCGCCTCCTCCATGACGGCGGCCAGGAAGACCGTCACCGTGGCGCCGAAGCGATGGGCCGCCTCCCGCAGCGCCGCCGTGGGGATGACGCCGGTGGTCAGATAGTTGAAGTTGGCGGCCCGGCTCCCCCGCAGCCGCAGAGCGTCGGGCTCCTTATCATTGAGCACCACGCCGTTGGTGTGGCGGATAAAGCTGTCCTCCAGCTCCTCCGGCCGGGGGGACTCCTGCCAGTCCAGCACGCCCTCCTCCGCCGGGATCTCCCTGCCCCAGCGCAGGCTCAGGTAGCGGGCCGTCAGGGTCTTGAGGTAGACCATGCCGCCGGTGCCGTCGGTGAGGGAGTGAAAGAACTCCACCGCAATGCGGTTTTGGAAGTACATGATCCGCAGACAGCAGCTCTTCAGTTCCTTCCCCTGCATCAGGGTCAGGGGGAAGGCAAAGTCCTCCCGCACCTGGGGCGGCTCCTCCAGCTCCTCCAAATAGTACCAGAAAAAGCCCGTCTTCAGCCGCACATACATGGACGGAAAGCGTGGCATCAGTTCTGCCGCCGCCTGCTGGAGCAGGGCCGGGTCCACCGGCTCGGTCAGCGTGGCCGAGACCCGGAAGACATTCGCCCAGCCGCGCTGGCGGATGGCGGGAAAAATCAGGGCGGCGTTGTCCAGCCGCATCCATTGTTTGCTCATCGTTCGCTCTTCTTGTTCGGTTTCGTCAGGGTGACGAATGTATTTTTTCTGTTATCTGGATTGTATATTATAGCACATTTTGCGCCGGGATGCAATTGGGAATCCCGTACAAAAAATTTTAAGAATCCCATACATAAGAATTGTAAGCGGCTGCGCATCAGGACGATACGCAGCCGCGGGGTATGGCGGGCGCTCAATGAGCGCCCCTACGGAGGTGGTGCTTGTCGGAACGGACCCCTCCACCGGCCTTGAGGCCGGTCCCCTGCCGAAGGATGCCAGTTGCTTCAGCGTAGCTGGCGCAACGGCGATGAAATCCACAACAGTCCCCCGGACTGTTGTGCCCCTGCAAGCAGGGGAGGTTATTTGGACATTGCGTTATAGAGGAAGGTGACGACCTGGCCGCGGGTGCAGGTCTCGTTGGGGGCGAAATGGGTGTCGTCCTTGCCGGAGGTCACGCCCGCGTGATAGGCCCAGAGCATCGCTCTGTAATAGAACTTGCCGGGCTTCACGTCCACGAAGGGACAGTCTTCGCTCTTCGGATCCGGCTTACCCATAGCGTTCCAGAGGAAGGTGACGACCTGGGCTCTCGTGCAGGTCTCGTTGGGGGCAAAGTGGGTGTCGTCCTTGCCGGAGGTCACGCCGGTCTCCAGGGCCCAGAGCATGGCGTCATAGTAGTACTTGCCGGGCTTCACATCCACGAAGGGGCAGTCCGTGATGCTGGGCTCGGGCTGGCCCATGGCGTTCCAGAGGAAGGTGACGACCTGGCCTCTCGTGCAGGTCTCCTTGGGGGCGAAGTGGGTCTCGTCCTTGCCGGAGGTGACAGGCGGCTCCCGGCTGATGGCCCACATGACCGCGTCGAAGTAGTACTTGCCCTCGATCACGTCCACGAAGGGGTTCATCGCGTAGTTCCTGGAGGCGGCGAACCAGACCGTGGAGTTGGCCTGCCGCCACATGGCGGCGGGCTCGCCGTTGATGTAGACCTGGGTGTTCTCGCTGAGATAGGCGCCGGGCTCGGCGGCGAAGTCCAGCTCCACGAAGTAGCTCCAGCCCTTGAAGAAGGGCAGCGGGGAGCCGCTGACGCCCCAGGAGGTGTACCAGGCGTTCTTCCGCAGGGTCACGGGTGCGCCGTTGGTGACGACGGCGCCGGCGGTGTCATAGAAGTAGCCGAACTCGTCGCCGATCTCCGGAATCGGAAGGCTGACGTCGATGCGCTTCACCTCGGTCTCGGAGAAGACGGCCCGCCAGTGCTCCACATGGTCCTTCAGGGTAAAGGCGTAGGTGCGGTCCTTCGTGAGCAGCTTGTCGCCGTCGTACCAGCCCAGGAAGCTGCAGTTCTCCTCCGGGTAGGCGGTGAGGGTGTAGTCTCCGGGCCGGACATAGGCAAAGTCGCACAGTCCTGTCAGGCCCAGCTCGCCGGAGAAATAGAATCTGCCGGGGCCCTCGGCCCAGACCGTGAAGCCGTAGGCGTCCGTGACCTTGACAGACAGGATGGCGCGGACCCCGTTGTTGACGGTATAGCCGTCAAAGCCGCAGAAGGAGGCGCCGAAGGTCTCCACCGAGAGGCTGTCCACAGCCGCCAGGGCGTATTCCTCGGAGGAAACGTCCACGATGGTGTAGAGGGTCATGCCGGGGCGGAAGCCGCCGCCCCAGATGTGGTCGTAGTCGCCCACGGCAGCCCGGCTGTCCCACCAGTCGCCCTCGGGCACCACGCTGAGGCCGGGGGTCAGGCAGTAGATCGCCGGGGCCATATCCATACCCGCGCCGGTGACTGGGGTATCCACCCAGATCTGGAAAGAATCCACGGTGGTGAGGCGCTGGGGCATGGTCACGTTGAACGTCACCCAGGCGGTGTCTCCTCCGGGTTCAAATTGCTCCTGGTTCGCACCGTGCAGGTGCAGCTCCGGGTCGTTCCCGAACCACCCATACTCGCCCAGAACCAGCAGTGCGACGCCGTAATACGTTTCGCCGGGCTCGAAGCCCGCAGCCCTGTTCGTGTGGTTTTCATCGGTGAACCAGCAGAAGTCGCTGACGGAAACGTCGTCGTACCGGTCCGCACGAAGCAGCATCTCGCTCACGCTGTCGCCGGGAGCCGGGGGGTCCAGCCAGAGCTCCAGCTCGTCCACGGTGTCCAGCCAGATGGCGTAGAGGGTGATATCCTCATAGAGCTCAGTGGAGAAGGAGAAGTAATCGTCCTTGCTGGCGCGAGAGGAATCGCTCCAGTCATAGAGGCTCATGCCGTCGATATCCGGCAGGTCAACCTCGGAGTAGTCGTCGATCACATCCCAGATGCAGCCGCCGTAGGGCACCGCCAGGGGCGCCGGGGCCGTGCCGTGGCCGTTGGCGTTGAAGGTGACTGTCACCTCGGAGGGCTCGATGAAGGTATAGGTCTTGGAGATGGTGGGGCCGTAGTCGCCGGGCTCCAGGCGCATGGGCTCGCCGTTGAGGGTGACGTGCACGAAGTCGGCAAAGTCATAGTCCCGCTCCGGCGCCAGGGTCAGAGTCACGGTGTAGGTGCCGTCCTGGAGCAGGGGGCTGTTCCAGGGCGACCAGTCGATGTCGGTAATGTGCCAGTGGAAGTCCTGGGAGCCGTCGGGCATCCAGCGTTCCGCCACGGTATCGGGCCACGCGCCGGGTTGGGGCTCGTCCAGCCGGATGTGGATGTCCCGGACCTCCTTTGGCTCGCCGTAGCGGTGGTTGGGAATGTAATCCACCAGCACTGTGCCGTCGTCCTGGGGGCGGAACCAGGCGAACTCCCCGTTGACGGAGGCCACGCCGGTGTCCGTCGTCGTGATGCCGGACTTGGGCCGGACCCGGAAGCGCATGTCGTACTCCCCGTCGGCGGTGAAAACCTCGTCGGTCATCGGGATCATCAGCTCGTTCACGGTCTTGTACCAGGTCATGCCGCCGGGGACCAGGGTATAGTTGGCAAAGGAGGGGAAGCGGATGTCGGATTCATGCAGGTCCTTGACGTTGACGCCCACGGCGGGCATGGGGACGTTGGTGGCCGTCACCTTGCTCAGCAGCTCGTCGGGCTCCTGCCAGTAGATGCGCACGTCGTCCAGCCAGAGGCAGGCGGTATTGAGGGAGTTCATGCGGAAGACGATGCGGACGCTCTGCCCGGCATAGGCCGTCAGGTCCATGTTCTCATAGTCGTCGTTCCAACCGCTGTAGTCGTTCCAGTTGTTTAAGATCCAGTCCAGCCGGGCCCGCTGGCCCAGCTCGGTGTAGAGGTTGGCTGCGGTCAGCTCCTCGCTGCCCGTGTAGACGTAGACCTCGTAGCTCGGGAAATGGATGAGGCTGCTCCGCTCCCCGCCCACGCGGTAGAAGAGGGTGTATTCCTGGCCTTCGCGCAGGAAGACGGGAGGCGAGATGAGGTAGTCGTCGGAGCTTGTGAACAGGGGGCCGTCGCCGCCGAGATACTGACCGCTGCGCACGTCGCAGCCGTCGTCCCGGCAGCGGTCGAAGCTGTAGCCGTCGCCGTTGGCGTCGATGACGGTCCATTGGAGGTATTCCGAAACGGTGTCAAAGTCGAATTCGTGGTAGAGACCGGCGCCGCCGCCTCCCGCGGAGACGGAGACCGGCAGCAGGGTCAGGAGCATCACCAGGGACAGACACAGGACAAGAACGCGTTTCATGGGGGCAGTCTCCTTTCTGTTGTGGGTCGTGTGCGATTTCATTTGTCCGAATGCGAGGCCGCCGAGGGCCCCGGCATTTTCGGTCTGATTATACCACAAACCGAGGCGGGTTGACAAGAGGAAAAACCCCGCAGGGGCCGATGAACGGCCCCTGCGGAGAAGCGTTTCGTTTTTGTCATTGCGAGCCAGTGCGCACACTGGCGCGGCAATCCGTATCTTTCGTCTCCTGCAAAGGTGTCTGTTGTCGGGACGGACCCCTCCACCGGCCTTGAGGCCGGTCCCCCTCCCCTGCAAGCAGGGGAGGTTTTGCGGGGAGCTTACTTCCGCTCCTCGGCGAAGCGGCGGATGTTGGAGGGGTTCTCCACCCGCTCCACTTCCCTGCCGTTCTCCAGCACCAGCAGGGTCGGGGCCTGGCGGACGCCGTACTGCTTTGCGAGCAGCGGGTCCTTGTCCACCACCACGGTCTCATACGCGATCCCGGCGTCGGCCAGGAATTTCTTCGCCATGACGCACTTGGGGCAGGTGGAGGTGGTGAAGAGGATCAGGCCATTGCCTTCCCCCTCGGGGGAAGGTGTCGCGGCGTCAGCCGTGACGGATGAGGGGCGTTCGACGACCGCAGCGGCATCGGGGGCCGCAGCCGGGACGGGAGACCCGTCCCCTACGGGCTTCTCTGTTGCCTGTTGCCTGTTGCCTGTTGCCTCGGTCTCCAGCTCGACGGCGGAGGGGACGGCGGCGGGGGAGGCCGCGGCGCTCAGGCTCTCATGGAAGCGGCTCAGCATGGAGCCGCCCACGTCGTAGACCTTCCGGTCCTTGAACTCCTGAGCCTTGCCGTCGTTCCAGTTCTGCACGGGCCGGTAGTAGCCGGTGATGCGGGAGTAGACCTCGGTCTTCTGGCCGCAGTGGGGGCAGCTGTACTGCTCGCCCGCCAGGTAGCCGTGGTCCGGGCAGACCGAGTAGGTCGGGGACAGGGTGTAGTAGGGCAGGCGGTAGTTCTCGGCGATCTTCCGGACCAGCTTGGCCGCTGCCTTCCAGTCGGGCAGCTTCTCGCCTAAGAAGGCGTGGAAGACGGTGCCGGAGGTGTAGAGGGTCTGCAGCTCGTCCTGGATGTCCAGGGCGGAGAACACGTCCTCGGTGTAGCCCACGGGCAGGTGGGAGGAGTTGGTGTAGTAGGGGGTGCCGTTCATGTTGGCGGTGATGATGCTGGGGAAGTCCGCCTTGTCGTGCTTGGCGAAGCGGTAGGTGGTGGACTCGGCGGGGGTGGCCTCTAAGTTGTAGAGGTCGCCGTACTGCTCCTGGTAGTCGGACAGGCGCTCGCGCATGTGGTTCAGCACCTGCTTGGAGAACTCCTGGGTCTCGGGGTGGGTCATGTCCTTCCGCAGCCACTTGGCGTTGAGGCCCATCTCGTTCATGCCGATCAGGCCGATGGTGGAGAAGTGGTTGGCAAAGGTGCCTAAGTAGCGCTTGGTGTAGGGGTACAAGCCGCCCTCTAAGAGCTTGGTGATGACGTCGCGCTTAATCTTCAGGGAGCGGGCCGCAATGTCCATGAGCCGGTCCAGACGCTTGTAGAAGTCGGCCTCGTCCGCCGCCTGATAGGCGATGCGGGGCAGGTTGATGGTGACGACGCCCACGGAGCCCGTGGACTCGCCGGAGCCGAAGAAGCCGCCGGTCTTCCGCCGCAGCTCCCGCAGGTCCAGCCGCAGGCGGCAGCACATGGAGCGGATGTCGGAGGGTTCCATGTCGGAGTTGACGTAGTTGGAGAAGTAGGGGGTGCCGTACTTGGAGGTCATCTCAAACAGGAGCTTGTTGTTCTCGGTCTCGGACCAGTCGAAGTCCCGGGTAATGGAGTAGGTGGGGATGGGGTACTGGAAGCCCCGTCCGTTGGCGTCGCCCTCGATCATGACCTCGATGAAGGCCTTGTTGACCATGTCCATTTCCTTCTTGCAGTCCTTGTACTTGAAGGGCATCTCCTTGCCGCCCACGATGGCGGGGAGCTCGGCCAGGTCGTTGGGGACCGTCCAGTCCAGGGTCACGTTGGAGAAGGGCGCCTGGGTGCCCCAGCGGGAGGGAGTGTTGACGCCGTAGATGAAGGACTCCACGCACTTCTTCACCGCGTCGTAGCTCAGCTTGTCGTACTTGACGAAGGGAGCCAGATAGGTGTCGAAGGAGGAGAAGGCCTGGGCGCCGGCCCACTCGTTCTGCATGATGCCCAGGAAGTTGACCATCTGGTTGCAGAGGGTCGCCAGGTGCTTGGCGGGGGCGGAGGTGATCTTGCCGGGCACGCCGCCGAGCCCCTCCTGGATCAGCTGCTTCAGGCTCCAGCCCGCGCAGTAGCCGGTGAGCATGGACATGTCGTGGATGTGGAAATCGCAGTTGCGGTGGGCGTTGGCGATCTCGTCGTCATAGATCTCGCTCAGCCAGTAGTTGGCGGTGATGGCGCCGGAGTTGGAGAGGATCAGACCGCCCACGGAGTAGGTGACGGTGGAGTTCTCCTTGACGCGCCAGTCCATGACCTTGAGGTACTGGTCCACCACGGATTTGTAGTCCAGCATGGTCTCGGAGACGTTGCGCAGCTTCTCCCGCTGGCGGCGGTAGAGGATGTAGGCCTTGGCGACGTCTTCGTAGCCCGCGCGGCCCAGGACGGCCTCTACGGAGTCCTGAATGTCCTCCACGGCGATCTTGTTGTCCTTGATCTTGCTCTGGAAGTCGGCTGTTACCTTCAGGGCCAGGAAGTCGATGGTGTCCTCGTTGTACTGCTTCTGCTTGGCGTTGAAGGCCTTCTTGATGGCGGTGGTGATCTTGGAAATGTCGAAATCGACGACCTTATTATTTCGTTTGACGACTTGGTACATTGTATTAATACTCCTTCTCTGTTTTCGGAAAGGTTATTCTATTCTATGCCCCGGAGCTGGGCGCTGGGGACGAAGAGTCGGACGGCTTCGAGGCAGGCCTTCGCCTTCTCGGGGGAGGCGGCGTGGAAGGCGTAGCTCCCGGCCAGGATGTCGCCGGAGTCCACGAAGCCCTGGAGGAAGTAGCGCTCCGTCCCGGCGATCCACTGGCCGATGGCGGCGAAGTCCTCCGGCTCGTGGAGCTCGTCCACCAGGGTGGTGCGGAACTCGAAGGGGATATTCCCGTTTTTGAGAATATCCACGCTGCGCTCCACGGCGGGGAGGATGCCCGTCACGCCCGCGGTCAGCTCGTACTTTTCGCGGCTGTTCTTCACGTCCATGGCGACGTAGTCCGCCAGTCCGGCCTTCAGAACGGTTTCCAGCCGGTCCGGGAAGGCGCCGTTGGTGTCCAGCTTGACGGCGTAGCCCAAGGCGCGGATCTTCTCCAAAAATTCCGGCATGTCCGGGTGGAGCAGGGGCTCGCCGCCGGTGATGGCGACCCCCTCCAGCAGGCCCTGCCGCCTGCGCAGAAAGGCAAAAAAATCATCCTGGGGAAACTCCGGGAGCGCCGGGGAAACGACCAGGCTGCTGTTGTGACAGAAGGGGCAGCGGAAGTTGCAGCCCACGGTGAAAACCGTGCAGGCAACCCGCCCCGGGAAGTCCAAAAGGGTCATCTTCTGCAATCCGCCGAGCTTCATGTCCTGCCCTCCTGTGGAAATCCCTGTGGATAAATTGTGGACAAATATGGGGGTTCGTTGACATAATAACCACAACATCTTGTGTCCGTGTTATAGAATACCCCCAACGCATGGATTTGTCAAGCCCTATTTTGGGTTTTTTCAAAAGTCTACCGGCAGGGCGATCCGGGCATAAAAAGGCCCCCTCCGGGGACCCCGGAGGGGACGGGAGGCGGCGGGCCCGCCTGTAGCGCGGGCAATCTGCCCGCCATCCAACCCCCCGGAATAATTGAGAATTGAGAAGTAAGAAGTAAGAATAAATGTGTTTTTCAAATCGCGATTCTGGTTATCGGCTTAACTCAGCAAGGCACAAGATTTAGTTGCAGGAGGAAACGGCAAGGACCAAGCGGTCAAAGATCTGCCCGTGAAAGCTCCTGCGGTTGAATCTATAGCAGAACTCGCTGAGATAAGACTGCAAG
>JAFRPC010000068.1 GCA_017429325.1 Oscillospiraceae bacterium | reverse complement strand
TCAGACTCAATTCTTTCTTGTGGTGCATAGCTCACGCCGCCTTTCGTTCTCTATGCACCAAGTATACCATGGCCGATGTCCCATAAAAGGCACATTAACCTATATCTTGTATTTTGCTGATTAAAACCGATAACCAGAATCGCGATTTGAAAAACTCCGAAACTTTCAACTTTTCACTTTCAACTTTCAACTGTTTCCGTGCGGGGGACGGCGGACAAGCAGTGCTTGTCCCTACAAGCGGGTCTGTTGCCTGTTGCCTCGCTTTCGGGCGCGGTCTCGCGTAATAAGTCGTCCAGGAGGGCGGCGGCTTCGCCGATCAGGCGGAGGCAGGGGCGGGCGGCATAGTATTCCGGTGTGCGGTGCTCCGGCGCACCGCCGGGGCTGGTCTTCACGTCCTTCAGCAGCTCCCGGCAGAGGATGGCGCCGTTTTTCTCCCGAAAGCGCTCCGCCAGGGTCCGGACGTTTTGGTAGTGGGCCGCCTTCGCGTCGTAGTCCTCCGGGTCGGAATAGCCCCGCAGGCAGCCCAGAACCAGCTCCGCCCCGGACAGGGCGCCGCAGAGCTCCCGCAGACGGCCCAGGCCGCCCCCGAAGGAAGAGGCCAGACGCGCCGCGGCCTCTTCCTCCAGGCCCGTCTCGTCACAGAAGGCGCAGAACACCGACTGGGCACAGTTGTAGCCCCGCAGGAAATTCTCGCGGGCTTGTTGTGGGTGATCCATATTGATACTCCTTTTCGTTGGGGGGGCGGATTCTTCGCTGCGCACAGATGGGCAGGGCTCTGTCGTCGGGCAACCCCTCCACCGGCCTTGAGGCCGGTCCCCCTCCCCTGCAAGCAGGGGAGGTTTACGGGGGGTGCGGATCCTTCGCTGCGCACAGAATGACAGTACAAAAAGCTTCCGGAGACAGGCCCCGGAAGCTTTTTGTTGAACAATTATTTGCAGGTCGCCTGCTGGACGGCGACGGCGACAGCCACGGTCATGCCGACCATGGGGTTGTTGCCTGCGCCCAGGAAGCCCATCATTTCCACGTGGGCCGGGACGGAGGAGGAGCCGGCGAACTGGGCGTCGGAGTGCATCCGGCCCATGGTGTCGGTCATGCCGTAGGAGGCGGGACCGGCCGCCATATTGTCGGGGTGCAGGGTCCGGCCCGTGCCGCCGCCGGAGGCCACGGAGAAGTACTTCTTGCCGGCCTCCCAGCGCTCTTTCTTGTAGGTGCCCGCCACGGGATGCTGGAAGCGGGTGGGGTTGGTGGAGTTGCCGGTGATGGACACGTCCGCGCCCTCATGCCACATGATGGCCACGCCCTCGCGCACGTCGTCGGCGCCGTAGCAGTTGACCTTGGCCCGGGGACCGTCGGAGTAGGGGGTCTTGCTCACGATGGTCAGGGCGTGGTCCTCCTTGACGTCGGCGGAGAGGTAGTCGTACTTGGTCTGGACGTAGGTGAAGCCGTTGATGCGGCTGATGATCATGGCGGCGTCCTTGCCCAGGCCGTTCAGGATGACCCGCAGGGGCTTGGTGCGGACCTTGTTGGCGTTCAGAGCGATCTTGATGGCGCCCTCGGCGGCGGCGAAGCTCTCGTGGCCCGCCAGGAAGGCGAAGCACTCGGTCTCCTCGTCCAGGAGCATAGCGCCTAAGTTGCCGTGGCCGATGCCCACCTGGCGCTGGTCCGCCACGGAGCCGGGGATGCAGAAGGCCTGGAGGCCCACGCCGATCCACTTGGCGGCCTCGGCGGCGTTCTTGGCGCCCTCCTTCATCGCAATGGCGGCGCCCAGCTCGTAGGCCCACTTGACGTTCTCGAAGCAGATGGGCTGGGTGCTCTCCACGATGGAGTAGGCGTCCACGCCCTTGCCGTTGGTATAGGCCTTGACCTCGTCAAAGTCCTTGAATCCGTACTTGTCCAGAACGGGCTGCAGCTGCGGCATCCGTCCTTCGTAGTTCTCAAACAAAGCCATTTGCTGCACCTCCTTATTCTTTGCGCGGGTCGATCCACTTGACCGCGCCGTCCTCGGCCTTGAAGCGGCCATAGGTTCCTAAGTTCTTCTCGTAAGCCTCGTTGGGGGACATGCCCTTCTTGATAGCGTCCATCATCTTGCCCAGGCTCAGGAACTGATAGCCGCAGATCTGGTCGTCCTTGTCCAGGGCCTGCTTGACGATATAGCCCTCGGTGAGCTCCAGGTAGCGGGCGCCCTTTGCCATGGTGCCGTAGGTGGTGCCGATCATGGAGCGCAGGCCCTTGCCCAGGTCCTCCATACCGGCGCCGATGCGCAGGCCGTCGTCGGAGAAGGCGGACTGGGTGCGGCCATAGACGATTTGCAGGAAGAGCTCCCGCATCGCAGTGTTGATGGCGTCGCAGACCAGGTCGGTGTTCAGGGCCTCCAGAATGGTCTTGCCGGGCAGGATCTCACTGGCCATCGCGGCGGAGTGGGTCATGCCGGAGCAGCCGATGGTCTCCACCAGAGCCTCCTGGATGATGCCGTCCTTGACGTTGAGGCTCAGCTTGCAGGCGCCCTGCTGGGGTGCGCACCAGCCGATGCCGTGGGTGTAGCCGGAGATGTCCTTGACCTCCTTGGCCTGGACCCATTTGCCCTCCTCGGGGATCGGAGCGGGACCGTGGTTCGGGCCCTTCGCAACACAGACCATTTCTTCGACTTCTTTTGTGTATTGCATACGACTTCAACCTCTCTTTCAGATTTGATGGTCGAATCCGGCGGGGATAACAGGATCGCCGTCCAACAGAGGATGCCCGTTTTTCGGCGGGATGATCCGCGGGGCGATGGTCCTGCAAGCCGCGCCAACCGGTCCCGAACCCAATGGTTTCCCTGTGAGGTCATCCGGCCTGGATTCTTATGCTTTATTTATACCACATCCGAGGCAGTCTTGCAAGCCTTTTCCGGTAGTTTATTAAAAAACCGAATATTTTTCCAAATTCGCCGGGCCGATGTGGGCATACTTCGTGAGTCTGCGACTTCGGCCCCTACGGCGGGAGACGGCGGGCGGCCAGTGACCGCCCCTACGGCGGGGCACGGCGGGCGGGCAGGGACGGCGGCCAGAGGTCTGGCCGCCCTACGGCGAAAGTTTTCCCGTTTTGTCATTGCGAGCCAGTGCGAAGCCGCCCAAAGGCATGGCTTGTGCCTCCGAGCATAGCTCTCCGGCACTGCCCGCAGGGCTCCACCGGAGCCCTGGCGCTGAACGCGCTTGCACTGGCGCGGCAATCCGCATCCCC
>JAFRPC010000033.1 GCA_017429325.1 Oscillospiraceae bacterium | reverse complement strand
TAGACGGCACGCCAGGCCACGTTGTTGACGTTGGTGACGGCGCCCTCCTGGCCCTCACCGAAGCGCTTGGTCTCGGTGGGCTCGCCCTGGTCGTCTAACTTGCTGACTTCCAGATACCAGGAGGCATAGCCGTTCAGCACGGTCTGACGGATGGTAAAGGTGGTCTTGATCTCCACCCCAATGGAGATGGAGGTGTAGAAGCTCAGGTCCTCGTTCAGCTCGGGCTCGGGAGTGCCGGTGGGCTCGAGGACGGTGTGCTCGCGACTGAGCTCGGCGTTGCAGCGCTGGCAGTAGACCACGGTGTCATAGCCGCCGTACTCAGTGGCGGTGGGCTCCACGTAGTTCTCCTGGACAGCTTCGCCGGGCAGGTGGCCCAGAGCGGCGACGGTGACGGTCTCACGGCTCAACTCTTCCCCGCAGTCGGTGCAGTAGACCACGTTGTCGTAGGAGCCGGCGGCGGTGCAGGTGGGTTCCACATTGTTCTCCACAACAACGGAGCCGGGTGTGTGAACATGCTGCGCTCCGATCACCGTCGTATAGACCGGCGTTCCGGAGGCAGTCTCCTTCCAGACGTACATATTGGAAACGCTGCTGTCCGTGGACCGGACCATCGCAAATCTGCCGGAACCGTTTAGGCCAAGGGTGTTCCAGGAGCTTCCCCCCGCGGGATTCGTCAGGACCGTATTCCCATTGGCATTGAGCGCAAGGGTCCAGAGGGCGTGGCTGGAATAGGCGTCGCTGGCATAGAGGGTGGAGCTGATCCAATCAAGGTAAGTGTTCTGGGACGCATTTTTCACGAAATATCCGCCGTCCTGCAGCTCGATGACGAACACATACTGCTCGTCAACACCGGTCAGCGTCGTGCCGTCCATCGTGATGCCGGTCTCGGTAAACCGGGTCGCGCCGTCCGCTCCGCTGGAGCTTTCATAGCTGGTACCGCCGGTCAGACCCGTCACGACGTAGAAGGTGTTGGAAGTCTCCTTCTTGTGGGAGATCACATAGCGGCCTGCCCAGTCCGACTGGGCCGCTGTCACCAGTTCAAAGGCTGTGTTTCCGTCGCCGCCCACAAGATAGGAATACAGGGCCCGAAGCGTGATGTTCTCGGAGGGTGTATAGCTTCCCGTCAGAACTGTTGAGGGTCTCTGTTCCACATTGTCATAGACTTCCGTGACCCAGCCGAGGAAGGTATAACCCGCAGGTGCTTCGGCAGTGGGCAGCGCGATACTCGCGCCGTTCTGACAGCTAACGGGTGCGACTGACGCAACGCCCGCGGGGACCAGGAAGGTCACGGTAAGCTGCTGGCCGATGGGCGGCGTGTAGTTGTCCCGGTAGTTGTAGCCGCACTTGGTACAGGTATGCAGGGTGTAGCCCTGCGCCGTCTCGGTGGGCTCGATGACCGTGACGGTATAGGTGCAGGCCTCCGTCTCCACGGTATGGCAGACGGTGCAGCTATGGGTATGGGTGCCGTCGTTGTTGGAAGTGCAGGCGCCGAAGCTGTGATTTCCGGTGGCGGGAAGCACCAGCTCCCCGGCGCTGAGCTCCTGTTCCCCTGCCGCGTCTGCAAAATACTTGCCGCAGAGTTCGCACTGATAATAGGCGATATGGCCTGCCGCGCCGCAGCTGGGCGCCGCCGCGGGAACGTAATTCATCACGTGGGTATGCTCGCTGGTCTGCGGGTTGGTGGTGAAGTAGTCCACACCGGCGGGCTGCTCCCGCCACAGGCTCACGCCGTCGCCGTTCCGCTTGGTGCTGAAATATACAGATGTGCTGTAGTAGCTGGTGATCAGGCCGATGGCCATATAGTCATAGGAGTCGGAGGAAATGAAGAACTTGCCGTTGTCATAGACAAAACTCCACTGGGTGCTGTCGTTGTCCAGGTCGTTGACGCCCATGCCGGCAGACTTGTCCGCCAGATAGATGCCGTTGATGGTATAGGGCAGGATGTTGTACTTCCCGGTATCGCTGCTGTTTTGGACCGTGAACACCATATCGGAGGAAACGCTGCTCATGCTCGTTCCGCTGACGCTGACGCCGGAGGAACCGATTTGGACCAGGGCGTCATAGTTGTAGTTGTAGCTGCCGTTGTAGTTCAGCAGGATATAGCCGGAGCTGGTGGCATCGGAGGAGATGACATAGTTGCCGGGAAGCTCTTCGGGCAGCGCGGTGCAGAGCTCGTAGGTGACGCCCTCCGGGCCCTCGTGGCGCGTGTACAGCGCGTAGAGCGTCACGCTGCCGGGGACCGTATAGGCGGAGCCGGGAGCGTAGTAGCTGGGCGTTTCGGTGGTCTCGGCAAAGGTGGAAGCCACCCAGCCGGAGAACTGATAGCCGGAGACGTTGGTCTGGATGCTGTCGCGAAGGGTAACGGTATCGTACAGATAGCAGCTCTCTGTCGCTTCCTCCACGCCGTTGGCGACGTAGCGCAGGGTGACGACCGGCTTCGGCGCAAAGATGACCCGCAGGGTGCAATTGCTCGAAGGCGTCACAGAGATGACGTTGCCGTCGATCTCCCAGGTCGCGGAGCCGGAGACCAGCTCCACGTTGGAAACGTAATACCCCGTGACGGGCTCCGCAATGACGGTATAGCCGACGACGGAGACGCTGCCATAGCTGCTGTTGCCAGAGACCGCCTGGACCGTATAGGCCAGCTCCGTGGGCTGGACCAGGGTCTCGTTGCAGGCATAGTCGCCCGCGAAGACATAGAAGCCGTCCGTTACGCCGGAGGCGTCAAAGGTATAGACCACGACCTGGCCTTCCGCCGTCTGGGCGGGGATGGTCTGGGAATAGAAGGTCTTGCCCGTGCTGTTGGTAAGACCCAGGCAGGCGATGTAGCGGTCATCCCGTGCGGTGACTGTCACCTGGTTGTTGCGGCGATAGGCTCCGATGATCTCCGGCGCCTTGTTGTCCACGGTGAAGTCGTAGCCGATCATCGCACCTTCGCCCAGGACGTTCCGCAGAAGCAGGTTCTTGAAGGTGCCGACGGTCAGCCTTCCGGCGCCGCTGTCGGTCACGTCGGCATTGACCTGCATGGCGTTGTACTCGGGGATGGCATAGAAGCCGACGCGGAAGCGGTCTCCCTCGGCCAGGCCGTAGGAGGCCAGGGTCTTGTTCACGGTCTCCGTCTTGGAGGCGGTGTTCTGCCAGGAAGCACCGTTGGTATAGTACCACATACCGGTGACGTTGGTCGCGCTGACTTTCGCATCCAGCACGTTGGTGATCTTGCCGGCGGTGTTCAGCTTGGACACGGCGACGCCTGTAGCCCCGGCGGAGCGGAGGAGGTTATACGTGAAGGAATAGACATAGTCCGCAGCGTTCATGGCAAGGCGCTCCTTCGGGAAGGGCGTCTCGGTCAGGTAGGGGTTGCCCGACACCTTCTTGGTGCTGCCGTGGGTCGTATAGGTCATGTAGTTGGTATCCGACACGCCGGAATAGGGGGTCCTGGTCTCGCCGTAGAGGGTATCGAGATAGCTCATGTTGTCAAACATGGAGGGGTCGGTCCAGGAGCCATAGAAGCCCAGGATGGGAATGGAGTGCTTCACGTCCAGCTTGGCGCCGTCTTTGGTGGTGCTGCGGCTCTCCACAAAGGTATAGCCCTCCACGTAGGCGCCGGAGGGATAGAGGGCGTCGAAGGCGCTCATATCCGCGGGGATGGAGATGGTGACGGTGACGGTCCTGCTTGCGCCTGCCGGGACTGTCACGGTGCTGCCGGTGGAGTAGCTCACCGTCCAGTTCAGGGCCGCGGTGGAGGGGGACATTCTGGCATAGCCGTCGTCGCCCACGTAGCGGTCCTGGGTGAAGAGGTCCGTGCTGAGGTCGTAGGTCTGAGCCTGGGAGGCGAGGTTGTGGATGGTGAAGCTCCAGCTGTAGTCGCCGGAGCGCTCAGGCTTGTCGCCCAGCTCCGCCTTGACCTTGCCGTCCGCCCAGGAGGCCGTGGCGTCCTGCTCCATGAAGAGCACGGAAGAGGCGTGGATGGCCTGGGAGACGTTGACAAGACCGGCGCCTTGCTGAAGAATGGGATAATACGGGCCAGACGCGGCGCCGATGTGCATCGGAACGGCGGTGGACATCAGAAGGCTCTGGACCAGCTGCCGGGTGGTATGACCGCTGACGGAAAGGCCGGTCTCCCGGAGGTACTGGGCAAATGTACCGATGAGACCGGCCACGTGCGGCGCGGCCATAGAGGTGCCCGACATGTTTTCATACTGGTCCGAGCCGCCGGAGGTGCCGTTTTCGGTCTGATTGGTGCCAAAAATTGAATAGATGTTCCCGCCGGGGGCGGTGATCTCCGGCTTCATGGTCAGGGAGCCGGGAATGCCCCAGGAGGAGAAGCTGCTGATCTCGGGATTTGTGCTGAGGAGCTCCGAGATGATCTGCGCCGTGACCGTCACCGTACCGGTATAGTAGGTGATGCTGCCCGCGGTATGCCGTGTGGAGGCGGCTTTGATGGCCTGCGCATCCTCCAGGGTGATGGAGACCATGGGGAAGGTCCCGGTATAATCACTCAGGGCCATACTGACCGTCCCGGTGTCGTTGTTCGCCACGACCAGCGCGGCGGGATCATAGGAGATCGCATTGTTGCCCTTATCGGCAAAGCTGATGCTGCCGCGATTGACCAGGACGATTTTGCCGCTCAGGGAGACCGCGCTGTTGACCGTGCTGTAATCGTCGGCATTGCCCACAGCGTCGAGATAGACGAAACTGAAAGAGCCCGGGATAGAGACCATTTTGGCTCCGGTGGAATCGGTCTCTGTGTAGAAAACCATTTGATTCCCATTGAAGGTCAAGGGACTTCCGGTGACGCCTAAGTTGTCCGCCGAGGCGACGCAGAGGCTGTTGGCCAGGGAGCCCGGCGTGCCGCCGGTGTGCATGGAGACATCGTCGATATAGAGGTCGTCTCCCAGTCTGTTGGTAAAGGAGGAGGAGTTTCCCGCGGAAATGGAGACCACAAGCTTGGTGTTCTGGGCGCTGTCTGCCAGCTTGTTCAGAATGGCCTGATAGTCCTCCGAGTAGGAGAAGCCGGGGTAGCCGGAGCCCAGGGACAGGTTCACCGCGTCGCAGCCCAGGGTAATGGCGTCCTCAATGGCGACCATGTAGTCGGAGTCGTAGGCGCCGCCCGCGGCGCCGAAGACCTTCATGACAAAGAGCTGCGCGTCAGGGGCCATACCGACGGCATGGACCGTGGAGGCGGCGTCCACGTAAGAGCTGCCGCTCTTGAGATAGCGGTTCGCGGCGGCAATACCCGCCACATGGGAGCCGTGTTCCCCCTCTGTGTCGTTCATGTGGTCGATTTGGGTATAGTAGGCACTGTCGATGTAGTTGAAGCCATAGGGCACCTTCGCCGTATGGTAGAGCTGGGCCGCCGTGGGCTTCGTGCTGAGCTCGATGTAGGCGTTGAGCTGGGTCAGCACCGCCGCCAAATCGGACTGCGTAAACAGGCTGACGCTCTTTCCGGTCTGCTGGATGGCATAGTTGAAGGCGTCGGCATTGACGGACTGGTGGGTCAGGTCAAGGCCGGTGTCAATGATGGCGATGCGGGAGCCCGCGCCGGTGTAGCCCTCCGCCCAGGCCTGGGATGCGCCGACCATATAGGTGGAGGAATTGGAGGTATTGGGCTCCGCCTCATCCCCCTCGACGTCCTTCTGCGGCTCATACCGGTTTTCCAGGAACACACGCACTACCTCCGGCAAGGCCTCAATGGCGCTGATCTCACCGTAATGGACATTGAGGGAAACAATGTTGGCAGCCATTGTGATGTGCCATTTCACCTCCGGACGGCTGCCCGTGGCGGCGGTGATCTTGTCCACAAGCTTGTCCTGTTTCTCCCGAAGCTCCGCTCGGTAGGAAGCGGCATCTGGGTTCGCGCCGATGCCATCGAGCGAGAACCCAGCGTCCACAGCGCCGGGCTCCCTCAGAACTACGGAAACACGCACCACTTCATTGGCAGCATGTTCCTCCTGATTCAGGCTTTCGGATTCAGATTCTTTCGTTTGAACATCTGGGCCTGCCGCAGAGTTCAGTGCTTGTGCGTTGACGCCGGGTATCGCGAGAGTCCCCAGCAGAGCCAGGATCAGCACCAGCGCAAGCAGGCGACGGAATGGTCTTTGCGTTTGCATGTATCTGTCTCCTTTTATTTTATTTGCCAAACGGCATTTCTATTAAATCATCATTTCGTCAGAAAATCAATCCATTTTTCAGGTTCTCCTGTATGGACGCAAAAACGGGAAGCCCGAAAGCTTCCCGCTTTTGCGAATTGATTGCTTATTTGCTATTGATTATTGCATTGCTGCAGCAGAGTCCGCGTAGATGAGCAGGGCGTTGAGCAGAGCCAGCTCCTCGGCGCTGGTGTCGGAGCTCAGACGGGCGGCGCGGATGTAGCCTTCCACGGACCAGGTCAGCGGGGTGCCGGTCTCGACACCGTCCACCATGGCCACGAAGTCAAACATCGTGCGCATCTCATCGGCTTCCACGTTGGAGAACTTGGCCGTGTAGACGCTGCCGACCTGGGTGGCCTCCAGGACTTCCTTGACCTCGCCGGTCTCATGGTTCTTGACCTGGATCTGCACAGTGGTGCCGGTGCCCAGGTTCCGGGCGGTAATGCTCAGAACCACACGGTTCTTGATGGACACGGAGCCGTAGAGGTTCGGGCCGTTGGAGCCGTTCACCAGGGAGGCGGGAGCTTCGGTCTTGGTCTCGAACTGGTTCTTGGCGGCGGCAGCCGCGGAGGACAGATTCTCGTTGACCAGGTTGTCGGTGTCGTACTCGAAGTAGGTCTGCGCGGCGGCGCCG
>JAFRPC010000032.1 GCA_017429325.1 Oscillospiraceae bacterium | reverse complement strand
GAATCAACAACAAAATCAAAACCCTCCGCCGCCAAGGCTACGGCTATCCAGATGACGATTACTTCTTCCTCAAGCTTTTCGACGCAAGCCGCAAATCCTATATCCGTAACCCTAAATCACACAAGAAAAATGATTGACCCAGAACTCTATCTCTTCCGGTCTCTTTTTCTGCAAATTGCAGCCTTTTACATAATCGTCGAAAAGGATATACTCGGCAGGATTGTAAACACACAGCTTTTTGCTCATACCATAAGCAAAAACCTGTTTCAGGATTTGCAGCATCTTTTTAAGTGCTGACTCCCTCGGTTTTGTCGGCAAGTAGGACTTAACAAGCCAAATCCGCAAGTCTTCTTCCGTAACATCCGTAATCAACGTATTCCTGAGTATTGGACTCAGATAAGAAAAATAGCGGCTATCATCTCGAATTGTGTTATGACTGCGCCCGAGCTGGTCTTCCTTCTTCCGCATCAAACGGTTAAAGGCTTCTTTAAACGTAACCGTGGCATCCTCTTCCGCCTTGTAGAAATCATACAATGCTTCATAGAGCTCGGGTTTGGTTTTGCGCAAAACCTCCTTTCGTTTCCCATCCTTCAGTACATACGTCTTCCAAAGGCCGTCCTTATACTTGTTAGAGGAATGCATCTGGGTAATGGCCTGAGAATGGCGAGCTCTGACATACGCTTCTTTTGCTCTGGTAATCATATCGGCTACCATAGCATTTTCAAGATCACCACACTGCAATAATAGCATAAGGTCGTTCAGCTGTAAAGGCGATGCGCCATTTTTTATTGAATTGTTCATATTGGCTCACCGTCTTTCTGGTTTCGCGTTTCTTGGAGTCGTTCCCCCTTCCCGCTTATGATTCGGCAGTTCTTATTGTTTCAATCCATAGGCGCCGACACGCCCGTCATGCTCGTGCTTTTTCAGCAGCGCGGTGTAGTCGGCATAGAAGCCCTGAAATACGTTTTTGTTTTCGTCCATGAACTGCCCGGGATGGGACAGCTCCGTTGCGGCGTCCGCGGTGCCGATCGTCAGCAGGGAGAGGTTTTCGTCACACTGGCCTACGATCTTCAGCGCGTTGTTGCGGATCTGACCGGAGATCAGATCTGCGGAGCCGCGCTGGGTACTGAGGATGCAGCTGATCCCCACAGCCCGGCCGAGCCGGCAGAGCGTGTTGAGCCCCTGCGTGATCAGATCCACGGTCTCCTTCTGCTCCTTCGTCATTCCGCTTTTATCCAGGCACTCGCCCAGCTCGTCCACAAAGAGGATGATCCGCTGCATGGGAGCCTCCGGATGCGCCTCGTTATATTCGTCGATTCGGGAAGCGTCGTTTTGCCGCAGGAATGCGAGCCTGCGGTCCTTCTCTTCGACAAGCCCCCGGATCGCGGCAAGGAATTCCTGGTTGTCCGAAATCAGTCTGGCGTGACGCTCCCAGACCGGGCCGTAATCGACGCCGCCCTTGAAATCCACCAGACTGACCTCGTAACCCTTCATGATCGCTCCGTAGCACAGCGATTTCATGGCGATCGTTTTGCCCGAGCCGGTACGTCCGTTGATGATGGCATGGGCGATCACGGACAGATCCAGGAACACCGTCTCGAAGCGGTTGACGCCGAGCGGCAGTTTGGAGTAGCTTTCTTTCAGATTCCGGTCGTCCCAGGGAACCATCTTCGGCCACGAGCCGGGATGGACTGACAGGTCGATTTCGACCTTGTGGCCGTCCCGCCCTTCCTCGATCCGGATGATGCCGACGTCCAGGGCGGACTCGATCTCTTTTTGCAGCTTCCGGAAGTAGGAATACGGCCGCCCGTAGGAATCAAAGATCCAGCGTTCCGTCTTTTTGCCCTTGTTCTTCCTCCGGGAGATCAGGACGGGCGCTTCATTGTCCCCGTTCAGGATCCCAGGGATCTTTTCGATCTCGCGCATGATCCGTCGGAAGCCCCTGGGCCGTCCGAGCTCCATGACCGCAAAGAAGAACAACACGGCCATCGGGACGATGATTACCCGCTTATATACCTGGATCAGCGATGGCCAGAGCTCCATTTTGTCGATCAGATCGCAGATCCTGTAATACCCAGCCGAACAATGGGAGCGATCCGGATCAGCAGTTATCATAACAGGTTGATCGAGAACAGAATCAAAAGCAAAACGATTCATTCGCATCACGCTCCCTTCCTAGTACGCAAAGAGGCAGACCAGGGCGGCAGCCCAGAAAAGGCTGCGCCTGTCCGCAAATGCAGCCTGCGCCCATTGTCGGAGGATCGTTCATCTTGAAAAAGCAGACAGCAAACAAAACAGAACAACCGAAGGCCGGTTCTCTGCTTGTTTACTGTCAGAAACTTTAGGACAGCCGAAGCTGCCGAGAAATGATTGGGACAGCCGAAGCTGACGAGGAAAACAAAAGACGAAAGATACCGTCTTAGGACAGCAGAAGCTGCCGAGAAAATACTGGGACAGCAAAAGCCGTCGTGAAACTGGGACATTGTCGATGCAATAACGTGAAACTATTTCAGTCTATGAAACCGTTTTCGGATTTCATAACTGGTGCGAGGATTATTGCCCTTAGGCGCATTTGTATTTTACGGCGTATCTGAAGAATTGTCAATTAGGTTTTTTGTCATAATGTGCCAAGTTTATGCCGAAATCCGCCCAGCGCCGGGGCTGGTGCCTCGGCGCCGGGCGGAGGAGATGGGGAACTGCGGGACAACAAACATGAAAAGAAAAGGAGAAAAAGGAAAACAGACAATCAAGAGAAAAAACGCAGAGAAGCATATTTGGGATCGTAACGAATGCTCGGCTTTCATTCGTCCCGGCTGCGCCCCTGCCCGGTTCCCCTTCAGGCAAGGGCGTATTTGGTTGACTGACGACATGGCGCAAGGTGCCGCAGCGGCGCGGCAGCTTCCGAGTTACTGCTCGAAGTCGTATTCGCGTTCGGAGAGCTTTTCGAGTGCGCCGGCTTTTTCCACCTTGACACGGCTGACCGTGAAGGTGTTCGGCGCGGCGCATCCGCCCAGGGAGACCTGAATGACCAGATGGGTATTGCGGATCGCATAGGCGGTGTACTCATAGGTCCGCGTGTCCGTGTAGGCGGTGAGTCCGTACTGGGCGCCCAGGCCCTTCTCCTCGCCGCCGCGGTTATAGCAGATCTCAAAGGCAGTTTCTTCTTCTGCGCAGACGTCCAGGCTGATCCGGTACTTTTCTCCGGCCTTGAGGGTGATGCCCGTATCGATGAAGAGCTTTGTCTTCCAGGGCTCCATTCCCTCGTCAGGCGTCTGTTCGATCCGGACTTCCGCCCGGTCCTCCTGCTTCGTCAGCGCCGACTTGTAGTCCTCGTGGGTCCAGAGCGTGACGGCGGGGGCGTAGTTGTAATGATTCTTGGCGACCAGCGTGACGGCTTCGATCTTCACATTGCTGACCCGATAGACGTTGCCGTCCGTTCCGTTGGTCTTGCCCGGCCGGATCTGGATCGTGAGCGGTCCCTTGCCGCCCTGGATGATGCCGGTCACAGTCTGCTTTCCGGACTTCAGGGCCTGGCTCTGCATGCCGTAGGCAGCCTCGGTATTCCCGTCGAAGGAGGTCTCGAAGGTGCTCTGCGGCCTGGCGGCCTCAAGGTCGTAGGTGATCCGGTAATTCTTGCCGGGCTCCGGCGTGAAGCCGGTCTGGACAAAGAGCTTGACGTTCCAGGGATTGCGGACCGCCGGGGCCTGCAGGATGCGGAAGGTCGCCGCCTCGGCTTCCTTTTCGAGGGAAACCAGGTAACCGTCGTCCGCGGCGCTGCTGAAGCTGCCGATGCTGTCATAGCGGAAGGACTCCAGCATGGGTTCGCCCTCGGCCTCTGCCATCTCCTCGACCCGGACGTTGGCGACGGTCACGGTGCACGGGCCGTCTGCCCAGCCCAGGTTGAACTGCAGGATCAGGTCGGTGTCGCTCTCCGGCGTCGCCTCATAGACCGCCGTCTGGCTGTCCGCCGCGCCGTGCAGGCCGTAGAGGGCGCCCAGGCCCTTCTCAGCCGTGCCGTCATTGTAACAGATCTCGTAGTCGAGCTCCGCGCTCGCGGAGACGTCGGCGCTGATGCGGTAATGCGTTCCCGCGGTCAGCCGGAGGCCGGTTTCCACGAAGAGCTTGATCTTCCAGGCCTCCCGGCCCTCCTCCGGAACGGAATCGATGCTGAGGCTCACTGCGCCGTCGTCGCCGGACAGGGACGCGGCATAATCCTCGTGGGCCCAGAAATTCACGGCGCCGCTTGCATCGGCGGTGAGCGGGTCCGTCATGAGATTGTCGCCCGGGGTTCCGCCGCCGCGCTTGCTGATCGTGATGTCGGAGACCTTCACGACGGTGCCGGCCGGGACCGTGCCCAGCTTGACCAGGATCTCCAGCGTTCCGCTCTCGGTCGGGGTGACGGTGTGGGTCACGGTCTGGGAAGAGACCGTCTCCGTACCGAAGTCGGTTTCCTCGCCGCCGACCCGCTTGTAACAGACCTGGCAGCCCTCTGCGCCGGTGATGTTCAGATCGATCTGATAGGTGCTTCCGGCCTCCAGCTCCACGCCGGGCTTGGCGTAAAGCTTGATGTGCCAGTCGTCGCCGGGGGTCGTGACGGTCGCTTCCGCGCTGGAGCCGTCGCCGGTCAGCGCTGCGGCAGCGCCGTTGTTGGCCTCCAGGTCGAAGGAATTGTACTCGGTGCCGCCTGCGGCGAGGGTGGGATAGGCGAAGGCCGACGGCAGGACGTCGATCTCTTCGGCTCCGATCTCCTCGATTTGAATATCCCGGACCGTGACCGCGGTGCCGGCGGGAACATTGCCGATCTTCAGCAGGATCTCAAGGGTTCCGCTCTCGGTCGGGGTCACGGTGTGCGTGACAGTCTCCGAGGACACCGTCTCCGTTCCGAAGTCGGTTTCCTCTCCGCCGACGCGCTTGAAGCAGACCTGGCAACCGTTCGCTCCGGTGACGCCCATGCTGATCCGATATTGCTTTCCGGCTTCCAGCTCCACGCCGGGCTTGGCATAGAACTTGACGTGCCAGTCGTCGCCGGACGTCGTGACGGTCGCCGTGGCGCTGCTGCCGTCGCCGGTCATGGCCGCGGCGGCGCCTTCGTTTGTCTCCAGATCAAAGGAATTCTTGGCGGTGGTTTCCGGGGTCGTGACCGGATAGGCAAAGCCGGAAAGCTCCATCTCGGCAAACGCGGTCGTCAGCTCGTCCACGCGGACGTCGCTGACCGTGACCGCGGTATCGGCGGTCAGGTTGCCGATCTTCAGCAGGATCTCCATCTCACCATTGGAAGACGGCGTGACGGTTTGGGTGACCGTCTGGTCGTTGGAGGAAAGCCAGACAGCACCGAAGCCCTCCTCATTTCCGGTACCCAGGTCCTTGAAGCAGACCGGGCAGCCGGAGGCGTTCGTCACGTGCAGGCTGATCTGATAGGTCTTGCCGGCCTCCAGGACCGCGTGGGGTTTGACGTAGAATTTGACGTTCCAATCGGCGACGGGTGTGACGATCGTGGCCGTCGCGCTGCTGCCGCTGCCGGAAAGCTCCGCCAACGCGCCGCTGTTCGACTCCAGGAAGAAGGAGTCCGGATAGGTGATGGCAGAGGGCATGACGTTTGTCGCGGAGGCCGTGCTCTTTTCAACGCGAACGTTGCTGACCCGGACCGCGGTGCCGTCGGCAACGTTGCCGATCTTCAGCAGGATCTCGAGCGTTCCGTCCTCGGTCGGCGTCACGGTGTGGACGACCGTTCCGCTGCCGATGGCCTCGGTTCCGAAGCCGTCCTCTGCTCCGGTCGCCGTGTTTTTATAGCAGGCCGTGCAGCCGGAGGCACCGGTGACGTCCATGCTGATCCGGTAGGTCTGTCCGGCCTCCAGCGCAACACCGGTCAGGGCATAGAACTTGACGTGCCAATCGTCGCCGTGCGTTGTGACTGTGGCCGTCGCGCTGGTGCCGTTGCCGGTCATGACCGCTTCGGCGCCTTCGTTGGCCTCAAGCAGGAAGCTGTTGTTTGTGGTCGTCCCGCACGAGGAAACCGGGTAGGCAAAGCCGGGCATTGCGATCGGAGATGCGTCGGAGCCGGTTCCGGCTTTGCGGATTTGGATATTTTTGACGGTGACCTCTGTGTTCTCGGATACGCTGCCGATCTTCAGCAGGATCTCAAGGGTCCCGTTCTCTGCCGGCACGATGGTATGGGTGACGGTTCCGTCGACGATGGGCTCCGTGCCGAAGCCCTCCTCGTTTCCGGTGTCCGTATTCTTATAGCAGGCCGTGCAGCCGGCGGCGCCGGTGACGTCCATCGAGACGGTATAGGTCTGTCCGGCCTCCAGCTGCAGTTCCGGCCTGGCGTAGAGCTTGACGTTCCAGTCATCTCCCGGGACGGTGACCAGCGCGGTCGCGCTGGATCCGTCGCCGCGCAGCTCCGCTTCCGCGCCGTTGTTGGCCTCCAGGAAAAAGGAATTGTTGACGAGTGTGTCGACGCCTGAGACGGGATAGGCAAAGTCGGGCAGCTCGATCTCCGTCATGGAGCCGCCGCTGATCTGCTGCACCCGGATCTCCCGGACGGTGACCGTGCAGTCCGCCGGCAGATTTCCGAGCTGGAAGACGAGCACCAGCTCGCCGCAGTCGTCGGAGGGCGCCGTAAATTCGGAGCTGAGGCTGCCCGGGCCGGTGAGCCCCCACAGGCCGCCGTAGAGCGCTTCCGCGTCGGCGTTCTGATACAGGAGCTCATATTCGCCGGTGTCGGCGGTCGCCTCGAGGGCCGCGCTGACGCGGTATCTTGCCCCCGCCTCGGGGGTGACGCCGGTCTGAATGAGGAGCTTGGAGCTCCAGACGCCGCCTTCGCTGCGGGCGGCGGTCACGTTCAGGGACGCGGCGCCGTCGGACACCGTAAGGGTCTGCGCAACGCCGTCGCTGTGCTCCTCCCGGACGTTGCCGGTGCTGCCCGCATGGAGGGAAACCTCGCCCACAGGCTGATACCGGGGCGTCAGCTGCTCCACGCTGAGATTGCTGAGGGTGACGGTGTTGCCGGCGGCGCTGTCCGTCTCGCCCAGCTGCAGGCGAAGCGTCAGCGGGCCGTGGCTCACGTCGGGCGTCACAATGAACTCGACGTGATCCGTGCCGCCGGCCGTCAGGCTGCGGCCGTAGAGGGCGCCGTAGGCGTTCTCATAGTCGCCGTCAAAGCAGGCCTCGTAATTGGCCTGATCGCGGAGGGAGGCAAGGTCGAAGCAGATCCGGTAGGTGGTCCCGGCCTCCAGGGTGAGGCCGGTGGCGGCATAGAGCTTCGCCTTCCACACGCCGCGGTCGTTCTCCGGGGCCTTCTCGATCGCCAGGGTCGCGCTGGACTCCGTTTCCTCCAGACGCACCTGGTAGTCGTCGTCATGCCGTTCAAAGACAGAATCCGTTCCCTCGTAGGAGAACGCGGTCAGCGGGATCCGAACGGGATCGACCGCAGTATAGGTGGTATAGGTCGTGCCGTTCCAGACGTAGTTTGTCAGCGCAAAGTTTGTCGGAAGCACGCTGGTGTAGCCGTCGGTGATCTTTTCCACGTGGAGCTCCCGCACCTTGACGTCCGTCCCCTTCGGAGCTCTGCCCAGGGCGAACTGCAGCACCAGCTCCTCGGGCTCGAAGCCCTCGATCGGGACGGCGACCGTCTGCCGGACCGTCTTCGGCGTGTCGGCCTCCAGGTGCAGGCCGTAGCGCGCGGCATAGCCCTTCTCCCGGTCCCCGTTGTTGTAGAGGATCTCAAAGTCCATGTCGTTCGAGGCCTCGACCTCCGCGCTGATCCGGTAGCGGTTCCCGGCCTCCGGGATCGCGCCCGTATTGATGAACAGCTTCGACTGCCAGACCTCTCCGTTCTGCGGCACCTCGGATACCTGCAGGACCGCTTCGTCCTCCGTCACGGCGAGGGCCTGGTCATAGCCCTCGTCGTGCTGTTCCGCAGCAGTTCCGTCCGCGTCCAGGCGGAAGGAGGGGTCCATGATCTCTTCAAATTCCGCAACGTCCTCCAGCTCCTCGACGATGACGCCGGTGAACTCCGCGGTGAAGGGGGCCAGGGCCCCGAGCTGCAGGTCCAGATAGGTGAGGTCGCTGACGGCGGTCAGGATCCCGGTCACGGCGTTGTCGCCGCGAACGATGCGGAATTCCTGCTGGTCTCCGAACTTGACCAGGCCGGCCGTCGTGGAGCGGAACTGATAGGTCACGAAGTAGTCCCTGCCGGGGACCGTTTCATAATTGCATTCCAGCTTGATGTGCCAGGCCTCGCCGTCTGTTTTGACGGCCTCAATGATGTATTTCCCGTCCTGATTCGAGGCCGTGCCTTCTACGGCGTCGCCCTCAAACTTGGCAGAGAACACGTTGTCCGCTTCAGACATCGGGATGACCTCGCGTTCCACGTCGTCGTCATCCATCAGACGGGTGTCCCGACCGTCTGAAGCAGGAAGCGCTGTTTGCCTGACGCCGGGATCGCCGATCGCCGCCGCCAACGGACTGAAGGCCGTCAGCAGGAGCGCCAGCGCCGCCAGCACCGCGGCAAAGCATAGTTTTTTGTGCCTCATGTCGCTGCCTCCTAATAGGTATTTATTTGTTTTATAACTGCGGGATTGGGATACGGCAGAGCGTTCCGCCGCTACGGACGGGCGAGGATCGCCTCCACGTCGGCGGGCTCGGGCATGGAGCGGATGGCGCCCTTTTTGGTGGTGACCAGGTAGGCGGCCGCGTTGGCGAAGCGGAGCATCCCGGTCAGGCTCTCCGGCGAACGGGCATCTACGCCGTTCTTCAGCACGTCGTGCAGCACGCAGGCGCAGAAGGTGTCGCCGGCGCCGGTGGTCTCGATGGTGCCGCCCAGCTTGAAGGAGGGCACGTAGACCTGGCTTCCGCTGCAGAAGCTGAAGCTGCCGTCCGCGCCGCAGGTGACGTTCAGCAGACGGATCCCCGGGAACTGTTCCATCAGCTTTTTCGCGCCGACGGGGTAGTCCGTCTCGCCGGTGAAGAACTCCACCTCGTTATCCGAGATCTTCAGAATATCGCAGACGCCCATGCCCCATTCCATCTGGGTCCGGGCCTCCTCCAGGCTCGTCCAGAGGGGCGGCCGGAGGTTGGGGTCGAAGGAGATCAGCGCGCCGGCGTCCTTCGCGATCCGCACGGCGGTCTTGGTGGCGGCGCGGACGCCGGGATGGGTCATGGACAGGGTGCCGAAGTGGAAGATCCGGCAGCTTTCCAAAAGGGAGCGCGGCAGCTCCTCCTCCCGGAGCATCATGTCCGCGCCGGGGTCCCGGTAGAAGGAGAAGTCCCGATCTCCGCCGGGCTCCGTGTGAACGATGGCAAGGGTGGTGTGGACCGTGGGATCGTTCAGCAGGTGGTCCACCCCGATCCCGGCTTCCTTTGCCGTCTGCCGGAGCTGGGCGCCGAAACCGTCGCTGCCCACCTTGCCGATGAAGGCGGTTCGATGGCTCAGCTTCTGCAGCATGGCAAGCACGTTGCAGGGCGCGCCGCCGGGGTTGGCCTCGAAGAGCGGGTTGCCCTGCTCGCTGAGGCCGTTCTGGGTGAAATCGATCAGCAATTCGCCTAAAGCGACCACATCAAAGGTTTTTTCCATTGCGTTTCTCCTATTGCCTTGTTGAGCGGGCAGATTGCCCGCGCTACACTTCGAGATCGTACTTCTCCACGTCGATGATGGCGGCGCCGTCGCAGGAGAAGGAGATGGAATCGGCAGAAACAGGGGTATAGAGGACGAAGCTTGCGGCCTGCTCCCCGTCGTTGACAAAGAGCTCCAGGCTGTAGCGGTCCAGAATGATGCGCAGCTTCAGCTCGTCGTAGGCCGCCACGGGGAAGTCGCGGCTGTTCACGATGTCGTGGGGGAAGCCGGAGCGGCTGCGGTCCACGCGGATCGTATTGTTCTCGGGCTTGTGACGGATCATGGTGGCCCGTTCGCCGTCCTTGGCCACGTTGAGCTTGAAATAGCGGTACATCTTGTTCTTATTGCCGGGACGGACCGTGATGGTCATGTCCAGGAAGCGGCCGAAGATGCCCTGGAGGTTGGTCTCGTCGGAGATCATCACGTTCTGATACTTGACCTTGGCCGTGCGGAAGGCCTCCAACTCCCGAACCGGGTTCTGGACCAACCGGCCGTCTCTGATATGAAGCTCCCGGGGCAGAGTCATCTGGCCGAAGAAGGGCAGCTCCTTGACCTTGGCTCCGGAGGATTCCCAGCTCTGCATCCAGGCGATCATGATCCGGCGTCCGTCGGGGGTCTCCAGGGTCTGGGTCGCGTAGAAGTCGGTGCCGTAGTCGATGGCCTGGAGATTGTCCCGCAGCAGATGCTTCCTTTCCCGGTCATAGTCCCCGATGATGCAGAGCGTCGAGTTGCCGGGATGGAATTCCAGACCCATGGAATCCATATCCTGAGGGCTGGTCAGCAGAACGTGCTTGCCATCCAGCTCGAAAAAGTCGGGGCACTCCCACATCTTGCCGAACTGGTTGTGGCAGGAGGCCAGCACCGAGGCGAACTGCCAGTGCAGGGCGTCCTCGCTCTCGTAGAGCAGAATGGAGCCGGAGCCGTCGGCGGGCCGGTTGCCCACAACGCACCAGTATTTGCCGTCCTCAAACCAGACCTTGGGGTCCCGGAAGTCGATGGGGCTGCCGCCGGCCGGCAAATCCTTCTCGTCCAGGACAGGGTTTGCTTCGATTTTCTCGTAATTTAGGCCGTCGCCGATGGCGATGCACTGAGTTTGATAATTGTCCACCAGGCCGTTGGAACGGCGAACGTTCCGGACGCCGGTGTACATCAGCAAATGGCGTCCGTCCGGCAGCGCGATAGCGCCGCCGGAGAAGCAGCCGTCCTTGTCGTAGGGCTGCTCCGGAGCCAGGGCGCAGGGCAGCCGTTCCCAGTGGAGGAAATCCCGGGTCTTGACATGCCCCCAGTGCATGGGGCCCCATTTCACGTCGTAGGGATAGTATTGATAAAACAGGTGGTATTCACCCTGATAAATGCTGAATCCGTTGGGGTCGTTGATCCAGCCGACGCCTGCCGTCACATGGAAGCGGGGCTGGAGTCCGGGATCGGCGCGGTCTCGGTACTTTTCTTCGAAGGCTCTTGCTCTGCGCAGCGTGTAATTGTTCATGGGAATCCTCCTTCCGGTTTTTATGAAACCATCATTTCACGGGGCGGCTTTCTTCTTCCTCCCGGAGCGTGCGCTCCCGGTCCTCCTGATTCATGTGCTTCAGGAAAACCTGTTCGATGTGGATGCTGCTGAGCCAGTTGACAAAGGCAGGAAGCAGAAAGACCAGGAACGGAACGATCAGGATCGCCGCGATGGCAAGGACCACGAAGATCAGCACGAACAGCGCCTTGAGCGGATGGGCGGCCATCAGCAGAAAGCTCAGCCGGACCGATTCCAACGCCCCGCCCTCAAAGCGGGAGCAGTAGGCAAACAGATACTGTGCCCAGCCGCAGACAATCGCCATAAAGCCGAGGATCACCCAATAAAGGTTGCCGAGGGGCTTCCCCTGCTTCAGCATGTTGCGGAAAACCAGGGAGTCGAAAAAGAGCAGGACAAGTGCTGTCAGAACGATGATCCAACAGCCGGTGGCGCGCTTGAAGCTCTCCTTGAAGGCTTCCCAGAAGGTGCGCCACAGGTATCCCTCTCCCCTGCGGATGTAGCGGTAGACGGTCGTATAGAGGGCGGTGGAGGAAGCACCGATCGTGAGCACCGGCAGGCTGAACACCAGCCAGAGCACGCTCAGAAACAGGCAGTCGGTCACTCTGGACAGGCCGCGCATGATGGGGTTGTTGATGTTGAGATACTTTTTCATGGTGCCTCCTCCTTGATCGTTAATTCGTATGTTCTGTCAGATCGCTGAAGGTCACGCTGTTGTTCTCCGCGAAGAGACAGACGGGCTTGCCGCTGACGCCATAGAGGCGGACCGTCAGACCCGCGACGCCGTCCACATAGAAGACGCCCACAGAGCCCTCCTGCAGATAGGTGAAGGAGTAGGTCTGGTTGGGGTCCAGAACGGCAGTCGTTTCCGTAATGGGCGTGGAGCCTTCGTTGAAGCTGAGGCTGATGGTGTCGCCGTTGGGGTCCAGGGAGATCAGCTTATATTTGTCGGATTTGCCGCTGTAGTCGAAGGCCAGGCCGAAGCTGCCGGTGCCGGTGCAGGTGAATTTTCCGGTGATCATGAAGCGCTCATAGGCGGTGAAGGCCTCGGTGTAGCTGTAGCGGGAGCCGGACTCCACGGTGCAGGCGGTCCCCTCCGTCAGCAGCGGCCGCTCCACGGTGAAGGTGTCGCGCACAGATTTCGGCGCTTCCAGAAGCAGGCTGCCGTCCGCGGCCTGCGCCAGCTGCTGGACCATCAGGTTGCCTGCCCAGGCAGAGACCTCCTGGGTGGAGGAGGGGGATTCGGAGCGTCTGGCCCAGCCGACCATATAGGAGGCGGTACCGTCCTCTACGTGCTTGGCGGCGTAGAAGAGCTTGCCGTCGATGGGCTTCGGCTCGGAATAGGGGCCGTAGCGGCTGTCGGAGGTCGCGTACCAAAGGGTGTCGTCCTGGGCGGAGTAGGTCAGATACCAGGTGTCGCCCAGACGGAAGGTGTCGCTGCATTCCAGGTTCCAGATGTTGCCGTCGGGATGGGTGAAGATGATCCCGTCGTAGGTCTTCTCCGTTAGATCCCTGCTCAGCGTGTATTTCAGAATCCGCGCCTTGCCGTCCTTGGACGCGGTGACAGTCAGGACGATGGTATCGGACGCTTCATCGTAATAGGCCTGGGGATCGCGGAAGTCGTTCTTCTGCCCCAGCTCAGCGGGCGGGGTGATCTCCCAGCCTGCCACCTTTTCAAAGGCCGTGGGCGTGCTGCCCTTGGCGAGCATGATGGTCTCCTTGAACTCGCTGAAGTTGGAATCACTGTGGCCGGTATAGAAAAACAGGTATTCTCCTCCGACCTCGACCACGGAGCCGGTGCCGATCCATCCGTCCTGACCGCCGTCGCGGTCAGGCGTCAGAATGGGCTCGTCGTATTCCTTGTAGCTCAAAAAGTCCTTGGTTTCGGCAAGATAGACTGCGTGATTGTAGGAGTCGCCGCCCTCTTTGAGATAATAGATGTAATAGGTGCCGTTGTCATAGAAGGGCATGGTGTCGCCCACGTAGGGCTGACCGGTCACATCCTCCTCAGGCTGGAAGAAGAGCAGATAGTCGTAGGCTTCCTCCTGGCTGCCGGGGGTGCGGAGCCGGGAAAAATCCTTGTCGGTGTCCAGGAACTGGGCGGGCTTGGTCGCCGCCTCCGTCTCCTTCGTCTCACCGCCGCCGCAGCCTGCCAGAAGCAGACTGACAAGCAGGCAAAGCACAAGCAGCATGGGAATCAAATTCTTTTTCATAACGGCCTCCTTTGCGGGATGGATGATGGATTGAACAATGGAGCAAGGAAGCCATCAAAGCGGGTTTCATGGCTTCCTTCCGCCATCGTGTTTCCTGTGGCCGGGAGGAAACCTCCCGGCCACAGGGATAAAATTTGGGAAATTACGAAACGAGCATCTGGTAGATCGTGATGTTGGTGAACTCGATGGTCACGTCGTCCAGAGCCGCGGTGGCCTCAGAGCCGAACTGGAAGAGCAGCTCAAAGTCCATGTCGGAGATGAGGGTCTCGGTGGTGGTGAAGGAGAAGGTCTGCTCCTCGGTGGTGATTTCCATGGACTCGGAGATTCTGGGATCCCAGCCGCCGATGGGGTTCAGGAAGAAGCCGCAGGAGACGGGCTTGTCGGCCTTGACCGTGATCTCCACAGTGAAATAGCTGTCGGCGGGCAGGGTCAGAGGATTCTCACGATAGCCGCAGATCAGCTTGTTGTGCCAGTCCACAGTGCCGCCGTCGTCGATCCGGTAGAAGAAGCTGCCGTCCTCGGCCCAGATAGTGCCGACGCCGTGCTCGTTTTCCTCGTCCGTGCCGTTGAAGGTGGTCCAGGGGGCGTCGGGGTTGGTCTCGTTGGGAGAGCCGTTGCCAAAGGCGATGAACTTATGGGTGGTCTTCTTGGTCTCCTTGTCGCCCTCGACCTTGCCGAAGGCCAGGTCCTTAATGACGATCTTGTTGGAGCTGGCGCCTTCGGGGGCGCTGCCGATCTGCAGACGGATCACAGGATCGTCGATGTCGCGGTCGGCAGTGAAGGTGCTGGAAATCACCACGTCCTCGCCGGCTGCGGCGCTGAAGCCGTTGAAGTTGACTCTGGCCTCGTGGTACTGGGCCAGGCTTTCCACCAGAGCCTCTCCGCCCACGCCGTTCTCGGCGTTGATCGTGAAGCTGTAGTAGTATTTGACGCCGTTTTCGATGGTCTCGCCGTTCAGGCCCAGGTTGGCCTTGATGGACCACACGCCGCCCTCGCTGGGATAGGCGCTGATGGTGAACTCACCAGGCGCGGTGACGGAGGCCTCGGCGCCGTCGCCGACTTCCGCGGTCATGGCATCCGCGGCCAGCTCTGCCGCCTCATAGACGGGAGCCAGAGTCTCGTCGCCGGTGATCTCATAGAGCTCGATCTTGTCGATGGTCACGGCGAAGTCGGTGGGCGTGGTATCCTCGGCGTTGTCGGGATTGGGGGTGATCTTGCCCAGGTTGAGCAGCAGCTCGGCGCTGCCCTCGCCCTCGGAGGAGAAGTTGATCTCGATGGGGGCCATCTTCGGCGTGATGCGGACGTTGAATTCGCCAGCGTAGGTGGCCCATTCCTCGGCCTTTTCGTCGCGGACCAGGAAGTGGCAGTAGGTATCCTTCGTGGACTTGGCCCAGATCTTGATCTTGTAATCGGCCTTGGTCAGGGCGAAGCCGGGAAGCGCAAGCTGGACGTCGCCGTCACCCTGGCCGGGATCGGTGATCTCGATGACGTAAGCGCCCTGCTTGAGCTCGCCCTTGGCGTTGGCGTTCTCGCCCACGCGGGTTTCCCAGCCGCAGGAATCGGTGACGGGAGCCGTGGAGAAGTCAAACTGCTTGAGCACGGTGGGCTCGCCGGTCTGCCGGGTGGCAGTCAGGGTGGCGTACTCCTCGACGGTCTCGCCGGCCTTGTCGGTAACGGAGTAGACCAGCTCGTAGTTGCCGGCGGTGGGGGGAACGACCTTGCCGTTCTTGACCTCGAGCGCGGGGCTGGCCTCCACGCTGATCATGGCGCTCAGGTCGCCGTCCTCGGCGTCGGAGGCTGTGACGCCGTCAAACACGTCGATCTCGGAGCCAGCCTCGCCGGTCAGGTCGTGGACGCCCTTGATCTCGGGTTTGGTGTTGCTGCCGTCAGCGGGCTTGTCCGTGCCTTCACCGCTGCCGCCGCAGGCGGCCAGGCTCAGCAGCATCACGACTGCCAGCAGGAGGGCCAACAGCTTGTTGATCTTTTTCATGGTTGTTCTCCTTTATTTACCGCTCTGGAAGCGGTCGTAGGCATCCTGGTAAACCTTGGCCAGATCGTCGATCTTGCACTTGCCGGTGAGCTCCTTCTGGAAGGTATCCCATTCGGCGTCGGATACGCCGCCCTTGAGGATCCACTTGATCAGGTTGGTCCGGATGTGGTCGTTGAGGTTGGTCTCCAGGTTGGCAATGACGTTCAGCTCCTCGGAGGTGAAGGGCATGGTGAGGCACTGCTTGACGTTGGCAGGCATGTAGGGGGTGACGTAGGCGGTCAGGCGGTCCAGACGCAGCTTGGCGCGGGGCTCCATGTTGACCACGTTGTTCCAGGCGTACTCGCCCAGGTAGATGATGCCCAGAGGCGCGTTCTGGAGACGGAGCTCGTCGGTGGTGAGGCCCTCGGGAACGGGCTTCTGAACCAGCATGCCCTTCTCATCGCGCTCCTCCTCGTAAACGATGCCGATGGGACCGTAGTTGATCTGGGCGGAGATGACCGGATCGTAATAGCGGTCAAAGTAGGCCAGCAGGACCTCCACGTTCTGGCATTCGCTGAAGATGACGACTTCGCCGGCGCCGACCTCGGGGTTGTTGGAGATGCAGACGGTCTGGGAGCCGTCAGGCCCGATCAGGGGCGCGCAGGTGATGTAGTTCTCCGGGTTGGAGACCACGGTCTCGGACTCCCACCAGTAGAATGCGCCATACTTCTCGGTTCCCTTGCCGTTGGCCAGGAAGACGTCCTGGGACTGGTCGAAGGAGGCCTTGTCAATCAGGCCCTTGCTGACCCAGTCCGCAATGAAGTTGGTGGCATCCTTGAAGCGCGGGTCCTGAACGGTGTAGGTGACCTTGCCGTCCACGATGATGCGGTGCTCCAGATTGTCGTTGATGCCGAACATGCCGTAGAGATCGCACTGGTTGCCCTGCCAGTTGTTGTAGACAAAGCTCAGGGGACGCTCGTCGTCGGCCTTGCCGTTGCCGTTCATATCGTTGTCGCGCCAGTAGGTCAGCAGAGCCTCCATCTGGTCGTACTTGAGGGCCAGGCCGTCCTTGAGATCATCGGCGGTGACGCCGGTCAGGGCGCCCGCATCGATGGCAGCCTGGACCCAGGCCTTGTTCATGAAGAGGATATTGGGATTCTGCAGCAGGCCCATCTCCTCGATGCGGGGCAGAGAATAGATCTTGCCGTCCTCCACGTTGACGATCTGGGCCTTGATGTCGGGCCGCTCCTCGAGGAGCTTCTTGAAGTTGGGCATGTAGTCCAGATAGTCGCTGATGGGCACCAGGACCTTGCGCTTGGCGTACTTGAGGATCTCGCCAGCGCCCATGCCGGCGTGGTAAATGGCGTCGGGCCGCTGATCCTTGTTGCCGAAGATCAGATTCTTCTGCTGGCTGTAGATGGACTCGGAGACATTCTCCCAGTTCACGAACACGTTGGTGCTCTCATACAGATCCTTCATGATCTTCATGTCGTTGTAGTCCTTGGCGGACGCGTTCTTGGAAGAGTAGACGTTAAAGGAGAGCTCCTGAGCGCCCTTGTCGTTCAGGATGGGCTTGGTCGGGTCGGTCCACTGGAAGCCGTATTCGGAGACCAGCTTGTCCACGTCGGAGTTTCCGGCCGGTTTGTCGCTGCCGCCGCCGCCTCCGCAGGCGGTCATGGACAGCAGGATCACTGCAATCAGCAGCAGGGAAAGCCATTTTTTCATAGGTATTGTTCCTCCATTATGAAATTGATCGGATTACTCCTTCAGCGAGCCGATCATCACGCCCTGGGCAAAGTACTTCTGTACGAAGGGATACAGGCACAGGACGGGAAGACTGGACGCGATGACGGAGACGTACTTGAGCTGGTTGGCCAGGCGGAACTGCTCGAGCATGGTCTCGCCGCTGCCGCCCACGGTGCTCTCGGATGCGATCAGGATCTCCTTCAGAACCAGCTGCAGGGGGTACTTGGTCTCGTCCTGCAGGAAGATCATGGCGTTGAAGTAGCTGTTCCACTGACCCACGGCGTAATACAGGGCCATGACGGCGATGACCGCCTTGGACAGGGGGATGACCACCGAGGCGAAGATGCGCCACTGGCCGGCGCCGTCGATCTTGGCCGCTTCGATGAGGCCGTTGGGGATGCTGGATTCAAAGAAGGTCTTGGACATGAACAGGTTCCACACCGACAGGATCGAGGGAAGGATGATGGCCCAGATGGTGTTGACCAGGCCCAGGCTGCTCATGACGTTGTAGAAGGGGATCAGACCGCCGCCGAAGAACATGGGGATGATGAAGAAGATCATGAACCACTTCTTGCCGGGCAGGGTCTTGCGGCTCAGAGCCCAGCCTGCGGGGATGGTGACCAGCAGGGACAGCACCACGGTCAGGCCGGTGTAGATGAGGGTGTTCAGATAACCGTTCCAGATCTCCTTGTGCTCCAGGATCTTGGCGTAGCCGTCGAGGGTGATGTCCTTCGGAAGCAGGACCACCTCGCCCGCCAGGACCGCGTCGGTATTGGAGATGGACGCGATGACGATGAAATACAGAGGATAGAGGACGATCAAGGCAACGAGGCCCAGGAAGATGCCGTTGATGGTATAGAATACCTTATCACCAAGGGTATCCCGCATGGCGTTCCTCCGCTTTTTCGGCTGCAATGCTTTTTCCATGTTCCCGACCTCCTTACCACAGAGAGTTCTCGGAGAACTTCTTGGACGTGGTGTTGGCGATGATGAGCAGTACCACGTTGATCACCGAGTTGAACAGGCCGATGGCGCTGGCGTAGGCCTGATCGGGCACGCCGGTAAGGCCGCGCTTGTAGACGTAGGTGGAGACTAGCTCACTGACGCTCAGGTTGGCGTCGGTCTGCATCAGCAGAGCCTTCTCGTAGCCGACGCCCATGAGGCCGCCGATGGACATGATGAGCATGACGCTGATCATGGGCATGATGGCGGGCAGGTCCACGTGGATCACGCGCTGGAAGCGGGTGGCGCCGTCGAGGATGGCCGCCTCATGCTGCTGCGGGTCCACGTTGGAGAGGGCGGCGATGTAGATGACCGCGCTCCAGCCGAAGTCCTGCCAGTTGGAGGACAGGATGTACAAGGGCCGGAAGGCGGAGTCCTTCAGGAAAAGGGATTCGTACTCTCCGCCGAAGTGACGGGCGATGCTGGCAAGCAAACCGCCGCTGCCGAAGAACAGGCTCAGCATACCGACCAGGACGACCAGGGAGATGAAGTGGGGTGCCGTGAAGATAGTCTGCAAGGTTTTGCCCACTTTTTTGCTCTTCAGCGCGTTCAGCGTCAGGGAGATGATGATGGGCAGCGGGAAGCCGATGACGAAGCCGAAGATGCAGATGAGGAAGGTGTTCTTCATCAGGGGCCAGAACTGCGGGTCGTTGAAGAAACGGGAGAAATTCTCAAAGCCTACCCAGATGGTATCCTTGGAGAGGATCGGGTCGCCAGGCATGAAGTCCTGGAATGCGATCAGGACGCCGTAGATCGGCAGATAGCAAAACAGGAAGACGACCACCACCGCCGGAAGGATCATCAGGAGAAACGGGGCGTTCTCACGCAGGTGCTTCCACTTGCGGTTGACGGGCTTGACGGGCTTTGAGAGGACAGGCGCAGATAACGTTCCGGTTACTGTATCCATTCGTTTGCCTCCTTCTCAAAAATCACCGGATCATTCATAGCTCTTGCAGACAGGTGCGTTGTTTGCCATGGAGTCGGCGTCGAACCAGATCAGGTTGTTGCCGGTGGCTTTGTCGAAGAGCTGGATCAGGCCGGGCTTGGTGGTGAAGCTGACGGTCTTGCCCATGGAGACGTCGGTAGTGAGGTCCACGGTGGGGATCAGCATGACGACCTCGTCTTCGCCGCAGCGGGCATGGATGTTGTACTCGGAGCCCATCATCTCGCTGACTTCGATGGTCGCGGAGAGCTTGCCCTCGCCCACGGTGACGTGCTGGGGACGGATGCCTGCCACGATGTCGCAGGGCTCGACGCCGTTCTTCTTCAGGGCCTTCTGCTGGAACTCGTCCAGTTCGAACTTCACGCCGCGGATCTCGGCGTAGTACTTGCCGCCCTCAAGGAGCAGTTTGCATCGGTCGAAGAAGTTCATGACCGGCATGCCGATGAAGCCTGCGACGAAGAGGTTCACGGGCTTGTTGAAGACCTCCTGGGGGGTGCCGATCTGATTGACGAAGCCGTCCTTCATGATGACGATCCGGTCGCCCAGGGTCATGGCCTCGGTCTGGTCGTGGGTGACGTACATAAAGGTGGTGTTGATGCGGGAGCGGAGCTTGATGATCTCGGCGCGCATCTGATTGCGGAGCTTGGCGTCCAGGTTGGACAGGGGCTCGTCCATGAGGAAGACCTTGGGGTCGCGGACCATGGCGCGGCCGATGGCGACACGCTGGCGCTGGCCGCCGGACAGGGCCTTGGGCTTGCGGGACAGGTATTGGGTGATGTCGAGGATCTCGGCGACCTCCCGGACCTTCTTGTCGATGTCCGCCTTGCTGACCTTGCGGAGCTTGAGGGCGAAGGCCATGTTGTCATACACGGTCATGTGCGGGTAGAGCGCATAGTTCTGGAACACCATGGCGATGTCCCGATCCTTGGGGGCGACCTCGTTGACCAGTCTGCCGTCGATGTAGAGCTCGCCGTCGGAGATCTCCTCCAGGCCCGCCACCATGCGCAGGGTCGTGGACTTGCCGCAGCCGGAGGGTCCGACCAGGACGATAAACTCCTTGTCCTTGATGTGCAGATTGACGTCGTGTACCGCGGTCACCTTGTTGTCATAGACCTTTTTCAGATCTTTCAGGATGACTTCTGCCATACTTTTGTTGATTCCTCCTTTTCCTGTGATTCAAATTACATTTTGTTGCGCGGATAAGTTTACATTTCGCGTTAATGTAAACTTGTCTGTAAATCAATATATACCGCGATTTACGGAATGTCAATATAAATGTAAATAATTTTTTCACATATGGTAAATTTTAGAGGAATTAACAAGCGAAAACCGCTTGTTTTGTAGAAAATGACAGTTTTTACATTTTTACGAAGTTTACATTTTGCACATCTTGATTATTCCGTCATTCGGTGCTATAATAGACGCAGTAAATGATGAAAACTCTCATCGGCAGGAGGTTCCCTATGGCACTGAAACGTGTTACGATGCAGGACATCGCAGACGCCTGCGGCCTGTCCCGAAATACAGTCTCAAAAATCTTCAATGGACGCGGCTCGGTTCCGGAGGCTACCCGCAGAAAGGTCCTCGCCACAGCCGAGCGCCTGGGCTACGCTTTGCCCCAGGAGAAGGAGGACCCGCCGCAGGACGCCGGCGATACGATTGCGATGCTGACCGGCAGAAAAGGCATGACCCATAATTTCGGCTCCAGCTTCAGCGCCGCCTTTGCCGACGCCATCAGCCGTGCCGGGCGGACGCTCCGCATATACGAAGTCTCCCCGGAGGAGATAGAGAATAAAGAACTGCCGCCGCATTTGCATCTGGATCAGACCGCCGGTATCCTCTGCATGGAACTCTTTGACCGGGGCTATCTGGATATGCTCTCCGAGCTCAGAGTGCCGGTACTCACCATGGACGGTTACGCCGGTATGTCGTCCGACCTCTGCCGGTGCGACCGCGTCTATATGGAAAACTTCGCCACGGCGAAAGCTCTGACGCGTCATATGATCGGAAAAGGCGCAAAGCTGCCCGGCTTTGTCGGGGACTGCAGGCATTGCAGCAGCTTCTTCCTCCGCTGGTATGGCTTCCGGCAGGCTTTAGAGGGCGCCGGGCTTCCTTATGATCCCACCTGCTGCATCCTTGCGGACGACACCAAGCCCTACGACGATCCCGCATGGATCGAGGAGCAGCTCCGCGACATGCCAAAGCTGCCGGATGCGTTCTTCTGCGCCAACGATTTCATTGCCTTGAAGCTTATGACCGCCGTGAAGAACATGGGCCTCTCGATCCCGGAGGACGTGATGGTGACCGGCTTCGACGGCTCGCCGGAGTCCGAGGTCGTCACCCCAGCTCTGACTACCGCCAGCATCCCCAGCATTGAAATCGGCCGCACGGCCGCGGCGGAGCTCCTGCACCACATCCAAAAGCCTGAACGTCCGCCCCTCTTCACCCTCGTTGCCACCACCCCCATCTACCGTGCCAGCACAGATCGGCGGGCTCCGAAAGAATAAAAGAATGAAGGCAAAACAAACACGCCGGACAAATACGGGTGATATCAGCCCGTATTTGTCCGGTATGTTTACTTTCTTCAGTTTTGTGGAAAAACACCTAAAACATCCTTGACATCAGGAAGACTCAATTGTACAATCAAAATTGAAAGTTGACCTGTTTGCGTGAGGCGGCAGTTCTGTTTTTCGTTCTTTGGATTTGTTTCGTTCAGCCGCGATCCATTGAGTGAAAATTTGAGTGACAACGCATGTGGGGACCTCGAAAACGCTTGTCCTTTCTGGGTTTTTTGAATGAGCGTTAAACTCCTAAGCGGCAGGTCGGAGGTTCGAATCCACTCGTGGGTGCCAGATCTTCACTCGACAAAGCAAAAGCAGACGCAAGTTGCGTCTGCTTTTGCTTTGTCTGCGCAGCAGTCCTGAGGACTGCTGCGCTTGTTTTTTACTGCATGATCGCAGCGGCGGAATCGGTGTAGATGAGCAGGGCGTTGTACAGGGCCAGTTCTTCTGCGCTCACGTCGGAGCTCAGACGAGCGGCACGGACATAGCCCTCCACGGACCAGGTCAGCGGGGTGCCGGTCTCAACGCCATCCACCAGGGCCACGAAGTCGAACATCGTGCGCATCTCGTTGGCTTCCACGTTTGAGAACTTGGAGGTGTAGACGCTGCCGACCTGCGTGGTCTCCAGGACTTCCTTGACCTCGCCGGTCTCATGGTTCTTGACCTGGATCTGCACAGTGGTGCCGGTGCCCAGGCTGCGGGCGGTGATGCTCAGAACCACACGGTTCTTGATGGACACGGAGCCATAGAGGTTCGGACCGTTGGAGCCGTTCACCAGGGAGGCGGGAGCTTCGGTCTTGGTCTCGAACTGGTTCTTGGCGGCGGCAGCCGCGGAGGACAGATTCTCGTTGACCAGGTTGTCGGTGTCGTACTCGAAGTAGGTCTGCGCGGCGGCGCCG
>JAFRPC010000031.1 GCA_017429325.1 Oscillospiraceae bacterium | reverse complement strand
TTGCTAGTTGCTAGTTGATAGTTGCTAGTTGCTAGGGGCAAGGGTAGGGGCGGTCACACATTGGCCGCCCGCATGAGGCTGACGCCTGTCAAAGTAAGAAGTAATAGGTAATCAGTATGGCACGTTTTTTTGTAGACGAATTACCCGCAGAGGGAGCGGAATACCGGCTGACCGGGGAGAACGCGGCCCACGCGAAGGTGCTGCGGCTGCGGCCCGGGGAGGCCGTGACCCTCTGCGACGGGCGGGGCACGGACTGCCCCTGCACCGTGACGGAGGGGCTGACCCTGCTGGCTGGCCCGGCCCTCCCCTGCCCCGCCGAGCCGAAGACCGCCGTCAGCCTTTGGCTGGCCTTCCCCAAGGCGGACAAGGCTGAGCATGTCATCCAGAAGGCCGTGGAGTTAGGGGCCGTGGAGCTCGTCTTCTTCCCCAGCCGCTACTGCGTCTCCCGGCCCGAGGGCAAGGCCCTGGAGAACAAGCTGGAGCGCTGGCGCAGGATTGCCCGCTCCGCCGCCGAACAGAGCCGCCGGGGCGTCGTTCCCCCGGTCCGGGCCGTGGGCAGCTATGCGCAGGCCCTCCGGGAAGCGGCCAAGGCGGAGCTCTCCGTCCTGTTTTATGAGAATGAGGAGAACTACGGCATCCGCGAGGCGCTGGCAGAAGAGCATGTAGGGACAAGCATCGCTTGTCCGCGGACGAGCAATGCTCGTCCCTACATTCAAAATTGGACCGTTTCCCTCATGACCGGGGCGGAGGGGGGCTTCTCCGAGGAGGAGATCGAACAGGCCCGGCAGGCCGGACTGCGGATCTGCACCTTAGGGCCCCGCATCCTCCGCTGCGAGACCGCCCCCCTGGCGGGACTGACGGCGGTGATGTACGCGATGGGGGAAATATAAATCTCTGTCGTCGATACGCCCCTCATCCGTCACGGCTTCGCCGTGCCACCTTCCCCCAAGGGGGAAGGCTATAAGGAGTGAATGAAATGCAATATAAGTTCTATGCTTTACTGTCCCGGATGCGGTACATTGCCCGCTGGGGGCTGATGCGGAACAGTTTTCCCGAAAACGTCCAGGAGCACAGCCACCAGGTTGCGGTGCTGGCCCACGCCCTGGCCCTGATCCGCCGGGACGTGCTGGGTCTGGAGGCCGACCCGGAGCGCTGCGCCACGGCGGCCCTCTACCACGACGCCTCGGAGATCCTCACCGGGGACCTGCCCACCCCCATCAAGTACTACAACCCCGAGATCAAGCAGGCCTACAAGCAGGTGGAGCGGGTCAGCGGCGAAAAGCTGCTGGCAATGCTGCCCGAGCAGCTGCGGGCCGGGATGGCGCCCTATATCTTCGAGGACGACCCCGTGAGCCGCGACATCGTCAAGGCCGCCGACAAGCTCTCAGCCCACATCAAGTGCATCGAGGAGCTGAAGGCCGGAAATGAGGAGTTCGCCTCCGCCGCCCGGCAGACCCGCAGCGCCCTGGTGGACATGGGTCTGCCGGAGCTGGACTGGTTCCTGGAGCACTGTCTGGACAGCTTCGGAAAGAACCTGGACGAGTTGGAATAATTCTCATTAAAAGAGACTTCACCGCTTGCGGCAGCATAAAAAACCACCCGGATTTTCAGAAATCCGAGTGGTTTTTTTATCAATCATCTGATGCTTCCGGGTCCGCCAGAGGGAGGGGGGTCACGCTCATCTGCCCGACTTCATCCAGAACGATCAGGGTGCCGCCCCGCTGGGCGCTGCGTTTGGAGATGCCCGGATAGACCAGGTAGTCGATGCTCATGCCGTAGGTGAGCTGAACGCCCTTGTAGCGCAGGGAGAGATTGTTCAAATGGTCGTGGCCGCAGAAGAAGCCCTGGGTGGAGCCCAGCTCCAAAGCTCGGTCAAAGAGCTTGCTGGAATAGCGGGAGCAGCCGATGTCCTCCTCGTTCTGCCCGAAGCAGCGGGTCACGGAGGGGTCGCCCTGTTGGTACAGGTCGTAGGCCTCGGCGTATTCCCGAAGGGGGATGTGGAAGAAGCAGAGCGAGGGCACCGTCCGCCCCGCCTCGGCGGCCAGCCGCTCCACCTGGGCGGCATACCAGTCTACCTGATCGTCGTGGATGTAATCGTACTTGCTGAAGCCGTCCTTGGCGTAGGCGTTGGAGTCCAGAAGGAACAGGGCCTGGTTGAGGCTGCCGTCCCGGTTCCGGATCTCAATGAGCTGATTGTTCCGCCCCGTGACCTCCGGCTGGGAATAGGGGTAGAGGAGGGTCCTGGAGGTCTCCCAAGAGAGGGACTGATAGAGGGAATCCAGGCTGGTCTCGTTGTCCACCGCCATATCCTCGGTGTCGTGGTTGCCGTAGGTAAAGGCCCAGGGAACGCCGGTATTTCGCATAAAGGAGGCGAAAAGCTCCACCGGCGTATGGTTGTTCAGCGAGAAGGAGGAGATGCCGACCGGGTAGGACAGGTCTCCCGTGACAATCACCAGATCCGGCTTCGCGGTCTCGATCAGCTTGTACACGGCCCGAAGGGCGTTTTCGTCGTTGGGCGAGGAGGCCACGCTGCCCCCCAGATGGATGTCCGTGAGCTGGAGGATGCGGAAGTCGTCGCGCTGTTTTGTGACGGTGTAAATGCCGGCGGTCTCGTCATAGCTGATGACGGCGTCGCTTTTGTTGATGTTGGAGATGTGGTTGATGTAGGGCTGAAGGACCCAGACCTCCCGAATGAGCAGCACATACATGCCCCCCGCCAAGGCGGCAAAGACCAGCAGCGCCGCGGCCCAGCGGCTCAAGCGCAGGTTCCGGAAGGTCCTGCGCTGCCGGATGGTGAAGGTAAAAATCAGAGCTCCGGCGGTATAGACAGCCAGCGCGGAATAGAAGGTTTTCCGGTTGGTGGTGTTGAAGCAGACGAACATCGCCAGCACAAGTCCCCAATAGAAGACGGAGAGCAGCCCGATCAGGATCAGGTCCCGGATAAAGCCCTGTTTTTTCTCCGTGATCGTCTGCTTCCGACACCAGGCGGCCATACACCAGCTCTGGGCCAGCAGGACCGCGGCGGCAAGGGGCCAGCGCAGATGGCTCAGCACGAACTCCGCCACCTCCCGGGGCTTGGAGTTGTTGGCGTCCAGGGTGAGGGCCGAAAAGGTCAGCAGAGCGGTGATCCCGAAGAATACGAACCACCACAGATAGCTCAGCTTCACATGCCGGTCAAACCAGCGCTTCAGGTCCTCGTCCGGCTCCATGGGCACCGTGTCCCGGTTGCTCCGCTTCAGCAGAATCCACAGGCCCACGGCGGCCAGGACCAGTCCCACCGCCGCGACCAGATACCAAGCCGTATCGTACAGGATAAACCGGACCACCGCCACCGGCGCCAGGACCAGGCAGGCCCCAAAGCCCGCCGCCAGCAGCCATTGCAGCAGATATTCCTTTGTATCTTTCATTCCTTATCCCTTATCCCTTATCTTCTCTTTTCCGTCAAAAAATAGAATATATACCGCCAGCGCGATGGCGCCGCAGGTGATGAAGCAGTCTGCCACGTTGAAGACGGCGAAGTTGACGAACAGGGGCTCGATCATGTCCGTGACCTCGCCGGTCAGGGCCCGGTCCACGGCGTTGCCGATCGCGCCGCCGCCGATGGCGGCGACACACCAGAGCTCAAAGGGCTTCGCCAGCAGCTTCCGGCGGATCAGGACGGCGACCACTGTGAAGAAGAGCACCACCAGGGCCAGGAAGAGCCAGCGGGCGCCTCCCAGCATGGAGAAGGCCGCGCCCTTGTTGCGGACGTAGGTGAGCTGCACCACGCCCGGCAGCAGGGGGACCGCCTCGCCATAGGGGATATTGGCCCGGACCAGCGCCTTGGTGAGCTGGTCGGCGGCCACGATGGCGGCCATAAACAGAGCCAGGAGAAGTCCGCGCTTCTTGGTCATTTCGCATTCCTTTCCGCGCCGTCGATGACGTGGCGCATGAGGATGGTGGAGGTGACGGCGCCCACGCCCCCCGGAACGGGAGTCAGGGCGGAGGCCAGCGGAGAGACCGCGTCAAAGTCCACGTCGCCGCAGAGCCTGCCGGTCTCCGGGTCCCGGTGGATGCCCACGTCCAGCACCACGGCGCCGGGCTTGATATAGTCGGCGGTGATCATGCCCCGGCGGCCTAAGGCGGCCAGAAGGATGTCGCCCTCCCGGGCCACGGCGGGGAGATTTTCGGTCCGGCTGTGGCAGACGGTGACGGTGGCGTTGGCCTCCAGCAGCAGCTTGGCGGCGGGCAGTCCCGCGGTGCGGGAGCGGCCCAGGACCACGGCCCGCCTGCCCTCCACCGGGAGCGCATAGCGGCGCAGCAGCTCCATGCACGCCTCGGCGGTGCAGGGGACAAACAGGGGCAGGTCGTGGAGATTGGCGCAGTCCACGTCCTTTTCCGGCTGGATCAGGGCGGTCAGGGCGTCCTCGTCCATGTGCTCGGGCAGGGGGCGCAGCAGCAGCAGACCCGACAGCAGCCGGTCCGCGTTGATCTCCCGGATGAGCTGGGCCACGTCGGTCTGGCTCACGTCAGCGGGCAGGATGTAGCGCCGGACCCGGACGCCGGTGGCCTTGGCGGCCTTCAGCATTCCGGTCTCATAGCTGACGGCGGCGGCGTCTTCGCCCACGCGGACCGTCGCTAACACGGGAAATACATATTCCAAATACAGCGCATCAACGCGAGCTTTTAACTCTGCTTGGAGTTCTTTTGCAACGGCTTTTCCGTCCAAGATGGTGGGCATTGTATTCCGTCTCCGTTCTTCTTACTTCTTACTTTTTCCTTCTTAACTGGTTCCGACTCAGAATAAGCCGGTGATCTTTCCGCTCTCGTCTACGTCGATGCGCTCGGCGGCGGGGGACTTGGGCAGGCCGGGCATGGTCATGATGGAGCCCGTGAGGGCCACGACGAAGCCGGCGCCGGCGCTGACCTTGACCTCCCGCACTGTGACGGTGAAGCCCTCGGGGGCGCCCAGAACGGTCTGGTCGTCGGTGAAGGAGTACTGGGTCTTCGCCATACAGACGGGCAGCTTGCCGTAGCCCAGCTTCTCGAACTCCGCCAGCTGCTTATCCACAGCGGGCAGGAAGCTCACGCTCTTGGCGTGGTAGATCTTGTGGCAGATGGCGCGGATCTTCTCCCGCAGAGGCAGGTCCAGCTCATAGCAGAAGCGGAACTCGTTGGGCTCGCCGCACAGGCGCAGGACCTCCCGGGCCAGGGCCTCGCCGCCCTCGCCGCCCTTGGCCCAGACCTCGGAGAGGGCCACGTTGACGCCTAACTCCCGGCACTTGGCCTCGATGAGGGCCAGCTCCGCCTCGGTGTCGTTGGGGAAGCGGTTGATGGCCACCACGCAGGGCAGACCGAACACGTCCTTGATATTGCTCACGTGCCGCAGCAGGTTGGGAAGACCGGCCTCCAGGGCCTCTAAATTCTCAGTGCCCAGCTCAGCCTTCGGCACGCCGCCGTTGTATTTGAGGGCCCGGACCGTGGCGACGATGACCACCGCGTTGGGGTGCAGGTCCGCCATACGGCACTTGATGTCCAAAAACTTCTCTGCGCCTAAGTCCGCGCCGAAGCCTGCCTCCGTGACGGTGTACTCGGACAGGGACAGGGCCAGCTTTGTGGCGGAGACGGAGTTGCAGCCGTGGGCGATGTTGGCGAAGGGACCGCCGTGGACCAGGGCGGGATTGCCCTCTAAGGTCTGGACCAGATTGGGCCGGATGGCGTCCTTCAGGAGGGCGGTCATTGCGCCCTGGGCCCGCAGGTCTCCCGCGGTGACGGGGGTCCCGGAGTAGGTGTAGGCCACCACGATGCGGCTCAGCCGCTGCTTGAGGTCCGCCAGGTCGTTTGCCAGACAGAGCACGGCCATGACCTCGGAGGCCACGGTGATGTCGAAGCCGTCCTCCCGGGGGGTGCCGTTGGCCTTGCCGCCCAGCCCGTCCACCACGAAGCGGAGCTGCCGGTCGTTCATGTCCACGCAGCGCTTCCAGGTGATGCGCCGGGGGTCGATGCCCAGCACGTTCCCCTGCTGGATGTGGTTGTCCAGCAGCGCGGCCAGCAGGTTGTTGGCGGCGCCGATGGCGTGGAAGTCGCCGGTGAAGTGGAGGTTGATGTCCTCCATGGGCACCACCTGGGCAAAGCCGCCGCCGGCGGCGCCGCCCTTGATGCCGAAGACAGGACCCAGGGAGGGCTCCCGGAGGGCCACCATGGTCTTCTTGCCCAGCCGGTTCAGGGCGTCCGCCAGGCCGATGGTGGTGGTGGTCTTGCCCTCCCCGGCGGGGGTGGGATTGATGGCCGTCACCAGGACCAGCTTGCCGGGCTCGCCGATGCGGGCCGTGGCGGGGCGGATGATCTTGGCCTTGTATTTGCCGTAGGGCTCGACCCAGGACTCGGGGATCCCGGCGGATTTGGCGACTTCGGAAATGGGCCGCATGGTGCAGCTCTGGGCGATCTCAATATCAGTTCTCATGTCCTTCTCCTTTGTGTGGGTATCTGTGAAATATGCTTAGCGAACGTGCGCCTCGAGCCAGGCCGCCAGCTCCCCGATGGGGATGCGGACCTGCTCCATGGTGTCGCGGTCGCGGATGGTGACGGCGTTGTCGGCGGAGGTGTTCTCGTCGCCCACGGTGGCGAAGTCCACGGTGATGCAGTAGGGGGTGCCGATCTCGTCGGCCCGGCGGTAGCGCTTGCCGATGGAGCCGGTGTCGTCATAGTCCACCATGAAGTGCTTTGCCAGCTCGTCCCGGATCTCCATCGCCTTGTCGCCCAGCTTCTTGCTCAGGGGCAGGACGGAGGCCTTGATGGGGGCGATGGAGGGCTTCAGATGCAGGACCACCCGCACGTCGTTCTTGGCGGCGTCCACCAGCTCCTCGTCGTAGGCCTGGCAGAGCAGGGCCAGCACCGTGCGGTCCAGGCCGTAGGTGCTCTCAACGATGTAGGGGATGTAGCGCTCGCCGGTGTAGGGGTCCAGATAGTCCATCTTCTGGCCGCTGTACTCCTGGTGCCGGGACAGGTCGAAGTCGGTCCGGTCGTGGGTGCCGTTGATCTCGCCCCAGCCGATGGAGGGGAAGAGGAACTCGATGTCGCAGGCGGCCTTGGCGTAGTGGGCCAGCTTCTCGTGGTCGTGGAAGCGCAGGTTCTCGGCGGGCAGGCCCAGGTCCTCAAAGAACTGCTTGCCGTAGTTCTTGAAGTACTCGTAGAGCTCCAGGTCGTCGCCGGGCTTGCAGAAGGTCTGGAACTCCATCTGCTCGAACTCGATGGTCCGGAAGGTGAAGTTGCCCGGGGTGATCTCGTTGCGGAAGGCCTTGCCGATCTGGCCGATGGAGAAGGGGAGCTTGGCCCGCATGGAGCGCTGGACGTTGAGATAGTTGACATACTCGCCCTGGGCGTTCTCGGGCCGCAGATAGATGATGGATTTCGCGTCGTTGGTGACGCCGCGGTAAGTCTGGAACATCAGGTTGAATTCCCGGATGTCGGTAAAGTTGTGCTTGCCGCAGTTGGGGCAGGGGATGGAGCGGGCCTTGATGTAGTCGAACATCTCCTCCTTGGTCATGCCGTCGGCATGGGCCTCGGGGTCGAACTCGTCGATCAGGTTGTCGGCGCGGAAGCGCATCTTGCACTCCTTGCAGTCCAGCAGGGGGTCGGAGAAGGAGCCCACGTGGCCGCTGGCCTCCCAGACTCTGGGGTTCATCAGGATGTCGGCGTCCACCTCGAAGGAGTTGTGCCGCTCCTGAATGAAGCGCTTCCGCCAGGCGTCCTTGACGTTGTTCTTGAGCCGGGCGCCCAGAGGGCCGTAGTCCCAGGTGTTCGCCAGGCCGCCGTAGATCTCGGAGCCCGCAAAGATAAAGCCCCGGTTCTTGCACAGGGCTACGATCTTGTCCATGGTCTTTTCGGTATTGTTCATATCAAAGCCTCCCATCAGCCGATGCGGCTGTCAAAATCAAATTGCGGGAAACATTATATAATGTTTCCCGCAATTTGTCAATGAATTATTCCGAGCGCAGGGCCGCCACGGGGTCCTGCCGGGCCGCTTTTTTCGAGGGGATCAGCCCGCCCAGGAGGGTCAGCACCACGGACAGGGAGACCAGAATGGCGGCGGCGGTCACGGGCAGATAGGCCCGGATGTTGACCTCCCCGGCCACGGAGGCGATGATGCGGTTGGCGGGGATCAGCAGCAGCCAGGTGAGCCCGACGCCCAGCAGGCCCGCCAGCAGGCCGATGATAAAGGTCTCGGCGTTGAAGACCCGGGCCACGTTCCGCTTCGAGGCGCCGATGGCCCGCAGGATGCCGATCTCCTTGCGCCGCTCCAGCACGGAGATGTAGGTGATGACGCCAATCATCACAGAGCTCACCACCAGGGACACCGCCACGAAGGCGATCAGCACCGCCGAGATGGCGTCCACGATGTCCGTCACGGAGCTCATCAGGGTGTCCACGATGTCGGTATAGGTGATGACCTTGTCCGGGTCCTCCTGCTCCATCCGGGCGTTGTACTCCGCCAGCAGCTCCTTGACCCGGGTCTTCCCGGCGAAGTCCTTGGGGTAGATGGTGATGGAGCTGGGGTCCTCGTCCCGGGCGTAGCCCAGCTTCCGAAGGTTCCCGGCATAGGTGTTGGTCTGCTTGGACAGCAGGGCCGCCATCAGGTCCCGGAGCTCCGCCGGGTCCATATTCATGGTGAAAGCCTCCGCCAGGGCCTCGGGGTCGATGCGAAAGGCCTCCTGCATATTCGCGGCAAACTGCTTTGTGAGACCGGCGAGATTGTCCGATACGGCCTGGGTGAGCTGCTCCGTGAGGCCGGCCGCTGCCCGTTCCATGGCCCGGCCCACGGCGGAGCCCATGGAGGCGGCGTAGCGGCTGAAGAGGGCGGCGGCCCGCTGCTCCAGCCCCGTGGTATCCAGGGCAGAGGCCACTGTCTGGGTCAGCAGGCTCTGGGCGGCGTCGGAGGCCAGATAGTCGGCAAAAGAATCCGTCAAGCTTTGGAAGCCCGGCACGCCGTTCTCGGCGGCGTAGCTCTCATAGCCCTCGTAGACGGCCCGGGTCAGGGCCATCAGCTGGTCGGGAGAGAGGGTAAAGGCCTCACTCCTGCTTTGCAGGGCTCCGGCGGCGGCCTCCAGGGCCGCCTGCCCCGCCTCGGACTGGAGATACTCGGAGAGGTAGGCCAAAGGCAGGGCGGTCCCCTCGGGGTCCTGCTGGGCGGCATAGTCCCCGTAGCCCGCCAGGATGCCTGTCAGCAGGAGCTCCAGCTCCTCCGGCGTGACGGCTGCCGCGCCGTTCTCCGCCAGGGCCTGCCGGATCCCCGCTTCCAGGATCTGCCGGGCGTCGTCCGAGTTCAGATAGTCCTGAAATCCTTCTCCCAGCCGGGCCGGGTCTGTGGCCGGGTCCTTCTGCGCCTCCGCCAGCCAGCCCGCCAGCAGCTTCTCAAACAGGGTCCGCAGGTCCTCGGCGCTGAGCTGCAGCTTCACGCCCTTCAAAAGCTCCGCCAGGTCCTTCTGGGTCAGGCTGGGCATGGCGGCGGAGAAGACGTTGGGGTCCAGGGCGGCGGAGAGGTCGAGGCCGGAGAGGTCCAGCTCCGAGAGCTCGAAGCCGGAGAGGTCAAAGTCGCCGTCTTCCCCCAGGTCAAATTGAAAGGCCTCCGAAATGGCGGCCTCGTCCACGGAGAAAAGGGTGGAGAGGTCCACGTCCCGGTCCCGGGCCGTCTCGCCGAAGGGCAGTCCGGTGAACACGTCCACCGACGGCTCGGCAAGCTGGCTGGCGGTGACAGCGCTCTCGGCGGAGAGCTGCCGCAGCCGGTCGGGCAGGGAAGCTGGATAGGCGACGCCGTAGTTCAGGGTGGGGTTGCTCATGTCCTCCCCCGGGCGGACCACCCCCACGATGGTCAGGCTGTCGGCCTGGGCCAGGGCCGCCCGCAGGTAGTTTTCGTCGGCGGAACGGTCCGTCCAGAGCTTGTAATCGGCGTCATAGGCGTACAGGGAGGAGGCCGGAAGGACCCGGAAGGAGAGGCCCAGCAGCTCCTCGTAGCGGTAGGTCCGCTCGGTGCTGTCGATGTGGACCGGCTCGCCCTGGGCGAAGCGCCGCACCTGCTCCTCCAGCTCCGCGGCGTCCTTGAGCCCCAAGGCGTAGAGGGTCAGGTCCGGCAGGCGGCCTCCGGCGGTCAGGACCACCACGCACTCGTTCCAGCTCTGGGGCCAGTGCCCCGCCAGGACCTCGTACTGGGTCTCGTAGAGGGCGGGCTCCGCGGGCATGACCCGGAAGGAGTCGGAGGAGGAGAACTGGGAGAGCATGGAGCTCATGCCCTCCGCGGAGGAGATGCCCAGGGCCGCAAAGCTGGCGTCCGGGTTCACCTGGCGGACGGTCTCGCCCTCCACCCGGTAGATGCGGGGCGTGATGTTGTAGTCGTAGGTGATGGCCTGGACCTGGTCGTAGATGTCGGTCTCCCCGGATTCCAGCCAGGTCCGCAGAGCGCTCAAATCATTGACGCTGACCCGGGAGAAGAGGTTCGTGACGGTCTTCCACTCCCGGACCTCTGCCTCTTCCCGTTCCTCTGCCTGCCGCTTCTGGGGCAGGAAGGCGGCCAGATTGAAGCTGGAATCGGTGATTTGGAGGGGATAGCTCTTCAGAGTGTCCTCCTCCACGGACTGGATATAGGCATCCACCCCGTTGGACATGGAAAGGATCAGCGCGATGCCGATGATGCCGATGGAGCCCGCGAAGGCCACCAGCAGGGTCCGGACCTTCTTGGTCCAGAGATTGTGGAAGCTGAGGCTCAGGGCGGTCCGGAAGGACATGGAGGCCTTTCCCAGGTTCCGGTGGACGGAGGGGCCCTCCGCTTCCGGCGTCCAGGGGTCGGAGTCGTCGATGATCCGCCCGTCCCGGAGCCGGACGATGCGGGTGGCATACTGCTCCGCCAGCTCCGGATTGTGCGTCACCATCACCACCAGCCGGTCCCGGGCCACCTCCTTCAGCAGGTCCATGACCTGCAAAGAGGTCTCGCTGTCCAGGGCGCCGGTGGGCTCGTCGGCCAGCAGGATGTCCGGGTCGTTGACCAGGGCTCGGGCGATGGCGACCCGCTGCATCTGGCCGCCGGAGAGCTGGGCGGGCTTTTTGTGGATGTGCTCGCTCAGCCCCACCTTCTCCAGAGCCTCGGCGGCCCTGCGCCGCCGCTCCGCCGGGGAGACGCCCGAAATGGTCAGGGCCAGCTCCACGTTCGCCAGGACGCTCTGGTGGGGGATCAGGTTGTAGCTCTGGAAGACGAAGCCCACGGTGTGGTTCCGGTAGGAGTCCCAGTCCCGGGCGGAGTAGCGCCGGGTGGAGACGCCGTTGATGATGAGCTCGCCGCTGTCGTAGCGGTCCAGCCCGCCGATGACGTTGAGCAGAGTGGTCTTGCCGGAGCCGCTGGGCCCGAGGATGGCGACAAATTCACTGTCCCGGAGATTCAGGCTCACCCCGTCCAGGGCTCGCTGTACCAATGCGCCTGTCTTGTAGACCTTTTGTACATCCTTGATTTGCAGCATGGCCCCGCCTCCTCCGGCTTTTCCGTTCGTTTTATCCATTATACACAAAACCCGGCCTTCCAAAAAGAGGTCGGGGTGTAATTTAGAAAAAGTTTACATTTATAATATGGAAAGAAATGAAAAACCGGAAAAGTTCCATTGACATTTCCCGGCGGCTGTGCTATAATGTAGTCCAAAATGCGGCTTTCTGCCCTGGCGCAGACTTCACCTCTATATGCAGAGTATAGCACAGGGCAAGACAAAATGCAAGAGAGCCCGGTGAGAATCAATCAACGTTGCCGGGCGTATCGCGTTCGTGACGGTTATCCCGCGCCCCTCATTCGTCAGCCCTGCGGGCTGACACCTTCCCCCGAGGGGGAAGGCTCCGGGACGCGGCGGTCGTCCCGCGCCCCTCATCCGTCAGCCCTGCGGGCTGACACCTTCCCCCGAGGGGGAAGGCTCCATAAGGAAATTTTTGATTTGAATAGAAAGGCAGTGATGAACCCCAATGGCATTGGTTAAGGACAAGTACTTTGGCAAGACCCTCCGCAAGAGCTTTGCCAAGTACGAGGAAATTCTGGAGATGCCGAACCTTCTGAAGATCCAGAAGGATTCCTACAAGTGGTTCCTGGAAGAAGGCCTGCACGAGGTCTTCCGGGACACCGACGCCATCACCGACTACACCGGCAATCTGGAGCTGTCCTTCCTGGACTACTCCATGAACGACAAGCCCAAGTACACCGTCGAGGAGTGCAAGGAGCGGGACGCCACCTATGCCAAGCCCATCAAGGTTCGGGTGCGTCTGCGCAACAAGGAGACCGGCGAGATCAAAGAGCAGGACATCTTCATGGGCGACTTCCCTCTGATGACCAACGGCGGCACCTTCGTCATCAACGGCGCGGAGCGCGTCATCGTCTCCCAGATCGTCCGCTCCCCCGGCATGTACTACGGCGACGAGGTGGACAAGGCCGACCAGCACTCCTACACCGCCCAGATCATCCCCTACCGCGGCGCCTGGCTGGAATATGAGACCGACACCCAGAACGTCTTCTACGTCCGCATCGACAAGAACCGCAAGCTGCCCATCACCTGCCTGATCCGGGCCCTGGGCGTGGAGACCGACGCGGCCATCTTAGAGAAGTTCGGCGACGACCCCCGCATCACCGCCACCATTGAGAAGGACACCTGCCACAATCCCGAGGAGAGCCTGCTGGAGATCTACCGCAGGCTGCGTCCCGGCGAGCCCCCCACGGTGGACAACGCCCGTTCCTATCTGGAATCCCTGTTCTTCGACGACCGCCGCTATGACGTGTCCAAGGTGGGCCGCTACAAGTTCAACAAAAAGATGGACATCTGGAGCCGTCTGGCCGGGTTTGAGCTGGCCGCTCCCATTGCCGACCCCCTGACCGGCGAGGTCCTGGCCGAGGCCGGCCGCATCCTGAACCGCGAGGAGGCCAAGGCCATCTCCGAGAAGGGCGTCAACGAGGCGGTGCTTCTCGTCAACGGCAGAGAGCTGAAGGTCTTCTCCAACAACATGGCCGACATGTCCAAGTTCGTGGACTTCGACCCCCGGCAGTTCGGCGTCAAGGAAAAAATCGACTTCCCCACCCTGAAGACCCTGCTGGAGCAGGCCAGAGCCGAGAACTGGAGCACCGAGGAATGGGGCTACGCCATTGAGGACAACGCCGCCTCCCTGATGCCCAAGCACATCACCCCCAACGACATCCTGGCCTCCATCAACTATCTGGTCTGCGTTGCCAACGGCGTCGGCACCGTGGACGACATCGACCATCTGGGCAACCGCCGCCTGCGCTGCGTGGGCGAGCTGCTGCAAAACCAGTTCCGGGTGGGCTTCACCCGGCTGGAGCGGGTCATCCGCGAGCGCATGACGGTCCAGGACCTGGAGACCGTCACCCCCCAGAGCCTCATCAACATCCGGCCTGTCACCGCGGTCATCAAGGAGTTTTTCGGCTCCTCCCCCCTGTCTCAGTTCATGGACCAGAACAACCCCCTGGCGGAGCTGACCCACAAGCGCCGTCTCTCCGCCCTGGGCCCCGGCGGCCTGTCCAGAGAGCGCGCCTCCTTCGACGTGCGCGACGTACACTATTCCCACTACGGGCGCATGTGCCCCATTGAGACCCCCGAAGGTCCCAACATCGGCCTGATCAACTATCTGGCCTGCTTCGCAAAAATCAACGAGTACGGCTTTGTGGAGGCCCCCTTCCGCAAGCTGGATAAAGTCAAAGACGACAACGGCAAGGTGATCGGCGTCCGCTTGACCGACCAGGTGGACTACATGACCGCCGATGTGGAGGACGACTTCCGCATCGCACAGGCCAACGAGCCCGTGGACGAGAACGGCTTCCTGGTGAACACCCGTGTCACCTGCCGGCACCGCAACGAGATCATCGCGGTGGACCGCGAGCGCATCGACTACATCGACGTCTCCCCCAAGATGATGGTCTCTGTGGCCACCGCCTTCATTCCCTTCCTGCAAAACGACGACGCCAACCGCGCCCTGATGGGCGCCAACATGCAGCGGCAGGCTGTGCCGCTGATGGTCACGGAGGCTCCCATTGTCGCCACCGGCGTCGAGCACAAGTGCGCCGTGGACTCCGAGGTCTGCCTCAAGGCCCAGGGCAGCGGCACCGTCACCAAGGTCAGCGCCGACTGGATCACCATCCGCTATGACGAAGACGGCGTTGTGGACCACAAGCTCACCAAGTTTGCCCGCTCCAACCAGGGCACCTGCGTCAACCAGCGGCCCATCGTCGAGGTGGGCGAGCGGGTGGAGGCCGGTCAGGTCATCGCCGACGGTCCCGCCTGCTCCCAGGGCGAGATCTCCCTGGGCAAAAACGTCCTCATCGGCTTCATGACCTGGGAGGGCTACAACTACGAGGACGCCATTCTGCTGAACGAGCGTCTGGTCCGGGAGGACGTGTTCACCTCCATCCACATCGAGGAATATGAGACCGAGGCCCGCGACACCAAGCTCGGGCCCGAAGAGATCACCCGCGACATTCCCAACGTCGGCGAGGACACCCTGAAGGACCTGGACGAGGAGGGCATCATCCGCGTCGGCGCCGAAGTCACCTCCGGCGACTATCTGGTGGGCAAGGTAACACCCAAGGGCGAGACGGAGCTCACCGCCGAGGAGCGCCTGCTCCGGGCCATCTTCGGCGAGAAGGCCCGGGAGGTCCGGGACTCCTCCCTGAAGGTCCCCCACGGCGAGAGCGGCATCATTGTGGACGTCAAGAAGTTCACCCGCGAGAACGGCGACGAGATGAGCCCTGGCGTCAACAAGGTGGTCCGGGTCTACATCGCCCAGAAGCGCAAGATCTCCGTGGGCGACAAGATGGCAGGCCGCCACGGCAACAAGGGCGTCGTCTCCCGGGTCCTGCCCGAGGAGGACATGCCCTTCCTGCCCGACGGCACTCCGCTGGACATCGTGCTGAACCCCCTGGGCGTTCCCTCCCGTATGAACATCGGCCAGGTGCTGGACGTGCACCTGGGATACGCCGCCAAGGCCCTGGGCTGGAAGGTCTCCACCCCCATCTTCGACGGCGCCAACGAAAAAGACATCCGCGAGACCCTGAAGCTGGCGGGCCTGCGGGAGGACGGCAAATCCATCCTCTACGATGGCCGCACCGGCGAGCAGTTCGACAACCTCGTCACCGTGGGCTGGGTGTACTTCCTGAAGCTGCACCACCTGGTTGACGACAAGATCCACGCCCGTTCCACCGGCCCCTACTCTCTGGTCACGCAGCAGCCCCTGGGCGGCAAGGCCCAGTTCGGCGGCCAGCGCTTCGGCGAGATGGAGGTCTGGGCTCTGGAGGCCTACGGCGCCGCCTACACCCTCCAGGAGATCCTGACGGTGAAGTCCGACGACGTGAACGGTCGTGTCAAGACCTACGAGGCCATTGTCAAGGGCCACAACGTCCCCGCTCCCGGCGTGCCGGAATCCTTCAAGGTCCTGGTCAAGGAGCTCCAGTCCCTCTGCCTGGACATCAAGGTCCTGGACGAGAAGGGCGACGAGATTGAGCTCCGGGAGGAGGACGAGGACGAGGTGGTCTACACCGCGGGCGAGAATGACTACGTCCACGAGGAAGAATTCGTCACCGACGCAGGCGAGGTGCTGGAGTCCGGCTACAACTTCGACGAGGACCAGGACCCCGATACCTTTGCCACCGTCCTCCAGGAAGCTGTCGCCGAGGCCAACGCCGCCGCGGAAGACAGCGAAGACTGAGGAAGGAGGAAGTAAACCATGCCGAATGCAACCTTTGATTCCATCAAAATCGGAATTGCCTCCCCGGATATGATCCGCGGCTGGTCCTACGGCGAAGTCACCAAGCCCGAGACCATCAACTACCGCACCCTGAAGCCCGAGCGCGAGGGCCTGTTCTGCGAGAAGATCTTCGGGCCCACCAAGGACTGGGAGTGCCACTGCGGCAAGTACAAGAAGATCCGCTACAAGGGCAAGATCTGTGACCGCTGCGGCGTCGAGGTAACAAAGGCCAAGGTCCGCCGCGAGCGCATGGGCCACATCGAGCTGGCGGCCCCCTGTTCCCACATCTGGTATTTCAAGGGCATCCCCTCCCGGATGGGCCTGCTGCTGGACATCAGCCCCCGCATCCTCGAGAAGGTCCTCTACTTTGCCAACTACATGGTGGTGGACCCCGGCGACGCCCCCCTCACCAAGAACCAGATCCTCACCGAGAAGGAATACCGCGACCTGCGGGAGAAGTACGAGGACGACTTTGACGCCCGAATGGGCGCCGAGGCCGTGCAGCAGCTCCTCCGAGACGTGGACCTGGAGGCCCTCTCCGAGAGCCTTCGCACCGAGCTGAAGAACTCCAACGGTCAGAAGAAGCTGCGCATCATCAAGCGCCTCGAGGTCGTGGACGCCTTCCGCCTGTCCGGCAACGACCCCGCCTGGATGGTCATGGACGTGCTGCCGGTGATCCCCCCCGAGCTGCGGCCCATGGTCCAGCTGGACGGCGGACGCTTTGCCACCTCCGACCTGAACGACCTCTACCGCCGGGTCATCAACCGCAACAACCGCCTCAAGAAGCTCATCTCCATGGACGCCCCCGACATCATCATCCGCAACGAGAAACGGATGCTCCAGGAGGCCGTGGACGCCCTCATCGACAATGGCCGCCGTGGCCGCGCCGTCACCGGCGCCAACAACCGGGCCCTCAAATCCCTGTCCGACATGCTCAAGGGCAAGCAGGGCCGCTTCCGTCAGAACCTGCTGGGCAAGCGCGTGGACTACTCCGGCCGTTCCGTTATCGTGGTCGGCCCCGAGCTGAAGCTCTACCAGTGCGGCCTGCCCAAGGAAATGGCCATCGAGCTCTTCCGCCCCTTCGTCATGAAGAAGTTAGTGGAGGACAAGGTCGCCAACAACATCAAGTCCGCCAAGAAGATGATCGACAAGGGCGCCACCGAGGTCTGGGACGCGCTGGACGTCATCATCAAGGACCGCCCCGTGATGCTCAACCGCGCCCCCACCCTGCACCGCCTGGGCATTCAGGCCTTTGAGCCCGTGCTGGTGGAAGGCCGCGCCATCAAGCTGCACCCCCTCTGCTGCACCGCCTTCAACGCCGACTTCGACGGCGACCAGATGGCCGTACACGTCCCCCTGTCCGCCGAGGCCCAGGCCGAGGCCCGGATGCTGATGCTCTCGGCCAACAACCTGCTGCGGCCCCAGGACGGCAAGCCCGTCACCGTGCCCACCCAGGACATGATCCTCGGCACCTACTATCTGACCTACAAGCGCTACCAGATCAACCACTATCTCACCCCCCATGCCGCCATGCAGTACATTTCCAGCGGAAAGCTGGCAATGGACGCGCCCATCTTCCTCAAGAACACCTGGGACGACCCGGCGGCGGAGAACTTCCACCCCTATCTCAAGACCTGCGGCAACGGCATTCACGGCGATGACCGCCCCGACGAGGCCGACGACGCCTTTGCCAGCCTGGCGGAGTGTGCCGCAGCCCTGGACGCCGGGAAGCTGGACCCCAACCGGCCTGTCTGGATCTTCAACACCTGGGACAAGGAGAAGGAGATCGCAGAGGAAGACCACCTCTATGTCCGTACCCTGGCCTGCCTGGCGAAGACCGCCTATGAGCAGGGCGAGCGTCCCCGGGAGATCCTGCCCAGCTTTACCGGCGTGAATGAGGCCATGATGGCCTACGCCGAGCACAGCCTGGACATGCACGAGCCCATCCGCGTCTACGTGGAGCGCGAGGTGGAGGGCGAGACCTACCGCGGCATGATCGACGCCACCGTGGGCCGCCTCATCTTCAACGAGCCCATTCCCCAGGACCTGGGCTTCTTCGACCGCTCCAACGGCGATATGCTGAGCCTGGAGATCCAGGAGAAGGTCGGCAAAAAGCTGCTGGGCAAAATCATTGACCGCTGCATCCGGGTCCACGGCTTCACCATCTCCACCGAGATGCTGGACAAGGTGAAGGCCCTGGGCTACAAGTACTCCACCAAGGGCTCCATTACGGTCTCCATTGCGGATATGGCCATCCCCGAGCGGAAGTATGAGCTCATCCGCGAGGCCGAGAAGCAAGTCGTCAAGATCGACACCCAGTACAAGCGCGGCTTTATCACCAACGACGAGCGCTACCGCCTGACCGTTCAGGAGTGGAAGGACACCAACGACAGGGTGACGGAGGCCCTTCAGCACAACCTGGACACCTTCAACCCCATCTTCATGATGGCGGACTCCGGCGCCCGCGGCTCCATGAACCAGATCCGTCAGCTGGCCGGTATGCGCGGCCTGATGGCCGACACCTCCGGCCGCACCATTGAGATCCCCATCAAGGCCAACTTCCGCGAAGGCCTGAGCGTTCTGGAATACTTCATCTCCTCCAGAGGCGCCCGCAAGGGCCTGACCGATACCGCCCTGCGTACCGCCGACTCCGGCTACCTGACCCGCCGTTTGGTGGACGTCAGCCAGGAGGTCATCATCCGGGAGGACGACTGCGGCACCACCAAGGGCTCCTGGAAGGCGGAGATCGTCGAGAAGGGACAGGTCATCTCCACCTTCGGCGAGCGCATCCATGGCCGCTTCCCCGTGAACGACGTGGTGGACCCTCAGACCGGCGAGCTCCTGCACTCCAAGGACGAGATGCTCCACGAAGAGGACGCCAAGCGCTTCCTGGCCCACGGCATTGACCGGGTCTATGTCCGCTCCGTCCTGGGCTGCCGCGCCCGCAGCGGCGTGTGCGCCCGCTGCTACGGCATGAACCTGGCCTCCTCCAAGCTGGTGGACCCGGGCGAGGCCGTCGGCATCATTGCGGCCCAGTCCATCGGCGAGCCCGGCACCCAGCTCACCATGCGTACCTTCCACACCGGCGGCGTCGCCGGCGACGACATCACCCAGGGTCTTCCCAGAGTTGAAGAGCTCTTCGAGGCCCGCAAGCCCAAGAAGATGGCCATCATCTCCGAGACCACCGGCATCGTCGCTGTGGACGACTCCCACCGCACTGCCCTGCGCGCCATCACCGTCACCTCCGACGACGGCGAGGTCCGGGAGTATCAGGTCCCCTATTCCGTGGGCCTGCGGGTGGAGAGCGGCAAGGAAGTCCACAAGGGCGACCGCATCACCGACGGTCCTCTGAGCCCCCACGACGTACTCCGCATCCGCGGCGAGGAGAAGGTGCAGGACTACCTGACCCAGGAGGTCCTGGCCGTCTACCGCCAGCAGGGCGTTGACATCAACGAGAAGCACATCGAGGTCATCATCCGCCAGATGATGCGCAAGGTCAAGGTCAACGACCCCGGCGACACCGACCTGCTCTCCGAGACCCAGGTGGATGTTGTGGAGTTCGAGGAGGCCAACGACAAGATCAAGCGGCAGAACGCCGAGATCCAGGCCCGCATCGACGCGGGCGAGGAGGGGCTGGAGCTGAAGCGCCCCGCCACCGCCACCCTCATCCTCATGGGCATCACCAAGGCCTCCCTGGCCACCGAGTCCTTCCTGTCCGCTGCCTCCTTCCAGGAGACCACCAAGGTCCTGACCGAGGCCGCCATCAAGGGCAAGGTCGATAAGCTGGTGGGCCTGAAGGAGAACGTCATCATCGGCAAGCTGATCCCCGCAGGCTCCGGCCTGACGGTCTACCGGGACTACGACCTCACCGCCTGCCCCGAGTCCCAGGTGACGACCGATATGATCTCCAACGAGGCCAACTGACCTCACCCCCCGACGCGGCGGCAGCGCCGCCGCATACAAAAAGCAGCCCGCAAGGGCTGCTTTTTGCGTTGCCGGGAGGGGCGGCCTATCCGGCCAGATAGGCCGCCGGGTCCTGGGGGACGTTGTTTTTATATACGGCAAAGTGCAGGTGCGGCTCGCTGCCGACTTCTCCCAGGGCGGTCCGTCCCACGGTCCCCAGAGTCTGGCCCGCAGTCACATGGTCCCCGGCGGAGACCGCAACGGCTTCCGCCAGATTCGAGTAGTGGGTCACGACCCCGCTGCTGTGCTCCACGGTCACGGTCTGGCCCAGCAGCTCGTCGGCGTAGACGGACAGGACCGTTCCCTCCGCCGCGGCCCGGACCTCGCTGCCCTCCGGCGCAGCCAGGTCCAGCCCGGCGTGGGTGCGCCAGTCCCGGGTCGTGGGGTTATAGCTCAGCCGGTCCATGCTGTAACCCAGGACCACCTCGCCCTCCACCGGGCGGGAAAAGGCCGCCGCGGCCCGGACCGGGGCCTCGGAAGCCGCCACAGGCGCGTCGTCCGAGGGCTGCGGCGCCTCGGCGGGGGTCTGGGGCTCCTCATCCTCCCGGAGCGCGGGGTTTTGGGGACTGACGGGCTGGGCCGGGGCCTCCGGCACGGGCTTTGCCGCGCTGACAGCTTTTGGCAGGGTGGGCAGCACCGCCGCCTGTACGGCCTCGGGCTGGGCCAGCTCCTGGTCCGTGTCCCGCAGGCTCCGCACAAAGAGCCAGCCGGAGACCACCACCGCCGCCAGACAGACGGCCAGTGCGACACAGTAACCCTTCTCCCGGGCCATTTCCTTGATGGTTTGTTTCCATTTCATGCGTATGCACCTCCGCTGACAGTATGCCCGCCGCCGGAAAAAATATACAAAACTGGCAAAAAAAGCAGACGCCGATCTGCATCGGCGTCTGCTTTTTGCGGCACGAGGCCGCGTTTTTGTCTTACCGCTTGAAGACCAGGGGCAGAAGGGCCTTGTACTCGTCGAATCCGGCGCCCTCGGCGACCTCGGTGATGCGCAGCTCGTCGCCGCTCAACTCCACCACGGCATAGTCGGCGGGGTTCTCTACAGCGTCCTTCTCGGTGAGGTAGAGCTTGCCGTCAGCATAACGGTAGGTGCCCTCGGAGGTCTTGTCGGCAATGCTCTTGACCATCTCTTCGGTGTCGATCTCGCCCATCGTCTGCTCCATCAGGTCGTCCATGGTCATGCCGGCAGCGTCCAGCTGCTTCATCAGGTCGTCCTCAGAGATGCCGAACATGCTTGCCATCAGGCTGGGCAGGATCTCGGCGATCTTGGAGACCATACCCTCGGCAGCGGCCTTCGCGGAGGCCTCGTCGATGTAGAACTTGTAGGTGTTGTCCTCCTTGAGCTCCAGGACCATCACCATGTCCAGGTCCTCCAGAGCCTTCATGAAGGACTCGCCCAGCTCTTCCAGACCGGTGGACTCGCCGCTCTCCTGCGCGACCTCCATCGCCTTCTTGAGGTTCATGGAGTATTTCCAGGTGCCGACGATGCCTTTGCCCGACTTGGAGCAGGCGGTCAGGGAGAAGATAAGGGACAGGACAAGAACCAGAGCCAAAAGCTTTGCGATCTTTTTCATGTTTTTCAGTTTCCTTTCTGTTTGATACGGACAGGCCGTTGGGCCCATTATACACAAATCCCCTGAAAAGTCAAGGCTTTTTGAGAATTTCGGCATCCAGCATGGCGGCAAGGTTCTCCTCGCAGTGCTCGATCTCCCGGCTGAGCCGCCGCAGGAAGGGCCCCTCCCCGGGCAGGGCCCGGTCCATCGCCATTCCCAGCCGCAGCATGTCCAGGCTCCGGTCCACCCGGCCCAGGAGCTCTCCGTCGTCCAGGGCGTCCATCCAGTATTTATAGAGCTCGTACCAGAGCCAGCGGGCGTAGGCCTCCGACTGCTCCGGCTGCCGGAGCTCCGCCGGGAGCTGCCCCGCCTCCGCCAGCGCGGCGAAGCGCTCCAGCGCGTCCTTCCACGCCGGGGAGAGGATCTCCAGGGCCAAAAACCGCCGGGCCAGCGCCGCCACGGATGGGCCGACGCTCCGTGGGCCTTCCCGCAGGAAGCTCCAGCGGCGCAGGCGAATGGAGTATTCATGCCGCACAATCCGCTCTGGGGCGGCCTGGAGGGCCGCCGCCAGCCGCCGGACCAGGGCCAGCCGCCGAGGCAGGGGCAGCTCCTCCCGGAGCAGCAGCTCCAAGGCCAGGTCCCGGCCCCTGCGCAGCCGCAGGTAGGCCTCGGCGTCCAGCTCGTTGGGGACGGGAGGCGCTTCATCCTCCCACGCCTCCCAGGTGGGGGGTGCGGAGACCGCCAGGGTCCAGGCCGTGGGGCAGCTCAGGCTGAGACCGTGCTCCGTCAGACCGCCGAACTCCCGGTGAAAGCGGGGGTACTCCCGGCAGACCCGGCACAGGGCCTCGTGACCGAAGGCCTTCTGGACGCAGCAGAGGCCGTCCGGGTCCAGCAGGGTGCAGACCCTGGCTTCATCCTGCCGCAGCAGGGGGTCTGTATTAGACGTCTGTGCAGCGCTGTATATCACCGATACATAGCTGCTTCCCTCGGCAGCCACCTCATCCGTCATCGGGCTTGCGGGAGACGCCCGATGCCACCTTCCCCTCAAGGGGAAGGCTGCGCCGGGAACGATCCCAGCCCGTATCCGTGCACCTGCCGCGCCAGACAAATTTTGATAGAGCGTTAAAGTCTCCTCGTCGGGCACGATCTCCCAGCCCGCCCGGCAGCAGCTGTCGGGGCAGGCGCTTCCGGCGCAGACAAAGGCCCGGAAGCAGGCAGGGGCCAGGTGCTTCACGGCCTTGCGATGTGCTTGAGCATCTGCACGCAGCGCTCCATGTCCTCCACGGGGATGTACTCATAGCGTCCGTGGTAGTTCTCGCCGCCGGTGCAGAGGTTCGGGCAGGGCAGGCCCTCGAAGCTCAGCCGGGCCCCGTCGGTGCCGCCCCGGATGGGCACGGCCACGGGCTCCATCCCGGCGGCCTGCATGGCCGCCCTGGCCCGCTCCACCACGTACATCACGGGCAGGATCTTTTCCTTCATATTATAGTAGCTGTCCTTCAGCGTCACCGTGACGGTGCCCGCGCCGTAGCGCTCGTTGAGGTAGCTGGCGATCATCTGGAAGCGGGACTTTTTCTGCTCGAACTTGAAGCGGTCGTGGTCCCGGATGATGTAGCGCAGGGTGGCCTCCTCGATGCCGCCCTCCATGTGGGCCAGCATGGAAAAGCCCTCATAGCCCTCGGTGTGCTCGGGCCGCTCCTGGGCCGGTAGCATGGTGTGGAAGTCGATGGCCGCCTGCATGGCGTTGACCATCTTGTCCTTGGCGCTGCCGGGGTGGATGGAGACGCCCTTGAACTTCACCGTCGCCGCGGCGGCGTTGAAGTTCTCGTACTCGATCTCCCCTAAGGTGCCGCCGTCGGCGGTGTAGGCGAAGTCCGCCCCGAAGCCCTTCACGTCGAAGCGGTCCGCGCCCCGCCCGATCTCCTCGTCGGGGGTGAAGCCGATGCGCAGGGACAGCCGCGGGCCGCCCTCGGCCAGCAGCTCCTCCACGGCAGTGAGGATCTCGGCAATGCCGGCCTTGTCGTCAGCCCCCAACAGGGTGGTGCCGTCGGTGACGATCAGATGCTTGCCCACGTTCCGGTCCAGGCTGGGGAAGTCCTTGGGCCGCATGACCAGGTTCAGCCCGGCGTTGATGACCAGGTCCCCGCCCTTGTATTCCACGATGCGGGGCTTGACGTTCGTGCCGGAGCAGTCCGGCGCGGTGTCCATGTGGGCGATGAGGCCGATGATCGGACCCTCGGCGGTGCCGGGGACGGAGCCGTAGACGTAGCCATGCTCGTCCATTCGGGCGTCGGCAATGCCCAGGGCCTTCATCTCCTCCACTAAGGCCGCGCCTAAGAGCTTCTGGCTCTCCGTGGAGGGGCAGCGCTCGCTGCTCTCGTTGGATTGGGTGTCGAAGGCGACGTACTTCAAGAAGCGTTCAGTGACTTTCATGACAGGTCCTCCTTATGGTGTTTCATATTCCGCGAGAATGAATTCGATTTCTGTTTCTAAAGTATTCGATCCCTCCAGTTTCGCCCGGTCTTCCGGGGAGCTGCGGTAATAGTAGGGCGTCATGCGGAACACGGCCTGGATATCCTCCGGGCTTTGCAGGGTGATGCGCTCCGATACTTTTTCTGTCCCCAGCAGCCGCAGGCTCCGGGCCTCCGGCAGGGCCTCGTCGTTCTCATAGGGCCTGTCGTAGACCGCCTGCTTCAGCCCGAAGAGATGCCGCCGCCCCGGGACCGCCAGAACGAGCCGCCCGCCGGGCTTCAGGACCCGAAGCAGCTCCTTCTCCTGAAAAGGGGCGAAGAGCAGGGTCGCCGCGTCGAAGGCTCCGCTCCGGACCGGGATGCGGGCCAGATTCGCCACGAAGAGGGTCGCGCCGCTGTGCCGTTTGGCCGCCAGCCGCACCATTTCCCGGGCCAGGTCAAAGCCCCAGACCTGCAGGCCCGGCAGGGCGGCCAGAGCCGCCGTATAGTACCCCTCGCCGCAGCAGATGTCCAACAGGGACCCGCGACCTCCGCGAAAGCGCTCCGTCAGCGCGTCCCGCAGGGGGGCATAGTAGCCCCGGTTCAGAAAGTCCCGGCGGAAGCGGGCGGCCTGCTTGCTGTCGCCCCGGGCATCTCCGGGCCGGGAGCCGGTGAGCAGGTTGACATAACCCTCCCGCGCCAGGTCGAAGCTGTGGCCCCTTTCGCAGCGGAGGGCCCCGCTTGCCTCTCCCAGCGCCGCCCCGCAGACAGGGCAGATCAATACCTCGGTGTTCATGACAATTACCCTTTCCTGAAATCGAAGCCATTATACCACACCCAGGGGCCAAAATCCACAAAGATTTCCGAAAAAACCTGTGGCAATCCGAAAAAAACTGTGCTATGATACAAGTACCATTATAGGCGGCTGCCGGATCCCGGGGCGTGTCGTCTGTAAAATAAAAAGGAGGAAACGCTATGAGGAAAACCCTGACCAAAGCACTGGCCCTGCTGCTGGCGCTGGCGATGGTCCTCTCCCTGCTGCCGGTCATCTCCCTGGCGGTGGAGGAGGGCGACGCCGTGACCTTCATCTCGGGCCTGCCCGCGGACGACAGCTACGGCGTCATCTACAACGCCGGCGGCTTCGTCATGGGCGCGGACTTCGGCAGCGGCCAGGCCCCCGCTCTGGAGGCCACCGCGACCACCGACGGCAAGGGCCTGGAGGGCCTGCCCAGAGGCACGGCTGTCGTGCACTTCATCCAGTCCGGCGATGACTACTATCTCGTCATCGGCGGCAAGTACGTCTGCGCCACAGAGGACCGGAAGCTGACGCTCTCCGACACCGTCGTGACCGGCGCAAAATGGACCTTCGTTGCGGACCAGGCCGGTCTTGCCGGTTACTGGAACATCAAGAACGCCGAGGTCCAGAGCGGCGGCAGCGACATTTATCTGGAGCAGTACCAGGGCAGACAGTTCAGCCCCTACTACTACAAGAGCAGCACCCCGGACCTCTTCCAGATGCGCATCGCCGCCACCGACGCCGATGAGGACGGCCGGGTCGGCGACGTGCTGGACCCCGGCTCCGTGCCGGAGGACGGCAAGACCTACGTCGTCTACAACCACGCGGGCAAGTCCGTCTTAGGCCAGCCCAAGTGGATGGGCGACGAGATGCGGGGCCTGCTGGCCTCTCCCGCCACCCTCAACGAGGAACAGCGCCTGAGCTACGACGACATCAGCGACGGCGGCCTGATTTTCACCGTCACCGTCGGCTCCACGGACGGCACCACCTGGTACGCCTTTGAAAACAACGGCTTGTATCTGGCAATGCCCGAGAACTACACCGACGAGAACGGCGAGGTCAACAACGAGGAGTACATCTACCTCATCCCCGAGCCCGCAGAGGAAGAAAAGTTGGGCTACATCCACTGGACCTTAGAGCAGATCAGCGGCGGCTACGTGATGTACAACGTAGCGGCCCGCTACGGCTCCAGCAAGTGCTGCATCGAGTTCTACGACGAGCAGTTCAGCGGCTGGTCCTTCAAGCCCAAGGAAGCCGACATCTTCGCGATGAACTTCTTTGAAGTGGAGGACCGGGACGGCTGCGGCTATGTCTCCAACCCCACCGTGGCATTCGACAACATCCGGCCCGCCATCGGCGCGGACTGCGTTGTGAACTTCACCCTGAACGACGCCAGCGACGTCACCGAGGTGAAGGCAGAGTACTTCTGCTCCACCATCGACGAGAACGGGCAGCAGGTCAACAGCCCCACTCGCGTCTCTGCGGTGGAGCTGGTGGGCAAGCAGGGCAGCTTCACCATCCCCTCCGAGGAGCTGGTGGGCTACCGGATGCTCGCCGTCCATGTCAGCGCCGCCAACGTGCTGGGCAAGGCGTATGACGCGGCCTATGCCTGCGACATCGTGGACGAGCCCCAGATCTTGAGCGTCACCCCGCTCCCCAGCTCCGCCACCGGGGAGGAGCAGCAGCCTGAGATCTCCGTGGCTGTGGGCAATCTGGGCGTCTGGAATCAGGCGCCGCTGCCCGACAATGTGGACGTGATCGAGCGCTTCACCGACGTGTCCCAGGGCTGGTACACCGAGGCCGTGGACTATGTGGTGGAGCTGGGCCTGATGAGCGGCATCAGCGACACCGAGTTTGGCCGCAAGAGCAACGTGACCCGGGAGCAGTTCGTCAACATCCTCTGGCGGATGGACGGCTCGCCCGAGCCCACCATCGAGACCCACCCCTTCACCGACCTGAAGCCCGACGGCTACGCCTACAAGTCCATCCTCTGGGCCTATGAGACCGGCATCACCGCCGGCAAGACCGAGACCACCTTTGGCCGGAAGCTGGACGTGAGCCGCCAGGAGATCGCCGTCTTCTTCCAGCGCTACGCCGCCTACCGCGGCTTTGACACCGGCGAGCGGGCAGATCTCTCCGCCTTCCCGGACAACGGCAAGATCAGCAAATTCGCCAAGGACGCGATGCAGTGGGCTGTCGCCATCGGCATCATCTCCGGCAGCGGCGGCGAGCTGAAGCCCCGCGACCCCGCCACCCGTGCGGAGATCGCCTCCATGATGATGCGCTTCGACAAGAAGTACAACCGCCGTCTGGAGGAAGATTTGGAGGGTGTGACTTATGAGATGCTGCTGGACGGCGAACCCGTGGAGGCCCAGTTCGAGGACGGCAGGATCTTCTACGTCCCCGCCGAGCCTCTGGAGGACGGCAAGCACACCGTCAAGGTGACGATCACCCGGGCCGACGGCAAAACCGTCGTCAAGGAGTGGTTTTTCTACGTGGGCGACTCCGGCGAGGCCCTCTACTTCGGCCAGGTCCACTCCCACACCTCCGAGTACTCCGACGGCGCAGGCGCCTTAGAGGACGCCTATGAGCACGCCCACGGAGCCGAGAACGTGGACTTTATGATTGTCACGGACCACTCCAACTACTTTGACACCTCCAAGACTGCCACCACCTCCAGCTACTACGACCTCAGCTCCCTGCTGAAGACCGCCGACAACAGCATGACCAAGTGGGAGGAGGCCCGCGCCACCGCCAAGGCCTACAACGAGCTGTATGAGGACCTGATCTGCCTGTACGGCTACGAGATGACCTGGTCCGGCGGTCCCGGCCACACCAACACCTTCAACACCTACGGCGTGGTCTCCAGAAACAACAGCGCCCTGAACAACAAGACCTCCTACGCCGGAATGCACCTGTACAACGATTTGATGTCCAACGCCGAGCACGGCCTGAACGTGGACGGCGCCGAGGCTGTGACCACCCGCGACGGCGCGGAAGTCACCGGCGTCAACGCCACCAAGTACATCCCCTTCGATGAGGAAGGCAACGCGGTCCCCGTGGTCTCCCAGTTCAACCACCCGGGCGTTACCTTCGGCAACTTCGGCAACTTCGCCGGTTACACCTCCAAGCGCGACGATGTGCTGAACCTGGTAGAGGTCGGCAACGGCGAGGGCAAGGTGGGCGGCAGCGCCTACTTCCCCTCCTACGCCGAGTATGACCGCGCCCTGTCCATGGGCTGGCACGTGGCTCCCACCAACAACCAGGACAACCACAAGGGCGGCTGGGGCGACTCCAACACCTGCCGCGACGTTATCCTGACCGACGACTTCTCCGAGATCGGCGTCTACCGGGCCCTGGACGCCCGCCGCGTCTATGCCACCGAGGACCAGAACTTAGAGATCTACTACGAGCTGGAGGTCGGCGGCGTCACCTACAAGCTGGGCGACATCGCCGCCCTGGAAGCGGACGAGCAGCCCGAGACCGTCAAGGTCAAGCTCACGGTGAACGACCCCGACGCGGGCGACGCCATTGCCAAGATCCAGATCATCGGCGAGGGCGCCAGGGTCGTCCATGAGATCCCTGTCAACGACAGCTACTGGAAGGGTGAGTTCGAGCTGCCCAACTCCGAGGGCTTCTACTACGTCAAGGTCGTCGAGGCCGACGGCGCCATCGCCGTGACCGCCCCCGTCTGGACCAAGGAAGCCATCCCCGTGACCGCGGACCTGGAGACCAGCGCCTCCGTGGCCGCCCAGGGCGAGGAGGAGACCGTCATCGCCAAGCTGACCAACGGCTCCGAGAGCGAAACCCTGTTCTTCCACGGCTACAAGGTCGAGGCCGAGGGCCGCGTCCTGGCGGAGGCCGAGGGCCTTGAAGGCGCCGTTGAGCCCGGCACAAGCGAGGTTCTCAACATCCCCTTCACCCCCGCGCCCACCGATCCTCCCGCCAAGAAGACCTATGAGATCACCGTCACCTTCTATGTCGTCTACAAGGGCAAGGAGCTGAGCTACACCAAGACCATCACCGAGACCTCCTATCCCCCCGAGATGATGACCTACGTCGCCCTGGACAGAGGCCACAAGAACTTCTACGTCTCCGGCGACTACGCCAACTGCGAGGGCCCCTTCCTGCAGATCTGCGCGGACCGCGGCATCATCTGCAAGTACCTGGAGGAGGGCGAGATGACCGCCGAGAACCTGGCGAAGTACAAGGCCGTCTTCCTCACCGTGCCGCGTATCAACGAGGCCACGCAGCCTCCCGTCTGGACCCAGGAGGAGCTGGACGCTCTGGCCGAATACGCTGCCAACGGCGGCAGCATCCTGAACTTCTGCAAGTCTGACCGCTACGACTACGCTGAGCTGGTGGAGGGGCAGGACACCTACAACTACGCCTCCGCCACCCTGTCCAACCTGGTCAACGAGGCCGTGGGCGCCAAGACCCGCTTTGTCCGCGGCATCGTGGTGGACAACGAGCGCAAGGAGAACGCGGCCTACCGCGTCTACTTCAACGGCAGAAACCTGGTTGGGGAGCATCCCTTCACCGAGGGCATCTACCTCACCACCAACGGCAAGTACCAGTGGTACAACGGCACCGGCATCACCATCGAGGAGGGCGCCGACGTCACCACCCTGATCTCCCCCTATGCCACCACCTGGGTCGCCGACTACGACGGCAGCGATACCTTCGACTACGCCAACGATCCCGTTATGGCGGACATGGGAACCTTCTCCCTTGTCACCTGCGAGCCCCTCTCCGGCGGCGGCTTCCTGGTCTGCGCCGGTGCGACCTTCATCTCCAGCTACGATTTGAAGACCGACGACCCGGCAAGTATGCAGTATGAGAACTACATGCTGGTCTGCAACATCTTAGACTACATCAAGGAAGGCCCCTTCGAGGGCGAGATCACGCCCATTGCCGAGGTCCACAACGGCGAGGTCGGCGAGGAGTACACCGTGGAGGGCGTCATCACCTCCAACGCCTCCGACTACGACAAGGACACCGCCTTCTTCGACTGCATCTACGTACAGGACGAGACCCGCGGCATCAACTGCTTCCCCGTCTCCGGCTACTACTTCATCGGCGAGCAGGTCCGCGTCCACGGCGGCGTGACCTACTACTGCGGCGAGATCGAGCTGAACTTAGGCGTGGACTACAACGGCTCCATCAAGGTCATCTCCAACGACCTGGCCCCCGTCGAGCCCATGGAAGTCAGCTGCGCCGAGGCAATGGCCGACGAGAACATCGGCAACCTGATGAAGGTCACGGGCATGATCACCGAGATCCATGAGACCTCCGGCATTATCGACCGCATCTATGTGGACGACGGCTCCGGCGAGCAGGCGATGTTCTTCATCAACGCCTACATCCAGAAGGATTCCACTGCCCTTGCCAACGCCGAGGTCGGCATGATGATCGAGGGCATCGGCATCGGCTCCCGCGACGTGGACGACGACGCGGGCGGCGCGGACGGTCAGGTGGGCGACGTAGACCCGAGCCTGTACCTGAAGCGTCTGCGTGTCCGCAGCAGAGACGAGCTGATCGTCTACGCAGCGGAGCTGGACAGCTCCATCCTGGAGGACGCGATCGCCGCCGCCCAGGCCATTGACCGCAGCCTCTACACCGAGGACTCCCTGGCCGCCCTGGACGAGGCCCTGGATGCCGCCCTGGCTGTGCTCAACGACCCCAATAAGACCCAGAAGGACATCGTTCTGGCTGCCAACGCCCTGAACGCCGCCATTGCGGCTCTGGAGGAGCTCCAGCAGCTCGGCGGCTTCTATGGCAACCGGACTGTAATCGTCGGGGGCGACAAGATTGTCATTTACCACCCCACCTCCGGCAAGGCTCTGGGCGACACCTTGAACGGCAATAAGATCCCCGGCGTTGCGGTGACGGCGGACCACGGCGAGCTGACGCCCGCAGACGGGACTGCGATCCTCACCGTGCAGTATCCCGAGGGAGACACCGTCAACTTCTATCTCAAGACGGCAGACGGCAAATACCTGACCTCCGCGCCTACCGGTAACGGCATGAGCCTGGAGGCTACGCCCAACGAATACAGCCTGTGGTATCTCCAGGTCAAGGACGAGGATGCCGGAACGGTCTTTGTCCGCAGCACCAACGCCGTCTATGGCACCGGAGACAGTGCAAAGCCGCAGGCTCTGGAGTTTTACAAGGACAACTTCACCACCTACGGCTGGGCAGACAACGCGCAGTTCATTTTCCAGCTCTACGTGTTCATTCCGGACTGAAGCGATCACGCAATACCCGCACCCCAGGGGCCCTCTTCGGAGGGCCCCTTTTCCGCGTACCCTGTAGGGGCGGATGCCCACATCCGCCCTCTTTTCCTGATAAAAGACGGGCAGGGCCGATGTGGGCATCGGCCCCTACGTGGCGATCCTGGAGGGCCCCTTTTCTGCATGAAAATCCCCTTTACACCGTCCGGGAAAAGTGTTATAATAGGGTAAATCTGCGGGGAAGGGAGGTCTGCCTGTGCGGAAGCTTTGGAACGGCGTTACGGAATTCTACCGGCGGGGCGACCTACTCCTGCTCTTTTTATGCGTTGCGGCGACCCTCTTCGGCATCGTCATGATTGCCAGCGCCACCCGCTACAGCGGCTCCTCCCGCTATCTGGTGGTCCAGTCGGCGGCCCTGGTGCTGGGGGTCCTTCTCTATGTGGCCGTCTCCCTGCTGGACATTGAGATTTTAGCGGAGCACCGCCAGCTCCTGCTGGTCTTCAACGTGCTCTTCCTGTCGATGCTCTACGTCTGGGGCGTGGAGGACAACACCGGCAACCGGGCCTGGCTGGACCTGCCCCTGCTGCCGGTCAACATCCAGCCCGCCGAGATCTGCAAGATCACCTTCGTCATCTGCATCGCCAAAACCATGAACACCAACCGCAGCAAGCTCAGCTCGGTGCGCTCCGTGGGCTCCATCGTGCTCCAGACCCTTCTGATGATGGGTCTGATCATGGTCATCTCCCGGGACGCCGGTTCGGCGGTGGTCTTCCTCTTCATCTTCCTGGTGATCGCCTACGTGGGCGGGGTCCGCTCCTGGTGGTTCGTGGCGGGTCTGGTGCTGGCGGCGGCTGTCTTCCCCCTGCTCTGGAAGTACTTCATTCAGGACTATCAGAAGGAGCGCATCCTGATGTTCTGGGACGCCTCCATCGACCCGGAGGGCAAGGGCGTCCGCTGGGATACCAACCGCTCCATTGCCATGCTCTCCGGCGGCGGCATCTCGGGCCAGGGCCTGTTCAAGGGCACCATGCTCCAGAACCACGCCATCGCGGCCCAGCACACGGACTTCATATTCTCCGCCATCGGGGAGGAGCTGGGCATTCTGGGCTGCCTCTTCACCCTGCTGCTGCTGACGGCCATCGTGGGCCGCTGCGTCCAGGTGGGCCTGAAGACCCCCAACTATATGAACCGCCTCATCTGCATCGGTCTGGCCTCCATGCTGATCTTCCAGATCCTGATCAACGTGGGCATGTGCATCGGCGTCTTCCCCGTCATCGGCCTGACCCTGCCCTTTATCAGCTACGGCGGCTCCTCCATCATCACCCTTTTCCTGTCCATGGGCATCGTCTCGGGCATCCACATGCGCCCGGACCCGGAATCCAAGTCGCCCTATATTCAGCCTCGCTACTAAGCCTTCCCCTTGAGGGGAAGGTGGCAGCGCCGCAGGCGCTGACGGATGAGGTGGCGTTCCCCAACGAAAAACTCTGAAAAAAAGGAGAACCAATATGGAAATGCAAATCTTGAAAGCCCTGGAATCCATCCGCATCCCCATTCTGGACAAGATCATGCAGGCCTTCACCTTCCTGGGGGAGGAAACGGTCTTCATGGTGGCCGCCATCCTCTTCTTCTGGTGCGTGGACAAGTGGAAGGGCTACTACCTCCTCTCCACAGGCTTTTTGGGCACCATCGCGTCCCAGACCATGAAGCTGATCTGGCGCGTCCCCCGTCCCTGGGTCCGAGACCCTTCCTTCACCGTGGTCGAATCCGCCCAGAGCGGCGCCACCGGCTACTCCTTCCCCAGCGGCCACACCCAGGGCGCGGCCTGCAACTTCCTGGGCATCGCCCGCTGCACAAAGCAAAGCGTACTGCGCTGGGTGGGTCTGAGCGTTCTGGTCCTGCTCATCGGCTTCTCCCGCATGTACTTAGGCGCCCACTACCTCTCCGACGTAGTGGTGGGCCTGGCCTTAGGCGTCGTAGTGGTCCTGGTCCTCTGGCCCCTCTTCCGGAAGGCGAAACAGAGCAGCGCCTTTATGTACGGCCTCCTCTTCGTCATGCTGGCTATCACCTTGGGCTACCTGGCCTTTGTGGAGTTTTATCCCTTCCCGGCGGAGGTCCAGCTCATGGACCCCATCACCAAGACCAGCAACTGGGGCAACGCCCTGAAGAACGCCTGGACCCTCCTGGGCAGCGTGCTGGGCATTCTCGTGTCCTACACCGCGGACCGGAAGACCCAGTTCTCCGAGAAGGCCCCCCTCCTGGGCCAGATCTGCAAGCTCGTCTTAGGCCTGGCCCTCCTCATGGGCATCAAGATCGGGCTGAAAGCCGTCTTTGCCATGATTTCCGACGACCTGTACTGGAACGCTGTGCGCTACTTCTGCATGGTGGTCTTCGCCGGAGCCATCTGGCCCCTGAGCTTCAAGCTGTGGGCGAAGGTCGGCGCGAAGAAAAAGTAAGAAGTAAAAAGTAAGAGGTAAGAGGTTTGGAATGGGATAATTCTTACTTCTTAGCTCTTACTTCTTCCTTTGACTGCTGTATACTTTTCTAAAAACAGAGAAAACTACCTCCGACGATTTGATTGAAGGAGGTAGTTTTTTTATGAAAGCCCACAAGCTATTTCTGCGGCTGGCGCTGCTGTTCGTCGGCGTCTTTGTCCTGGCCCTGCCTGCGGCGGCGGACGCGCCTGCGGACGCCCCCGCGCCGGAGGCCGAGACGGGTCTCTATTGCTTCTCCCGGGAGGACCTGGACGCCCGGGTTGATCTGGACGGCGTTTTTCTGACGGAGCTGCCCGTCCAGGGTCGTGCCCGGGTGCTCCTCGGGGACCGGGAGCTCCGGGCCGGGGACGCCGTGCCCCGCTCTGAGCTCTGCCGCCTGCGGCTGGAGCCCGTTTCCGGCGGGGAGGCCGCCCTCTGCTTCCTGCCCGTAGAGGACGGGCATTTAGGGACAGAGACGGTTCTGACCTTCCACCTGGAGGACACGGAGGACGAGGCCCCCGTGGCCCAGTCCGGCAAGCTGGAGACCTGGCGCAACCTGCCCAACAACGGGACCCTCCGGGCCACCGACGACGGGGACGGAGCCCTGACCTACCGGCTGGTAAACCAGCCCCGCCGTGGCACCGTGGAGCTGCGGCCCGACGGCAGCTACACCTACACCCCCAAGAAGAACAAGGTGGGAGAGGACAGCTTCACCTTCACCGCTACCGATGAGGCGGGCCACACCTCCGCCCCGGCCACCGTCCGCGTGACCATCCGCAAGCCCACCGACGCCCAGACCTACGCGGATCTGGACCGGGACGCCCAGTTCACGGCCCTCTGGCTCCGGGAGACCGGCCTCTTTGGGGGCGAGCTCATCTCTGACAGGCTCAGCTTCGGGCCGGAGCAGACCGTGAGCCGGGGGGACTTCCTGGCAATGCTCATGGACCTGGAGGGCATTGAGCCGGAGGTGGGCCTGCGGACCTCCGGCTTCGCCGACGAGGCGGAGGCCGCCGCCTGGCTGCGGCCCTATCTGGCCTCGGCCCTGCGCCGGGGACTGATCACCGGGGAACAGGGCCCGGAGGGCCTGGTCTTCCGGCCCAACGAGCCCATCACCGCCGCCGAGGCGGCGCAGTTGGCCGCCCGGATCGCCGACAGCGAGACCGCCGTCCCCGCCGCCCTGCTGGACGCCCCGGAGTCCCTGCTGACCCGCCAGCAGGCCGCCGATCTGCTCTATCAGATTTCCGAAGCCGACTGATCCTGCGCTCCCATAGAAAGCCTGAAGCTTTTCAACGCTTTCTATGGGAGCTCTGTATTATCTCCCTCCGCTGAGAGGACTGCCCAGAAATGGAAGCAGCCAAAGCAAGGCCTGTTCCGGCGTACCGAATCGCGTCTCCAGTACGCGAAGCTCCACCCGGACCGGCTTGTCGCCGGGCAGCCCCATACAGTCGAGGGGAATCACAGTAAAGAAGTCACCCTCCGTGAGTGCAAATTCACCGACTTCCTCACCGTTGACTGAGATAGAGACGGTCTTGGCAGCCAGGGTGTGGTTGTAAACCAGCAGACCGGACAGGTCGAAATGCAGCTCTTCGCCTTCAGCGGCCACTCTCCCGCTGCAGCTGAGCAGACGTTCCTCTGCGAAGCGTTCCGCCTGCCACGCGACTTTGCTTTCCAACGTCTCTGGATAATCATCTCCGAATGATTCATACATCTCGTCCATGTAATGCTCAAGAACCATGGCGGCCTCAAGCACACAGGTATCGCCGATCATCTGATTTTCCCGATCTAACCATACTGCGCTGTCGCCGTCAACAAGCCTGTTGTTTAACAAGACCAGGGGCTCGAGGCCGAACTGTTCGGGCAGGGACGCGGCGGACCGCGTCAAGCTCTTGCCGAGCAAGACGTAGGGGTTGCTTTCCTCAAATTCGTCCTGAAAGTAAGGCGTGACATAACCAAGCTCGCGCAAAATGATTAAAGCTGTTGCGTAATTTGTTGCAACATGCTCTTCTCCGCCGACGGCAGATTCGTCTGTCAGGTATTCGTAAATCGGCGTTCCATAGCTGTTGTTTTTGGACAGGATCCAGCTTCCCTCCGCTCCGTTGGGGGCTTGGACTGTGATGACCCAGCACGGCGCATCCTCTGGCCGTTCCAGAGCGGCTCCGATGCAGTCCTCCTCCCCGCAGACGGTGGAAAACACCGGGCTCTCTTCAATCATTGGGTACTCTTGTTCGTATTCTCCGGTAACGTAGACGATCCGCCTGGCGCTGACCACCGAGTCGGCATAGCGGGGATATATGAGCAATCGGTCCTGCTCTCCCTCGTTCCAGACGACCGTAGGAGTCGGGCTGTCGCCGGAAAACGGCCCGTTGTAAATCGCAGCCAGGATGCTGTCGTCAAAGGAACCGGATTCGCGGAAGAAGGGATTTTCCATTTTACCGGCCTCCGGCGGTTCGGCTTCGCTCTCGTCCTCCGAAGGTTCGGCCTCGCTTTCATCCTCTGTCGGAGTGCTTGGATCCTCGCCGCCCTCTGTGGACGGCATGACGGACTTCAGCTGCTCCGTCGTCATGCGGGGGTCCTCGGCAGAGGAGAGGGCCTGCGTTTCCGTGGGCTGGTAGATGCCAATCTCCGGCGCAGAGACACTCAAAAGCCGGTTGCAGACCCAGATGCCGCCAATCACCATAGCAACGGCCAGGGCCGCTGTCAGCAGCTTGCCGAGGGTGCCGCTGAGCAGGGCTCTGAGGGGGCTCAGGGTGGTGACGGTCATGCCGACCGCGCTCCCCGCGGCTCCGGTCAGGGCCGTGCTGCCCGCGGAGGCTCCCGTCAGCGCGGCGCCGCCTGTTCCGGCCCCGGACAGGGCCCTGCCGCCCGCGGAGGAGGTCCTGGACAGGACCGTGCGCAGGACCTGCCGCTCCGTCTCTCCGGCGGGCTCCAGCCGCCGCAGCAGCCGCAGCAGGAAGGCCAGGGGGGACAGGCCGTAGAGCTTGACGCCCTGCCGCTCCAGCGCCCGGACCTCCGTCTCCACCCGCTTTCGGCCCCGGTGGAGCTGGGTTTTGACCGTACCGACGGGCAGATGCAGCAGCTCGGCAATCTCCTTGATACTCAAATCCTCATAGTAGCGCATACCGAGGACAAGCTGCTGCTCCTCCGAAAGCCCCGCCAAAATCTCCCGCACCAGGCGGGAGGTCTCCTGCCGGTCCAGGGCCAGCTCCGGCTGGCTCTCGAGGCTTGTGTCCGGCAGCTCCGGCAGGGCCTCGTCCTCCCCGGCCAGGTCCGTAAAGGTGGTGGGAAGCCGTTTTGCCATGACCGTGGCGGTGACGTTCACCGCGATGCGCCGCAGCCAGGACAGGAAGGCCCCGTCGGCCTCTAACTTGTCCAGACTGCGGAAGGCCCGGAGATAGGTGTCCTGCTGGATGTCCCAGGCCAGGTCCTCGTCCCGGACCATAGCGCGGATGGCGCGATAGAGCTCCGCGCTGGTCTGCTCGTAGAGCTCCGTAAAGGCGGCCTGATCCCCGGCCTTCGCCCGTGCCACCAGCTCCGGAGCAATCATCGTCCGTCCCCCTCGGTTCCAATTCTTCTCTTTCATACGGTTCACCTGGTTCCCTTTCTTTTCTATGGTTGATTCTATCACAAATCGCCGCGATTTTCCAGAGGGTTTTCCGACGGCTCCGGCAGCGCCGGGAAAATCTGCTCCGGCAGCGTCGGGAAGATTTGCTCCAGCACCGCCCGCAGGGTCTCCGCGGCGCGTCGGGGGTCCGGCTCAAAGCAGCCGCGCAGCAGCTTCTTGTACAGCGCCGCAAACTTGTCCTCCCGCTCCATGCCGATCCTCCCTTTCACTCTGTCTGTCTATAAGACCCAGAAACCCACAAAAAGGTTTCAAATAATTCATCTTTTTTGATTACTTTTCGCACAGATCCGGCTGGGCTGCGACGAGCAGGAGCCTTCTCAGGCTCAAGAAGAAGTTGACCAGGTGGGACAGGCAGTAGGTGAAGACGTAGCCAGCCAGACCGAAGGGAGGCAGCAGGAGCCAGAGGCCCGCCACGTCGATGACGTTGGTGAAGCTGTTGTAGCGCACCAGATGGAGCTGCTGGCCCAGGCCCTTTTGCAGGCCGTCCACCACGGCGTCCAGGTAGAGGAACAGGACCATTGGCGCGAAAATGCGCAGATACCGGCCCGCCTGGGCGCTGTGGAAGAGCGCCTGCCCCAGCAGGCCGCCGCCCAGCCAGAGGGCGGAGCCCACCGCCAGGGCGTAGGTCCCCGTGAGAACCAGGCTTTTCCGTACCAGCCGCCGCAGGCGGCGGTGCTCTTTTTTCGCCAGCAGCCGGGCCAGCTCTGACACCAGCAGCTCGCAGAGGGAGAAGATGAGCTCCGCCGGGAACCAGAGCACCGGAAACACCATGCCCGACACGGTGCCGTAGGCCGCCAGGGCCGTGTGGCGGGAGCCGTTTTTTTCCAGACCGTGGGGGATCAGAAACTGCTCCACGGTCCCCAGACCGGAGCGGAGGGCGTCGTTGAGACCCAGGGGGACGGCCCGCCGGGCCACGGGCGGCAGCTCGCCCCGCCGGGGCAGGGAGCGCATCATGAGCCGGAAGAGCACGCAGAAGGAGAAGGCGGCTGCGCCGTAACTCCCCGCCACCACCGCCCCGCAGACCAGGGCCGGGTTCTCCCCCGCCCCCGCCAGCAGCAGGAGGGTCAGGGCGGCGCAGACCAGCCGCTCTCCCAGATCCACCCCCACCAGGGTCTTCACCCGCCCGCAAGCGGTGAAGCAGGCCCGCAGCACCCCCGTCAGGATCGGCAGCGGCAGCAGCAGGCCTAAGGTCCGCAGGGCCAGGGCCGTCCGGGGCTCCCGCAGCAGCGTCCGGCTCAGCGGCCCCGCCAGCAGGATCAGTCCCGCCCCGACGGCGGCGCTGACCAGCAGGCCGTAGCGCAGACAGGCAAAGAGAGCGGCAGCGACGCCTGGGCGGTCCCCTCTGCCCCAGGCCCGGGCCGTGAGTTGGAGGGCTGCTACCCGAACCCCCGCGGAGCCCAGGGTCCCGGCAAAGCCGCCCACCGTCAGCACCAGCTGCAGCAGGCCCATCCCCTCGGCCCCCACCCGGCCTGCCAGAAAGCTCTGGAACCAGACCCCCAGGCCCCGCAGGGCCAGCCCGCTCAGGGCCAGCAGCAGGGTCCCCCGCACCAGCGTCCGCCCCTTTCCCAAGCCATCACCCCCGGGGGAGTATATGCTTCCCGAAAAGCGGGTAGAATTCCAGCGCGGAGCCGGGTCGTCTTCCGATCGCGCACCTTTCAGATTCTGTTGTTTTCAAATCGTTTACAATTATCCTCTTGACATTTCTGTATAGATTTGATACAATTCAATTGTAAACAAAATAAATAAGCAGGAGGAATCCATCATGTCTCTTTTTGAACTGTCCGTTATGACCCGCAAGGGCGAGCGCTTTCCCCTCTCTCAGCTGGAAGGAAAGGTCCTGCTGATCGTGAACACCGCCACGGGCTGCGGCTTCACGCCCCAGTATGAGGCTCTGGAAAAGCTCTACGAGACCTACCACGACCAGGGGCTCGAGGTCCTGGACTTTCCCTGCAACCAGTTCGGCCATCAGGCGCCCGGCGAGGACGAGGAGATCCACAGCTTCTGCACGGGCATCTACAAGACCCAATTCGACCAGTTCCGCAAGATCGACGTAAACGGCGAGAATGCCGACCCGCTTTTCACCGAGCTCAAGGCCCAGGCCCCTGCCGACGAGGCGGTGCAGGGCTTCAAGAACAAGGCCGCTATGGCCGCCATCACCAAGATCAGTACCACCTGCAAGGAGCCCGGCGACATCCGGTGGAACTTCACCAAATTCCTGGTGGACCGCAGCGGCAGGGTCGTTCGCCGTCTGGCCCCCATCGCAGACCCCATGGAGCTGGAGGAGGACATCCGGTGTCTGCTGTGAGGCGGGCAGGTTCCTTTGCTGAAACTCATGCGGACCGTGAAAAAAGGGCTTTACAAGCCCGCCGGGCTATGTTATCATCGGTTTGTAAACAGCGCCGCCCCGAAGGCGGGCAGTTTCCCAACAAATAATAAAAAATTACTAAGGAGGAACTAAACATGGCGATCCATGAAATTACAAGCGCAGATTTTGAAGAGGTCGTTCTGAAATCCGACAAGCCCGTTCTGGTGGACTTCAACGCCACCTGGTGCGGCCCCTGCCGGATGCTGAAGCCCGTTCTGGAGACCCTGTCCGCTGAGCGGAGCGACGTGAAGGTCGTCGGCATCGACGTGGACGAGAATATGGACCTGGCCCAGGAGTACGGCGTGTCCTCCATCCCCTGCGTGGTCCTCATCAAGGACGGCGCCGAGGCCGACCGCAGCGTGGGTCTGGTGCCCAAGGAGCAGCTCGAAGCCATGCTCCGGTGAGCCTGAGGGCCGGGTATGGAACACTTTGACGTAATCATTGCAGGCGCCGGTCCCGCGGGACTGACAGCGGCCATCTACGTCCGCAGGGCGGCCAAAACCGTGTTGGTGCTGGAGGCCAAGGCCTGGGGCGGTCAAATCATCAACACCCCCGACATCGAGAACTACCCCGCCGCGGCCCACATCTCCGGGACCGACTTCGCCAACAGCCTCTATGCCCAGGCCACAGCGCTGGGGGCGGAGGTTCGGCTGGAGAAGGTCGTCCGGGTGGAGGACCTGGGCGAGGCCAAGCTGGTCCGAACCCTCCGGGACGAGTACGAGGCCGGGGCTGTGATCCTCGCCACCGGCTCTGAGAACCGGAAGCTCGGCGTGGAGCGGGAGCAGGAGTTGACGGGCCGGGGCGTGTCCTACTGCGCCACCTGCGACGGCAACTTCTTCCGCCGCCGGGACGTGGCCGTGGTGGGCGGCGGCAACACCGCCCTGGAGGACGCCCTCTATCTGGCGGAGCTGGCCCGGAAGGTCTATCTGATCCACCGGCGCGACGGCTTCCGGGGCGAGGAGGCCACCGCGGCCCTGCTCCGGGAGAAGGAGAACGTGGAGCTCGTGCTGAACGCCCAAGTCACCGCCCTGCTGGGGGACAAGCGCCTGACCGGCGTGGAGGTGGCGGACAAGCGCACCGGAGAGAAGCGGAGCCTTGAGGTCCAGGGCCTCTTCGTGGCCGTGGGCCGGGTCCCGGAGAACGAGAGCTTCCGGGAGCTGGTGGAGCTGGACGCCTCCGGCTATGCCGTGGCAGGCGAAAACTGCCGCACCCGCATCCCCGGCGTCTTTGTGGCGGGGGACAATCGGACCAAGGAGGTCCGGCAGCTTGTGACTGCCGCCGCCGACGGCGCCGTAGCCGCCACCGAGGCGGTCCGGTATCTGAATTCCTGAGGAGAGCCGCCCATGGTCCTCTTGCTCACCGGGGCGTCCCACACCGGGAAGACCCTGCTGGCCCAGCGGCTTCTGGAGCGGTACCGCTTCCCCTGCCTCTCCATCGACCATCTGAAGATGGGCCTGATCCGCAGCGGGCAGACCGCCCTGACCCCAGCGGATGACGAGGCGCTGACAGACTACCTCTGGCCCATCGTCCGCGAAATCATCAAGACGGCCATTGAGAACCGGCAAAACCTGATCGTGGAGGGCTGCTATGTGCCCTTCGACTGGCGGAAGGACTTTGGCGAGCGCTATCTGCCCTCCCTCCGCTTCCTCTGCCTGGCGATGACCGAGGACTACATCGACGCGAATTTTGACCTTATCCTGCGCCACGGCTCCGACATTGAGGCCCGGCTGGACGACAGCGACTGCACGCCGGAGCGGCTGAAGGCGGAGAACCGGGCCTTTCTCGAAGGTTTCCGGCACGCCGGGGAACGGGTCGTGCTGATCGACACGGACTGGGAGCAGGCCGTCCGGGCCCTGCTGTAACAAAAAAACACGGTGCGAAAGTGGGATGAAGCTCCCCTTTCCGCACCGTGTTTCCGTATGTGACAACGGGGACGGTTCTCCTTGTCACGTTTTTATGTTAACTTACGTGTCACGGAGAACCGTCCCCGTTGTCACGTTGTCACCTTCCGGCTCCATGCGGTATTTCCAGTCCGGCTCGGAGCGGCGGGTCTGCCAGCGTCCGCCCGTGAAATCCGTCAACAGAATTCGACCGGACTTTCGGTTTTGGAGACAGTATTGACATTTATCCTCAGGTTTGCTACACTGTATGATAGAGAATTGCTTTGGCGAACGGAGGTGTCCATATGGCACATCGGAAAAGAGGGACGACACGGCCCTGCCGGATTTTTCTTTGCTACCGAAGAGAGACCGCACAGACTGCTATCACCTTTAAGGGGATCATGGATCTGGACCCGGAGCACGAATACGGGAACATTTGGTATTCCAATTTAGAGGGCGTAGGCAATTTTATTCTGGATGTGCCAAATCTGATCGGCGAAGCCGAATGGGTCATCTTCTTTGTGGGAAAGGCCTTCACTGCGGGGTTCCTGGACGAAAACGAAATCAACGCGGACTGCGTGACGGCCCAGGAGCTGATTTGTATCGAAAAAGAGCGGCAGAAGCGGGAACGCGAAGGCAGGCCCTTCCATCTGATGACCGTAAACGTGGATGGCGGGTGCTTTGATCGGCAGTGTGTGAAGGATATCAAACAGCTCTTTTTGGTTGCCGGGATCCTGCGGGACGACTCCGTTGCGGCATACAAAGGAATCAACCAGAATCCCTATCACAGCGTATCGACCCTTCCCCATGACTTCATAGAGGAGCATGTCGCGCCTTACTGCGCACTCCCGGTATCTTCGGAAGAAAAGCTCAAGCCTGCACCGGCGCCGAAGAAAGAAGCAGAGCCGGAGGGCTCCGGCGCAGCCGGGGAAGCGGATGCGGCGTCGTTGCCTGAGCGCGGAAAAGCGACGAAGCCCGCAGGGACAGTCCTAAAAGCTGAGGCTGTCCCGGAGCTGGAGGCGGCGGAAGTCAGCTCTCCTACGGCGCGGGAGGAGGCGGTTAGCATCCCGAAAAGCACTTCCCTGACATGGCTGGAAAACGGCAACGTCCTCTTCGGCAGCTATCCTCAGACAGAAAAGGGAACGCGGCGGCCAATTGAATGGCTGGTGCTGAAAAAAGAGAAGGACCGGGCGCTGCTGATCAGCCGATACGCATTGAACGCGAAGCCCTACAACGTCACGCTTACTTACACAACCTGGGCGGAATGCAGTCTGCGAGGCTGGCTGAACGGGAGAAGAACAGGGGATTTTTTGCAGGAGGCCTTTACGGCAGAGGAACGGGAACGGATTTTGCAGACGCCGGTGTCTGCGGACAAGAAGCCGTACATCTCCACAAATCCCGGTAAGCCGACCAAAGATAAGGTATTTCTGTTGAGCATCCCGGAGGCGTACAAGCTATTCTCTTCCGAGGAAGCCCGGCGCTGCGCACCCACTGACTATGCAAAGAGTCAAAGAACGTATACAAATAATGACTACAAGGCGGATGGCAGGCCCTCCTGCAGGTGGTGGCTGCGGTCGCCCGGCATCTATTCCAATTACGCTGCCTGCGTCAGCTTTGGCGGCTCCGTCTTTGAGAACGGTTACTTCGTCAGCAGCGATTCCATGGGTGTGCGCCCCGCTTTGTGGATCAATCTATAATCTGAACGCTTCCACTCTGAAATCAGCCACACGGAGGGCGTTCCTGGATGCCATAAAGACCCGTCCCTGTTGGCACGCAAAAAGCAGAGAGGCCGCCGAAAACGGCGCCTCTCCGCTTTTTGGTTCGTCGTCTCTATTCAGTCGCCCCTCTATCGGCGCACACTGTGCGCCGCTGCAACCGAATCGATACAGTTCGGCAAACAAGATGTCAGATTTCGCTCCCGGAGGGGCGAGCAGCTCAGGTCTCCGGCGGGATCGCCGTGACGGGCAGGCCGCTGACCAGGGAGAAGTCAAAGGTCCCGTCGCCGCGGTTCTTGACCCGGTAGGTCAGGGTGTTTTCCCCGTTCTGCCAGGTCACGTCCGCCATGCCGTTTTCGTCAAACAGCTCGGTGATCTCGCGCCTTCCGTCCCGGCAGCAGAACCAGACCCGCCCCTCGCTGTCGCTCTGGATCTCGAAGTTGTTCTCCCACAGCTCCAGGATCTCCTCGGCGGACATGGGCACGGCGGTCCCGTCCTCCGTTCCCTTCCCGCCGCTGATGACGTACTTCTCCCCGTCCGGGAAGATGAGCGTATAGACGCCCGCCTCGCTCGTGTCCCAGAGCTCCGCCTCCTGCCGCTCGGCGTGGAGCCAGACGCGCACCGTCTGCCGGAAGCCCGCCAGATCGACGGCGTAGGCAGTGACGGCCAGGGCCAGGAGCATGGCGAACACCGCGGCGATCAGAATGGGTCTGCGAATGTGACGCAGTTTCATTGTTGTGTTCCTTTCCGGTGTGCCGGATGCGGCCGGGGGCGCGTACCGCGCGGCGGCCTCAACGTGCCGGTCCGACAGCAGACCGACGATCTCAGAAGCTTGTTCCCGGTTCATTGCAGCAAACCTTCTTTCTTCAAATAGTCATATAGACGTTTTCGGATGCGGGAGAGGCGGACGGTGACGCGGTGCGTACCCAGTCCCATAGCTTTGGCGATCTCGGAAACCGGGTCGGCGTACCAGTAGCGCCGCATGAACAGATACCGGTCGTCATAGGAGGCCGCGTCCAGAAAGCGGTCGATGGCGGCGCTGAGCTCTTTGGCGTCGTACATCGTTTCCACCGTTTCTCTGGCGGGGAGCAGCTCTGCCAGCTCGTCCAGCGCGGCGTCGCAGGCGCTGTCCCGCTTCTGCGCCGTCAGCTTTCGCAGCCGGGCGACGCAGACGTTTCGGACGACGCGGCAGACGTAAGGGCGAAGCTGCTCCGGCTCGTTGGGCGGGATCGAGTTCCAGACCGCCAGGTAGGCGTCGCTGACCGCCTCCTCCGCGTCCCGGGCGTCGTCGAGGAAGTTGCGGGCGAGGGTCCTCACCAGACGGCCATAGGCCCGATCCAGCTCCTCAATGGCCCGCTCCGAGCGCGTCCGGAACAGGGCCGTGATCTCCTTGTCCTCCAACCGTGTCACCTTCTTTCTCTTCCCACCTGCTAACTCGCATTTCCGGCGGAAATGTCTCAGCCAGCGGGAAACTTTTTCAAAATTTCAGTTCTCATTGCAAAGAGCTCTTCCGCCTTCCGGCAAAAGAGCTCTTTTCAGGAACGGTCATGCAAAAAGATGCCGTCGGTCCGTGACTGTGCCCGCTCCAATCAGTCGTCTAACTCCAGTTCATTTTCGTCCAAGAGCGCCGCGCCATAAGGCTGGTGTGCACTCCAGGTTTGATTGTGTTGTTGAACAAAGGCCTGCTTGCTTCCGAAAAAGCGCCAGACGCACCAGGCGCACTGTCCCGCCGGATTCCTGAGCGGAATGAAATGGACGGTAACGTCCAGCCGCTTCCTGCCGTTGCCTTCCGGGGTGAAGCGCAAGCCGATTGCTCGCTTGAACTGCTCTTGGATCGCTTTTTGGATTGGCAGCCCTGTTTTGGGTGCAGGAGGAATTTGGAATTGCGGTGCTTCGGCGTAATAAGTCCAGCGCCCATCCTGGGTCTGCCGTTTTTCCAGTTTCAAGGGGACCGTCGGCCTCGGGTGCCGCTCAAAGTCGTATTCCAACTGTACATCCCGGAACTGGCTCTCGTCTTTCTCCACATAGCTGCCGGAAAAGGCGATTGCAAGGCCATAGCTTTTTCCGCCTGTGTTGACAGCGCTGAGAAAGAAGTCTTTTCCCATCTCGCAGGGCATAAGGGAAGGATTCGGCAGCTTCAGGACAGGCAACTCCGGCTGACGCGATATGATATACGGTCAAGGCCGTATGATATGATATCCGTTCCTTATCATACGCTGAAGGCGTATATCACCGCCCGAAGGGCGATATCATGCCGAAGGCATATCACCCGTTCCGCCAGGAACGGATATCATTGCAAAAAGCTCCTTTGCCGAAGCAAAGGAGCTTTTTGCTGGTGACCCGTCGGGGACTCGAACCCCGGACCCACTGCTTAAAAGGCAGTTGCTCTACCGGCTGAGCTAACGGATCATGATGGGTCAAGCCGAGGGCTTGACCAAAAGCCGCTTCGCGGCTTTTTGGCTGGGATGGCAGGACTCGAACCTGCGAATGCCAGAGTCAAAGTCTGGTGCCTTACCGCTTGGCGACATCCCAATATCTGGCAATGGCGGGTCGGTTTCGGGATGCAGCGGGCCGGAGAACCCGGCCCCTACTTTGCGCCGCTGTCGGGGTGCTGCGCGGACGGGCGGAAACCTGTCCGGTTGTTGGTGCGCCTTCCCCGGCTTGTGGCACCGGGGAAGGCGTTTTGTATGGGGTGAGTGATGGGACTCGAACCCACGGTCTTCAGAGCCACAATCTGACGCGTTAGCCAACTACGCTACACCCACCATATTTAGTTGTCAGCAAGCAGTGGTTTGGGAATCGTGGTGAATGGTCTCTCATACCGACGAAGCTGATGGCACGCCAGGAGGGACTCGAACCCCCGACCTACTGCTTAGAAGGCAGTTGCTCTATCCGGCTGAGCTACTGGCGTATATGGAGCGAGTGATGGGAATCGAACCCACGCCCACAGCTTGGAAGGCTGTTGTACTAGCCGTTATACTACACCCGCAACTCACTTGACACAATCAGCCTTAAAATATTACCACATCATTTTCTGATTGTCAAGGTTTTTCTATCAATCAGAATGCATTTTTTCCGTGATTCGCCGGCGGCAAATGGCGCCGTACCGGCGCCGGAGCGACGAGGGCAGCGCTCCCTACGTGCCAAAGGAAGTTTGCCGCCGCGCCGCAGCCGCTGCGTCATAGAGAGGCATCCCCTGATGCCTCCGGGCTGTGCTGTAGGGTGCGGCTCTTATCCGCTGTAGGCGGATGAGCCGCCCGGTTTGCGAAGCAAACAATCGTTTGCGTCAACAAACGATCCAGCCGCATTATCGTTTCTGGCCCGTGTTGGATTTGCCTCTGGCAAATTGTCCGCCTGCGGCGGACCGGGGGAGTATTGTAGCGCGGGCAATCTGCCCGCAATGTCCGTTCCGTCCTCTTCAGGTGGCCCCGTGGCGCACACTGTGCGCCGCTACTACAGGCGGAGGATGCGGCGGCCAGGGTCTGGCCGCCCTACGGCGTGGAAACGCGGACGGCTGAGAGCCGTCCCTACAGGCGGGGGACGGCGGTATGACGCCGTAGGGGCGCTTATCAAGCGCCCGGTTTGCGAAGCAAACAATCGTTTGCGTCAGCAAACGATCCAGCCGCGTTACCATTTCGGGACCGTGTTGGATTTGCCTCCGGCAAATTGTCCGCCTGCGGCGGACCGGGCGCTCAATGAGCGCCCCTACAGCGAAAAAATCGTAGGGGGCGGTACCTACGACGCCCCGGGACAACGGATCGAAACGGAAAACGGGTCGTTCAGGGGCCGACCCCTACGGGGGCCTGCTTTGTAGGGGCGGCTCGCAGACGTCCGCCTTTCCACGCGCGGATGCCCCTCATCCGTCATCGGACTTCCGTGAGACGCCCGATGCCACCTATTTCGTGTAGGATACCATTTCCGCAGCATAGCTGCGCAAATGGTGATAAAATACACAACAGTCCCCCGGCCTGTTGTGCCCCGAGGGGGAAGGCTATCCTGCCTGTAGGGGCGGCTCGCAGACGTCCGCGGTCCCCGATTACGGCGAAAACTGATGCAGCAGTCGAGGAACGCAGCAGGGAATGTCCGCAGAAAAAATCAGCGAATGCCCGCAGAAATAAGCTTGCCGCAGCGACCGCCGTGATCGGCGGTCGCTGCGGCAAGGTGAAAACGTGACATTGAGAACCGTTCCCGACGTCACCTATAGAGAATTATTTCAGTTTAACCTATAAACCTATATTTGCAATATTTGCACTGGCAAACGCCATTTTTTACAATCCATGTATGCGTATCAATATCGGACCATGAGCAAACACTGCAATATATTTGATGATATGCTGAATTACACGGAGTATATTTTTTTATGTGCGACAAAGTAAAATCTCCGCAATTTCCGCAGAAAAGATAGTGCTGTGTGGAACTAAAACCAATAACTCTAAATGAAGTATGGGAACAGACCACTGTATAGCCGCATTTCGTACAGCACTTTCCGTGCAGGCTCGCACTCCTCGGAGTGTACTTATAGATGTGGGAGCAGGAACTGTCGCCAGGGACTACCATAACGGAATCACCTGTGCCATACAGGTCGGTTGCGCGGGGGGCTTGGATTTCCTGACGGGTAGAAACCATCGTGTCTTCCTGCATCGGTTCAGGCTGTTCGGCTTCGGCGGGGAAGGCGAGAAGCGCGGAGAACAACAGGAGCAGGGCCAGGAACAGGGACAGGTGCTTTTTCATGAATAACCTCCTTTTGATTCATGCATACAATGATTCTTCGTACCTTTACAACACTTTAAGTGTGTTATAACAACTCTATCCGACACAGAATGAGTGCCCTATGTCTATTTATAGCACAAAAAATTCACATTGTCAACACTTTTTGTGTTATTTTCCAACACCTATGCACTTTACAATAAGTGTTGAGGTGAAACACAATGATTGAGGGCTTGCCGGGAAAACTGAAGGAATTGCGCAGCAAGTATGGACTTTCCCAAAAACAGATCGCAGAGCGGCTTGGCGTGTCGCCGTCTATCGTCTCCGGGTATGAAACAGGGGAACGTACCCCCAGTACGGAGGTACTGCTTTCCCTGTCGCGTCTGTTTTACACCAGCACGGATTATCTGCTCGGCAGGAAAACCCCCGGGCAGGAGACCCTGGTCGATTTGGACGGTCTGACAGACAAACAGAAGGCCGCGGTCATCGCGCTGGTGCAATCTATGAAGGAATCCCATTGAGAAATATTTATGGACAGTTCTGTGCAAGAAATCTCACGCGGATCTGTCCATATTTATATTATTCTATTGTGGGGGGAACGGTCTGTCGTCGGGACGGACCCCTCCACCGGCCTTGCGACCGGTCCCCTGCCGAAGGATGCCAGTTGCGCCAGCTCAGCTGCCGCAACGGCGATGAAATACACATCAGTCCCCCGGACTGTTGTGCCCCTGTAAACAGGGGAGGTTTTTACGGGGGACGGCGGACGGCTGAGAGCCGTCCCTACAGAGGGGCTTAGTTCTTGCGGATGACTGACATGATGAGGCTGCCGCAGTATTTGCAGCTGTAGTTCTCGTCCACTGCGCCGGTGATGGGGGCTGCGCAGTTGGGGCAGCGGTCCTTGACGATCCGCTTGGCCAGGCCGATGCGCAGGGGGCCGCCGTGCTTCTCCGGGGCGCAGCCCCGCAGATAGCCCTCCCGGAGCGCCTTGACCAGGCGGCGCAGCTCCCGCTGCGGGTCCCCCCTCTTCGCGCCGGACAGGCCGGATAGCGCGACAATGGGCGGGAGCTGGGAGGAAAGCAGCGAGACGCTCCGGGCCAGCCCCAGGTCGGGGACCGGAACGTAGGGGTCCGGGATGCGGGAGAAGAACAGGGAGAAGCGAATGGCCCGGCTGATGCCCAGCAGCCTGGCAAACAGGAGGGGGAAGGCGGGAAACACCGCAGCGAATATCATGGCGCAGAGGATCATATCGTATCCCATCTCCTCCCGGACCCGCTCATAAGAGACCGGGTGCCCTCCGTCCAGCAGGAGCTTCCAGAACCGCTCCTTGATGTATGCGTCATCGTTGATTCGGAACAACTTACTGAAAAACACCATGGCGGAGATGAGGGCCGCAGTAAAGGCAAGGATCAGTCCGGCTGCCAGCAGGAGCTGCCGCCCGGTCAGGTTTCGGCCCCGATACCAGGAGGGGTCGTTGACCCGCCGGTTCTTGTCGTCATAGATGCAGAAGAAATGCTCGCCGGAGACGACCCGGGCGGTCAGGTCGGAGCTGCCGCAGTAGGGGCACTCCCCGGTGAAATACACCCGCTTCTCCATGGCGCCGCCGCAGCTCCGGCAGGTACAGGTGACTTTTTTGCTGTAGAGCTCTACCAGCTCCTCTTTGCGGCCCTCGGGGCAGGAGAATTGGAATTTCTTCATGTAGAGGCGGCGCAGCAGCTTCAGGCGGCGTCGGACCTGGGGGAGCTTCCTGCCCGTGATTTCCGCCAGCTCCTGAAACTCGATGTAGCCGCTCAGGTCGCCCTCAAAATACCTGGAAAAGAAACTGGCGTCGTTGACGAGGTTCCGGGAGACCCGGGAGCACAGGATCAGCAGCAGGCCGATCCCCAAATCCCGGAAAGCCCCCGGCATCCCGCGAGCGTGCCGGATGGTGAACCAGTCGCCGTAATACTCGACGAGGATGACCGTGAAGTAATAGACGGAGACCAGGATCAGGAAGATCCCAGCGATGAGGAAGAGGACGTTTTTGACCTTCAGGGCTCGGATCAGCTTCTCTTTCAGGTACATGGTATCACCTCGGGGGGGCGGCGGACGGCTGAGAGCCGTCCCTACGGACTTTGCGTTCTTTGGGCGGGCAGATTGCCCGCGCTACGGACTTTGCTTGCTTCGGGCGGGCAGATTGCCCGCGCTACGGACTTTGCTTGCTTCGGGCGGGCAGATTGCCCGCGCTACGGACTTTGCTTGCTTCGGGCGGGCAGATTGCCCGCGCTGCAAAAGGCTTACAGCGTGAATTGCACCGCGCAGAAGGCGGCGTAGATCAGCAGGAGCAGGATGCCCTGGGCCCGGGAGAGCTTGCCCTTGAGCAGGGCAGGCAGGGTCAAAATCAGCATGACCAGGATCATCAAGGGGATCTCCAGGACCAGGCTGGAATTATAGCCCGCAATGGTGGCGCTCTGGGGCACGGCGAAGGGGGCCAGGGTCACGGAGAGGCCGCTGACCAGGACCAGGTTGAAGACGTTGGCGCCGATGACGTTGCCCAGGGAGAGGTCGCTGTGGCCCTTCGCCAGGGCGGTGATGGCCGTCACCAGCTCGGGCAGACTGGTGCCCAGGGCCACAAAGGTCAGGGCAATGACGGACTCAGGAACGCCCAGAGCCTCGGCGATCTTCGTGCCGTTTTCCACCAGCAGCTTTGCGCCGACGGCGATCAGAGCCGCTCCCAGGACCAGGAAGAGGAGCATCTTCCAGGTGGGCATGTCCTCTTCTTTTTCCGCTTCCTCCCCGGCCTCGGGCTGGGGGTTCTTTTTCATCTGGCGGACCGTGAGGATCATGTAGGCGATGAAGACCGCCAGCATGATGAAGCCGATGAGGCGGGTAAAGCTCCCCAGCAGGTAGGCCGCCACGCAGTAGATGGCCGCCGCCAGGAAGAAGAAGGCCACGGGCAGCTTCAGGGTCTTGGGGTCCGCCCTGCCGGGCCGCACCGCCAAGGTGATGGCGGCGATCAGGGCCGCGTTGCAGATGACGGAGCCAATGGCGTTGCCATAGGCGATCTCTCCATGGCCTTCCAGGGCGGAGAGGGTGGAGACCATGACCTCCGGCAGGGTCGTGCCGATGGAGACCACGGTGGCGCCGATCAGCAGCTCGGGCAGGTGAAATTTGCGGGCCAGGGCGCTGGCGCCGTCCACAAACCAGTCGCCGCCCTTGATCAGGCAGACCAGGCCGACAAGAAAGAGCAATACGGGAACAAGCATAGGAGTTCCTCCATTCAAATTATTTGAACCACTTTTTTAGGATTAGAACCACTTTTTCAGGACCCCTAAGAGCCCTCTTGTAAAGGAGCGTCCGACCTCCCGGCCCACGGCGTTGAGGGCGGAGTTGGCGACCTTTCCGGTCACGGAGTTCTTCTTTTTCGCCTGCTTGGCCTTTTCGGCCTTGGCCTTCTCCTTCTCGGCCTTGGCCCGCTCCTTTTCCTCCAGCTCCTTCTGCTTCTGCGCCTGCTTTTCCGCCTCGGCCTGGGCGGCTTCCTCCGCCGCCTTCTCCCGGTCCGCGGTGATGATCTCGTAGGCGGATTCGTTGTCCACGGCAGTCTCGTACTTGCCGAAGAGCTCGTCGAAGCGGATCTCCGCCTCCCGGCGGGCGTCGTCAATGGGGCCCATCAGGGACTGGGGCGGAAGGATGGTGGCCCGCTCCACCACGGAGGGGCGGCCCTTCTCGTCCAAAAAGCTCACCAGGGCCTCGCCGGTGCCCAGGTCCAGAATGGCCTCCCGGGTGTCGAAGTTGGGGTTGGGCCGGAAGCCCTGGGCTGCGGCCCGGACCGCCTTCTGCTCGTTGGGGGTGTAGGCCCGCAGGGCGTGCTGGACCTTGTTGCCCAGCTGGGCCAGGACGGCGTCCGGAATGTCGGAGGGCTGCTGGGTGATGAAATAGACGCCCACGCCCTTGGAGCGGATCAGCTTGACCACCTGCTCCACCTTGTCCACCAGGGCCTTGGGCGCCCCCTTGAAGAGCAGGTGGGCCTCGTCGAAGAAGAAGACCAGCTTGGGCTTTTCCGGGTCCCCCACCTCGGGCAGCTGCTCAAAGAGCTCCGCCAGGAGCCAGAGCAGGAAGGTGGAATAGAGCAGGGGGGACTGATAGAGCTTCTCGCAGTGGAGGATGTTGATATAGCCTCGGTTTTTCTCATCGCACTGGAACCAGTCGGAGAGCTGGATGTCCGGCTCCCCGAAGAACACGTCGCCGCCGGCGTCCTCCAACTGGAGCAGGGCCCGCTGGATGGCCCCCGCGGACTGCCGGGAGACGTTGCCGTATTCGTGGAGCAGCTCCTGGGCGTGGTCCGACACATAGGCCACCATGGCCCGCAGGTCCTTGAGGTCGAGGAGCAGCCAGCCCTTGTCGTCCGCCACCCGGAAGACGATGTTCAGGACCCCGGCCTGCACGTCGCTGAGGTCCAGCAGGCGGGCCAGCAGCGACGCGCCCATCTCGCTGACGGTGGTGCGGACCGGGTGGCCGCTCTTGCCAAAGACGTCCCAGAAGCGGACCGGGAAGGGATGATACACAAAGGTCTCAGGGTCCAGACCCAGCTTGGTCAACCGTTTGTCCACGGCCTCGGAGCGCTGGCCTGTTTTGGCGCAGCCCGCCAGGTCGCCCTTGATGTCCGCCAGAAACACCGGGACCCCGAGGTCTGAGAAGGACTCGGCCATCACCTTGAGGGTGATGGTTTTGCCGGTGCCGGTGGCGCCGCAGATCAGCCCGTGGCGATTCGCCATCTTGGGCAGAAGAAAGGCGGGTGTTTCGCCCACGCCAATCAGAAGCTTGTCTTCCTGGAGCATATTCCATTCCTCCTTTGCACTGCTCTATATTATAGCAAAAAAATATTCCGGTATCAAGGTCTATTTAAGTTCAGGCTAAGGTTTCCCGGTTATGATTTCCATAGAAAACAACAGGGAGGCGTTGAACATGATGCAGTCCGCTTTTGCACCCACCACCGTCAACGCGGAAAACCCCATTGCGGTGATGCAGCGCGTCGAAATGAAATACATCCTCAGCCGCACCCAGATCGAACAGTTGCTCCGGGCTATGGAGGGCCACATGCATGAGGACCAGTTCGGCCTGACCACCATAGCATCTCTCTACTATGACACGCCGAACTACCGCTTGATCCGGGCCTCCATCGAGAAGCCGGACTTCAAGGAAAAGCTGCGGCTGCGGACCTACGGGCGGGCCACGAAAAACTCTCCGGTCTTTTTGGAGCTGAAACGGAAGTGCTGCGGCACTGTCTACAAGCGGCGCATCAAGACCACCCTCGACGAGGCGGCCCGCTTCGTCCGGGGCGACACCAGCGGCCTGCCCGACGGGCAGATCAGCCGCGAGCTCAAGAGCTTCCGGTGCCATTACGGCACGCTCCAGCCCAGCTGCCTCATTATCTATGACAGGACCGCCTATGTGGAGACCGACGGGGACCTGCGGCTGACCATCGACCGGAATCCCCGCTACCGGACGGAAAATCTGGACCTGACCCGCTCCATGGAGGGCACCCCCCTTCTGGAGGAGGGCAGCGCGATCTTAGAGATCAAGGTCCAGAGCGCGATGCCCCTCTGGCTCTCCCTGGCGCTGAGCGAGGCCGGGATCTATAAGGCCAGCTTCTCCAAATACGGGGAGGCCTACCGCCGGGAATTGGCAAAGCGGGTGTTGCGCTCCGCCTCCTAAAGCAGCCGTCATTACACAGAAAGGACGACCATGATGCTTACCGAGTTTTTTAAGTCTATCTATAATTCTTCCGTCACTGCCCAGGCATTTTTCCTGATGGCGGCCATCGCGCTGGCTGCCGGTCTGCTCTACTCCTGGATCCTGTCCTTCCGCATCTGGGCCAACACCAGATTTTTCGTGGTGACGACGCTGGTGCCTGTGACGGTGGCCTTCGTCATCACCTTCGTCAAGGGCAATATCGGCGCCGGCGTGGCGCTGGGCGGCGGCTGCTTCGGCCTGATCCGCTTCCGTTCCGCCCAGGGCACTGCCGACGAGCTGGTGGCCGTGCTGATCGCAATGGCTGCCGGTGTGGCTTTCGGCATGGGCTTTGTAGCCTATGGCACGCTGATCCTCCTGGCGATGGCCCTGGTGTACTTCCTGCTCTCCGGCGCGAAGCTCTTCGAGCACAAGTCCATGCGGGCCGACCAGCTTCTGCGAATCACGATTCCCGAGACGCTGGAATACAACGGCGTCTTCGACGAGATTTTTGCCCGCTACCTGAACAAGGCGGAGCCTCTGAGCGTCAAGACCACCGGCATGGGCTCCATGTTCCGCCTGTCCTATCAGGTGCAGATGAAGGATGCGAGCCAGGAAAAGGCCTTTCTGGACGAGCTGCGCACCCGCAACGGCAACTTAGAGATCTCCCTGCTGCCCTATACCGAACAGGGGCCCATTCAACTTTGACTTTTTCATTTCTTTCCATTCACATAAACAGTCGCCGGGGGCCTCCCCCGGCGATTGTTTTTTCCGTTTGACAGCCTCCGACCGGAATGGTATAATACAGCTATCCTTTGACGTTGAGGTGTTTTCTATGACAGCCTCCGAGGCTTCTCTGCCTGTCCGGGAGGGACGGGTCTTCTGGCTTGACGCGGCCCGGGCCCTGGCCGTGATCTCCGTGAGCTTCAACCACGCGCTGAGCCGCTCCGTCCTGCTGAACGAGGCGGCGCTGGCGAAACCCGGCCTGTGGAGCTATGCGGCCTGTCTGCTCTATGTGGTGAGCCGCTTAGGCGTGCCTCTGTTTCTGATGATTTCCGGCGCACTGCTGCTGGGACGGGACTACACCCGGCCCGGCGCCCTGCGGCGCTTCTATACCCACAACTGGCTGCGGCTGCTGCTCGCCACTCTGATTTGGCTGGGCATCCGCTTCTGGTTCTTCCTGCTGCTGAATGGCGGGGGCGGGAGCCTCGGCGCCCTGCTGCGGGGCTTCTTCCGGGACGTGCTGATGCTGAACGGGAAGAGCATCGGCTGCATGTGGTATATGGCGATGATCCTCTGCGTCTATCCGCTGATCCCCCTGCTGGCCGTCGCCGTCCAGCGGCTGCCCTGGAAGGCCTTTCTGCTCCCCGGCGCCCTGGTGCTGGGCTTCAGCTTCCTGCTGCCGAATCTGAACGCCGCCCTGGAGGCCGCAGGCCAGGGCCTGCGGCTGAACTCCAGCGTGGAGGCCGGATACCTGCTTCCCCTCTATCTGCTCTACCTGCTGGGGGGCTGGTATCTGCGAAAAGGCCTGCCGAAGCGCTTTGACGGACTGCTGCTCGCGGTCTTCGTCGTAAGCTTGGGGGCGACGGCCCGCTTTCAGCAGTGGATGTTCGCCGCGGGGACCCACTACACGGTCCGGTACGCGGACCTGGGGGTCCTGCTGGCCGCCGCCGCCCTCTTTGCCCTGCTCCCGCGGCGCAGGGAAGCCCGCGGACTGCCCGGCAGGCTGACCCGCTCCCTGGCGGTGCACGGGCTGGGGGTGTACTTCGTCCACCACCTCCTCATGTCCGCCCTGGCGGTCCTGCTGGCGCGGCGGCTGCCCAACCTGACAGGCTTCCGCGCCTTCGCGGTGCTGGAGCTGGCGGGCCTCGGAGGCGCCTGGCTCTTCGTGTGGCTGACGGCGAAGCTTCCCGCGGTCGGCAAGTATCTGTATTTGATTCAAAAGCGGCAGTAACCATGTGCGAAACAGGAAAGCGGAGCCCCGCTGGGCTCCGCTTTCCTGTTATGGGTTGTTTCAGCAGAGGCGGCTGCCGGCGGGGATGGCGTCGTCCAGGATCAGCAGGCGGAGCTTGTCGCCCCGCTCGGCGGACAGCAGCATCCCGCAGCTGAGCTGGCCCATCATCTTGCGGGGGGCCAGGTTCGTGACGGCCACCAGGGTCTTGCCCAGCAGCTCCTCGGGCTTGTAGTACTTGGCAATGCCGGAGAGGATCTGCCGGGGGGTGCCGGTGCCGTCGTCCAGCTGGAACTTCAGCAGCTTTTCGGATTTCTTGACGTTCTCGCAGGCCAGGACCTTCACCACGGTCATCTCGACCTTCTGGAAATCGTCAAAGGCGATTTCGGGCAGGGGCTCAGGCAGGGGGGCGTCCTCGGCCTCGGAAGGGCCGATGTGGGCATCGGCCCCTACGGTGGCTTCGTTCCCTGTTGCCTGTTGCCTGTTGCCTGTTGCCTCAGCCGCCTGGGCTGCCTGAAGCTTCTCCAGCTCTTCCAGTTCCTTCGCCGCATCGATGCGGGGGAAGAGGGCGGGGCCGTTCTCCACCTTGGCGTCCCGGTAGAGGGTGCCGAAGAAGGCCAGAGAATCCCAGTCGTACTCCGCCGCGCCGATGCGCTTCATGATCTCGGCAGAGGCAGCAGGCATGAAGGGCCGCAGCAGGCCGCCGCAGATGCGCACAGTCTCCAGCAGATTGTAGAGGACCCGGGCCAGGCGGGGCTTGTTGGCCTCGTCCTTGGCAAGCTTCCAGGGCTCGTTCTCGTCGATATACTTGTTGGCCCGACCGATGACCTTAAAAATCTCTCCCAGGGCGTTCTGGAAGGCGTACTTCTCCATCTGCTCGGCGTAGACGTGGACCAGATCGCAGGCCTGGGTGATGAGCTCGTCGTCCTTTTCCTCGTCCTCCTGCTGCTCCAGGGGGAGCTGGCCGCCGAAGTACTTGCCCACCATGGCGACGGTGCGGCTGACCAGGTTGCCCAGGTCGTTGGCAAGGTCCACATTGATGCAGGAGATCAGCGTCTCATTGGTGAAGTTGCCGTCTGAGCCAAAGGGGAAGGTGCGGAGCATGAAGAAGCGCAGGGCGTCCACGCCGTAGCGCTCCGCCAGGAGGTAGGGGTCCACCACGTTGCCCTTGGACTTGGACATCTTGTCGCCGTTGAAGTTCAGCCAGCCGTGGCCGTAAATCTTCTTCGGCAGGGGCAGCTCCATGCTCATGAGGAAGGCGGGCCAGTAGATGGCATGGAAGCGCACGATCTCCTTGCCGATGAAGTGCACGTCGGCGGGCCAGAAGCACTTCCAGTCCTCGCCGTTCTCATTCAGGTAGCCCAGGGGGGACAAGTAGCCGAACAGGGCGTCCAGCCATACGTAGACCACGTGCTTGTCGTCGAAATCCACCGGCACGCCCCAGGAGAAGCTGGTGCGGGAGACGCAGAGGTCCTGGAGGCCGCCCTCGCAGTCGATGAAGTTGTTGACCATCTCGTTGACGCGGCTCTTGGGCTCCAGGAAGTCGGTCTCGGTGAGGAGCTTCCGCACCCGGTCCGCGTACTTGCTGGCCCGGAAGAAATAGGCCTCCTCCCGGGCGGGCTGGACCTCCCGACCACAGTCCGGGCATTTGCCGTCCTTGAGCTGGTTCTCGGTCCAGAAGGCCTCGCAGGGCGTGCAGTACAGGCCCTCGTAATAGCCCTTGTAGATGTCGCCCTTGTCATACATGGTGCGGAAGACCTGCTGCACGGTCTTGAGGTGGCTCTCGTCCGTGGTGCGGATGAAGCGGTCATAGGAGACGTTCATCAGCTTCCACAGGTCCTTGACGCCTTTGGGGGCCTCCACGACGCCGTCCACAAACTGCTTGGGGGTGACGTCGGCCTCCCTGGCCTTGTTCTCGATCTTCTGGCCGTGCTCGTCGGTGCCGGTGAGGAAAATCACGTCGGCGCCCCGCATACGCTTGTACCGGGCCATCACGTCCGTCGCCACGGTGCAGTAGGCGTGGCCGATGTGAAGCCGACTGGACGGATAATAGAGGGGGGTCGTGATAAAGAATTTCTCTTTGCACTTTTCGCACATAGTGATTTCCTCCTTGCGTAAAAGATTGAGCTATATTATACCCTATTTTCGGAAAAAAGCAAGCTATTTTTGAATATTTGCCTCAGGAAAGGGGTTCTGTCTCATAGCCGTTCTCCCGGCAGGGCAGGAGCTCCGGGGCGGTGACGAACACCGTCTGGGGGACCTCCCGCAGGAGCAGGGCCGTATCGAAGCCGGACAGGGCCGGGGCCGCGGCCTTGGCCTCCGCCGCCGTTTCGGCGGCAAAGAGGGTCAGGCAGGCATAGCAGGTCTCGGGAAGGGATTTTCCCTTTCCCACCGTCAGGGCGGCGTACAGGACCTCCCGATAGCTCCCATCGGCGGGGAGCCAGGGGTGGCGCAGCAGGGTCCCCCCTCCCAGCTCCAGGGCGTAGTAGCCCGGCTCTTCGGCAACGCCGAAGGCCCGGAGCTGGGCCGCCGCAGAGCCCGGGGTGACGGAGCAGCCCGCTGCCAGGGCGGCCTGGCCCTCGTTTGGACCGAAGAGCGCGTAGTCGCCGCCGTCGGTATAGGCCGACAGGGCCAGGGTCAGCCCGCTCTCCGTGGCGAGGAAGCCCCTGTCATAGCCCCTGGCCTCCAGCCGGTCCGCCGTCATCTGGAGCTTGAAGGCGTCCTTCAGCACGTTGAAGTCCAGGATTGGGACCTCGGAGAGCTCCAGCTCGGCCAGCAGGTCCAGATAGTCCTGGGACACCGTGAAGCGGAGCTTGCAGGCCGCGTCGTCCAAAAACTCCAAGGAGAAATTGGACAGGTCCGAGGTGGCGGACGCCAGCCGTTCCAGCCGCTCCGCCTCTGCCGGGTCTGTCGCCGGGTCCGTCTCCGCAGGCTCCAACTGGTAGCGCAGGCTCTCCCACTCGGCGTAGAGGGCCCCGGCAAAGAGGTTGTAGACCTGCCCCTGCCGGGTCATGGTCTCGGCCTGGCGCAGCGCCTCGTAGAGCGCCTTCGGCACCACCACTTCCCTGCCCCGGTTCTGATTCAGCGTGGCGAGATTGCTCCAGCCCTCATATTCGGTCTCGGCGTCCAGCAGGCGAAAGGCGTCCTTCAGGGCGCCGGAATACAGCTCCGTCAGCGTGTTGACCCCCAGCTTGATGTCGCGGGAGGAGCCCTCAAACCAGTGCTGAAAGCTCACGCCTACCTGATAGAGGGGCACGTCCTTGTCCGCGGGCGCCTCGATGATTTGCAGGCCGGTCTCCCTTTTGTCATAGCTGTTCATGCCGATGATGACGCAGACCACGCCCAGGACCAGGAAAAAGGCAAAGGCAATAAACCGGGGGATGACCTTCTTTTTATCCAGCGGCTTGTTGTCTTCGATTTGTTGGGTCAGTTCGTTTTTTCGTTTCATACTCATAAACCAAAGCCGGGCAGGACAGGCGTCCTGCCCGGCTGTCTTTCCTTGCGGCTGGATCAGCCGAACCGAATCTTCTTGTACTTTGCGATTTCGGAGGGGCTGCCGTATACCATGTGTCCGTTGCCGATGTCCACCAGCTCCGGCTGCTCCTTGGAGTAGTCGTGGAGGCTCTTGTCATAGATGAAGAGCTTCTTTTCCTTCTCGATCTTGGGGTCGGGAATGGGGATGGCGGAGATCAGGGACTTGGTGTAGGGGTGCAGGGGGAAGGCGAAGAGCTCTTCCGTCTCGGCGATCTCCATGATCTTGCCCTTGTAGATGACCACGATACGGTCCGAGATGAAGCGGACGATGGACAGGTCGTGGGCAATGAAGAGGTAGGTCAGGCCGCGCTCCTGCTGGAACTTCTTCATGAGGTTCAACACCTGGGCACGGATGGACACGTCTAGCGCGGAGATGGGCTCGTCGGCCACGATGAACTCGGGCTCCATGACGAAGGAGCGGGCCATGCCGACACGCTGCCGCTGACCGCCGGAGAACTCGTGGGGGTAACGGGTCAGATGCTCTGGCAGCAGGCCGACCTCTTTGACCACGTTCTCGATCTTAGCGATGCGGTCCTTCTCATCCTTGTAGAGATGGAAGTTGTAGAGGCCCTCGGAAATGATGTATTCGATGGTGGCGCGCTCGTTCAGAGAGGCGGCGGGGTCCTGGAAGATCATCTGGATCTTCCGGATGACCTCGCGGTCCTCCTTGCGGGAAAGCTTGCCGGAGATCTTCTTGCCATCGTAGTAGATGGCGCCGGCGGAGCAGGGATTGATGCGGATGATGGCACGGCCGATTGTGGTCTTGCCGGAGCCGGATTCGCCAACCAGGGACAGGGTCTCGCCCTTGTAGATGTCGAAGCTTACGTTATCGACAGCCTTGAAGGTTTTCTTGCCGCGACCGAAGACCACGTCCAGGTTCTGGATGGACAACAATACTTTTTTCTCGGTATTTTCCATAGTGCTGCCTCCTTATTCCTCAAAGCTGACGTGTGTCTTCTTGATTTTCTCGTGAAGATTCTGGATGTTCGTGGGGGGCTCGGTCTTGGGCGCTCTCGGGTCAAGCAGCCAGGTCTTGGCAAAGTGGGTGGGGCTCACCTGGAACATGGGAGCCTCCTCCTTCAGGTCGATGGCCATAGCATACTGGCTTCTGGGAGCGAAAGCGTCGCCCACCAGCTTGTTGTAGAGCGAGGGGGGTGTGCCGGGGATGAAGAACAGGTCGCTGCCGCGCTCGGAGAGCTGTGGCAGGGAGGAGAGCAGGGCCCAGGTGTAGGGGTGCTTGGGCTCGTAGAAGATCTCCTCGACGGTGCCCATTTCCACGATCTGACCGGCATAGAGCACCGCCACGCGCTCCGCCACGTTTGCCACGACGCCTAAGTCGTGGGTGATGTAGACGGTGGTGAAGCCCAGGTCCTTTTGCAGCTTCTTGATGAGCTCCAGGATCTGCGCCTGGATGGTCACGTCCAGGGCCGTGGTGGGCTCGTCGCAGATCAGGATCTTGGGCTGGCAGGACAGGGCGATGGCGATAACGATACGCTGGCGCATACCACCGGAGTACTCGAAGGGATAGTCGTCAAACCGGGATTCGGGCTCGGGGATGCCGACCTTGCCCATGATGTCGATGGTGCGCTGACGGGCTTCGGCCTTGGAGCACTTCTGGTGCTTGAGGATGACCGTCATGATCTGCTTGCCGATGGGGATGATGGGGTTCAAGGAGGTCATGGGGTCCTGGAAGACCGTGGCGATGCGGGTGCCGCGGATGCGCTGCCAGTCCTCAGAGAACTTGACCTTGGCGCAGTCGATGATGGCGTAGCCGTGGAGCTTCTTGGCCTCCTCGTCATAGGAGCGGTACTCCACGCGGAAGCCGGCCACCTCGAAGAGCTTGTTGCGGACATCGGGATTGTCCAGGTCCGCGCCTTCGGCCATTGCGGTCTTGAAGGCCTTGTTCAGCTTGCTGATGAAGCGGACGCGGTCCTTCAGGGGATAGCGGCCAATGGAGAGCATTACCTCGTAGGCCAGGATCTTGTTGCGCTCCAGAGTCTCGTCGGACAGGCCCTCGGGGTTCTCCGCTTTCTCCGGCTGGTTCATCTTCTCCAGGCGGCGGGCTTTCAGCTCGCCCAGGATCTGCTGGTCCTTGGCGGCCTTCTCGGGATGGTTCTTGTAGTCGGCGGCGCGTTTCTTTGCCAGCTCCGCTTGCTCCTTCTCGATGGCCTCGCGCTTATTGTTCAGTTCCTTGATCTTGGCCTCGGTCTTGAGGTAGTCGTCCACGTCCGCCTTCTTGTCCAGGGTCATGAAGTAGTTATTGGTATCCACCAGGTCGTCCTTGACTTCCTTCAGACGGACGGCGAAGGCCGCTTCCTCGTCCATGGTCAGGGACTTTGCGTGGCGGATCTCCTCCTCCTTGGCGCGAATGGCCTTGTATTCCTCGGCGCCGCGCTCCAACTTGGAGTTCTTGTTCAGGGTGGCGTAAATGCGCTCAAACAGAGTCTTGTTGGCGCCGGTGAGCTCCACCTCGGTCTTGGAGATCTCGTCGTCGGAGAGAATGATGGTGCCTTCGGGAATGAAGCCGTTGGAATCCAGCATACCGGCAAAGGTCTTGGTCAGAACGGATTTGCCGGAGCCGGACTCGCCCACGATGGCGAGGGACTCATTTTCGTACACATCCAGGGACACATTGCGAATTGCAGTCAGGATACGGCCACGGACATTGAACTTGACCACCACATCCTTGAGGGAGAGGAGGACTTTCTTTTCGTTGTTTTCCATAGTCGCACCTCCTTACATGTGGGTCCTCGGGTCGGAGGCGTCAGCCAGGTTCTGACCCAGGAGGTAGAGGATGATGGTGATGGCGGCAGCCACAGCCACCGGCGGCCAGAAGGCGTGGGGGAAGGTCATAAAGGCGGTCTGTCCCTGCTGGATCATACGGCCCAGGGAGGGGACGGAGGCGCTCAGACCGACGCCGATGTAGGACAGGAAGACCTCCATGTTGATGTAGGAGGGCAGCTCCGTAGCCAGCAGGGTCACGATAACGGAGGTGAGGAAGGGCAGGATGTTCTTGGAGATCACACGGCGGACGGGAGTGCCCAGGCAGCGGGAAGCCAGAGAGTACTCGCGGTCGCGGATGACCATGACCTGCGTGCGGAAGAAGTAGGCAATTGGCAGCCAGCCTGTCACCGTCAGGGCAAAGATGAAGCTCCAGAAGCCCGAACCGATGACGTAGACCAGAACGGAGATCAGCAGGATGTAGGGCACGTTTGCGATGATCTGGTAGATGACCAGCATCACGGCGTCCAGCTTCTTGGAATAGCCCCAGACAGCACCGAGGACGATGCCGATGGACATGTTGATGGCCGCGCAGATGATAGCCAGCAGAAGCGAAGTCTTGGCGGAGGCAACGATGCCGTAGAAGATGGAGTTGCCCAGAGCGCCGGTGCCCAGGATCCATTTCAGCGTGCCGTCATGGAAGTAGGCCATCGCCTGTTTGGGGTTCAGGTTGAAGGTGGCCGCGTTGGTGACGTTCTCATTGGGGTCATAGATCCAGAAGCTGGGCATGATGAAGGCCACCAGCAGCATGATGACAAAGGCGGCGATCAGGAAGATGTTGGTCTTCTTGCGGAAGAAGACGCGGAAAACGGATTTCCAGTAGGAGTAGCGGGGCGCTACGATTTTTTCCGAGGAGATAGAGTTGGAGTCGATAAACCGGAACATATCCTCGGTGGACTGGGGGACTTTCTTGTTTTCGTTCATCGTCCGCCACCTCCTTCACTGGACAGGGAGATTCTCGGGTCATACTTCGCCAGCAGCACGTCGCCCAGGATGATAGCCAGGATGGACAGCGAGGTGTAGAACACCGTACAGGCGACGATAACGCCGTTGTCGTGCTTGTTGATGGCCGTGGTCAGCAGGTTGCCGACGCCGGGTACGCCGTAGACACGCTCGGTCATGATGGCGCCGGTCAGGCAGAACAGGACGGCGCCGGGGATGCCGTGGACCAGATAGATGAGGGCGTTCTTGGAGATGTGGATCCGGTAGATCTCCTTTTCGGACATGCCCTCTGCCCGGGCGAACTTGACATAGTCGGAGTTCATCTGGTCGATCATGTAGCGGCGCATCCACTTCATCAGGCTGCCGATCTGCGGCAGAGCCAGAGAAATGACCGGCAGGAAGTAGGCCAGGACCTTATTGGTCGAGTTCGCAAACTTATAGGGCAGGTTGAACAGGGACGTGCCTATGGCCGCGAAGAGGAAGATGTAGGCCAGAGCGGGCACGGACATGATGAAGATGATGTAGGCGTTGCCCAGCTTGTCGGCCAGCTTATCCTTGCGGCGGGCCACTAAGATACCCAGCGGCAGGCCGACGGAGTAGGCGATGATAATGGAGATGATGCCGATGACGAAGGAGGTCTCCAGCATGGACAGGCCCTTCTGCCGGAAGGAAGCAGTGGTGTAGTTGTCCGAATAGAGCTCCCGCTCGGCTTCGGTGGTGTTGGGGTTGTAGGTCAGAGAGTGGAAGTCAATGGCGGTATCCACATATTCATCTGTCCCGATTTTATTGGGGTACTGCTGCTTCACAGGGTCCAGGCCGCCCGTGGGCGTGTTGATGACGGTGGTGATCTCCTGGCCGCGGTAGGTGGTGAAGGAGGTGCCCAGGTTTATGTGGATAAAGTTCTGGTGGATGAAGGGGAAGTGACCGTCAAAGTACAGCAGGTACTTGTGGGTCGTGCCGGAACCGGTGACTGCAAACAAGCCGGAGTAGGGGTCCTTCTCAAAGTGGATGTAGCGGTCCTCCAAATTGGGGTCGTCTACACTTCTGGTGGTCTCCACCGTAAAGAAGCCCTTGACGTAGTCCCACAGACGCAGGACCACGCTCTTCTCCTGCACGGCGACGAGATAGCCGCTGCCGCCGGGCTTCTGCTTGCCGGACTTGTACTTGACGGGTTCGAGATACTTGATCACGTAGCCCTCGGCCTCATACTTGGCCTTGAATTCCTGAACAGTCTCGTTATTCAGATATTCATCGGGCTTCTGGATCACGGAGCGGTCCTTGATAAAGTCAGCTTCCTTGTCATATTCGTCGCCGTAGAGGCCAATATATTTCTCGCGGAGGAAGCTGGAATAATCTACGTAAGTGAGATAACCGTATTTCTGGTACTGCGCATATTCGTACATACTACGGTCATTGTTGTTTCTCTTATTCCAGACATCGTCCTGCTGGAAGATAACGCTGCGCTCGATCAGGGAGAAGACCAGGAGCATGACCAGCATCACAACGACCAGCAAGGAAAAGATGGAGAAGAGGATGCGCTTGAACATGTACTTTTTCATTGGACTGTTCAGTATCATGGGGCGGCCTCCGGTTTCGGGAACCGCACAAATGACAGCCTCCTTTTCTGAAAAATCTCACAAGCAAAAAGCTAAGTTCCGCTCCCACTCTCGTGGGGCGTGCCCCTGCGTGGGAAAAGAACTTAGCTTTTCGCCAGGGGCAAAAGGGAAAAACACCGCAGACCCCTTGGAAATTCCCGCAGGATCTGCGGTGTGAGCTCACACTGCCGGGGGAGCTTGCGTCCCCCCGGCAGGTGAGACGGATAGGTTATTCAGCCGTTCCGCAGCAGATGTGCGCTTAGAACAGGCCCTCAACCTTCAGCATGTAGCCATCAACGGCATGGTCGAAGGTGTTGAGGTAGGTGCAGGGATCGCCGTAGTCGGGGCCCCAGCCGGAGCCGTAGAACATATCGAAGTTGCCGGCCTCGCCGTTGGCGGCACGGTAGCCGCAGGCATAGAAGTCGTCGGAGGTGGTGGCTTCGATCAGGTTGACAACGACATTGTCGGTGCCCAGAGTGCTCTCAATGACGGACTTGTAGGCGTTGGCCTGCGCAGTCTGGGAGTCGGAGGGAGAGTAGTAAACCACGTCGATCTTGATGGGGAAGGTGACTTGGCCATCAAGCTCAGCCTTGGCAGCCTCGAGGTACTCCTTGGCGGCAGTGGGGTTGTACCAGCCGTCAATACCGTCGGTGCAGTTGACCTGGCAGCCCAGCTGGTCGCAGTAGTACTGAACCAGTTCGCCGTAGAAGGTGCCGGCAGCGAAGGTGTGGCCGTCAGCATCGGTGGCGTCGTTCTCGAGCTTCACGAACTCGGGGTGGGTGTACATGTTGCGGAGGTTGGTCTCAGCAAGGTCCTCGCCGCGGGAGGTGGCGTTGACAGTCTTCTTGTCGAAGGCGTGCATCATGGCCTTACGGAAGTTCTTGTTGTTCAGAGCGGTGACGGTGTCAGCCTTCTCCTGCTCGGTCTTGGCAGTCATGCAGGCGCCGGATTCCAGGCCGAAGGTGCCGCGGTTGACGTTCAGGCCGCCGAAGTAGGTGGTGGACTCAGTCTCGGAGATGTAGGCATACTTGTCGAAGTTGCCGTCGGCCTTGGCCATATCCAGCGTGCCGGCAGCCTGGGTCAGGCCGGTACCGGCGTAGATGCCCTTGACGACATCTTCGTAGGTGGCCTTGGGGTTCTCGCCGTTGTCGTAGACCCACTTGATGGAGTTCAGGGTCACGGTGTCAGCATTGTAGTAGTTGGGGTTCTTGACGCAGAGGATCTCGGAGTCTGCCTGCAGCTTCTGCAGCAGGAACGGTCCGCAGTAGACCTGGGAAGAAACGTCGGTGTTCTTGCCGAAGGTGTAGGTGTCGGAGGAGACAGCAGCAGTGTACTCGTCAGCGCCGTAGACGCCGCCGCGGGACAGATAGAAGTCCTCGCAGATGGGCAGGAAGATGGAGTAGGTCAGCATGGTCATGAAGAAGGGAACGGGCTTGTTCAGCGTGACCTGCAGGGTGTAGTCGTCGAGAGCCTTGTAGCCGACATTGTCGAAGGAACCGCCGTTGTACAGGTAATCGTCGGTGCCCACGATCTCAGCGGCGCCGGCGCCGACCAGGCCTTCCAGACCGGCCTTGGTGTCCATCATGTGATGGAAGCCGGCGACAAAGTCCTTGGCGGTGACTTCGGCGTACTCGGTGCCCTCAGCGGTGTACCACTTCACACCATGACGGATGTGGAAGGTGTAGGTCAGGCCGTCCTCGGACTCCTCCCAGGACTCGGCCAGGGCGGGCTGCAGCTGGCTCAGGTTGTCGTACTCAACCAGGCCTTCGACGCAGTTGACGGTGATTTCGGTGTCGGACTGAGAAGAGGTGTTCAGCCAGTCCAGGGTGACGGGAGCGGTGCCAAAGGTGGTGGTGTAGTCGGTCTGCAGGGTGTAGCCCTTCTCGGTCAGGTAGGCAGCGGGATCATAGGTGCCCTCGCCGGCCACAGCCTTGGCCCACATGTCGAGCAGCTCGTCGCGCTCGGCGGGGGTCAGGAACTGGTCAGCGATAACCAGGGAGTGCAGACGGTCGTCGTCGTTGCCCCACTGGACATAGGGCTTGGAGCGGGGAGCCACACGGGAGATGGTGTAGGCGCCGCCACGGGTGGTGTTGGGGATCATGGTGGCGGAATCCAGCAGCTCGGCCTCAGCCTGGGCGTAGAGGATGAAGCGCTCGTCGTTGGTGGCGGCGTTGCGGGCTTCCTCCATCAGTTCGCCGAAGCGGCCATAGATGGACTCGTAGATCTCTTCATCGTCGGCGCGGACATAGTTGCCCTCGTCGTCGAGCTCGCTGACGTAGCCCTCATACTCCAGGGGGACGGGAGAGGTCTCGGTAGCGATGGGCTCGTCGGTCTTTTCGGGCTCGTCGGTCTTTTCGGGCTCCTTGGTGTCGCCCTGGGTGGGGTTGGCTTCCTTGGTCTCGGTGGTCTTGGTCTCGCCCTGGCAGCCGACGAACATGGCGGCAACCATCGCGATCACAAGCAGCAGAGCAAGGATCTTCTTGAGGTTCTTCATTAAACTTTCCTCCTATAAAATGTTATATTCACAGTCGGGCAATCCCCGCCGCAAATATCGGTCTTATGACCGTCTTGTATCATAACACATATTTAACAAATTTTCAATTCCTAATTCAAACTTTTTTTCTTTTTTCTGGAATTTGTCGGATTCTGCACCCTTATTTTTGTGCATATTTTAAAGGTAGCGTCAGAATTCTTGTATATTCTGTGTGAATATCTGTATTATTGCCTGCAAAAAGGCCGCCGCTGCGCGGGGCAGCGGCGGTCGGGTCTCGTATCAGGTCTTGTTGAACAGGTAGAGCAGGATCAGGATCACAACGGCGAAAACCACCGCGAACAGGGCGACCACCGAGAGCGCCGCGGCAAGGGCGCCCCACAGGTAGGCGCGGCCCTCCTTCTTGTTCATCTGGTAGGCCTCGACGGGTTCCCCCTCGTCCTTGTGCAGACGCTCCAAATACCAGGGCATCCCGTCCACGTTCATATTGGCGATGACCTTGCCGTCGTCGTCCTCCGGCAGCTTCCGTTTTTTCATGACAAACCTCCCTGCCTGTCAGCGCGGGTATTACTTCTTGGATTCCTCCGCCTTCTTCTCCTCTTCCCGCTTCATCTCGGCCACGAGCTTGTCCAGCTCGGCCTTGCGGGCGGGAGAATTGTAGAGATGGCAGGCGCAGTAGTGCTCCGGCTCCACCTCGGCGAAGTCGGGGTTGAGGTACTTGCAGACCTCCATGCACTCGCGGCAGCGGGTGTGGAACTTGCAGCCGCTGGGCGGATTGGCCGGTGAGGGGATGCTGCCCTCCAGGATGATGCGGTTCATCTTGTAGTCCGGGTCCGGCACGGGAATGGCGGAGAACAGGGCCTGGGTGTACGGGTGCAGGGGCTTGGAGAAGAGCTTGTCGGTCTCCGCGTACTCCACCAGGTTGCCCAGGTACATGACGCCGACGGTGTCGGAGATGTGCTCGACCACAGACAGGTCATGGGAGATGAACAGGTAGGTCAGGCCGAATTCCTTTTGCAGGTCCCGGAGCAGGTTGATGATCTGCGCCTGAATGGACACGTCCAGCGCGGAGACGGGCTCGTCGCAGAGGATGAAGTCCGGGTTCAGGGCCAGGGCGCGGGCGATGCAGATACGCTGGCGCTGGCCGCCGGAGAACTCGTGGGGATAGCGGTCCTTGTGGTACTCCGCCAGGCCGCAGGCCTCCATGACGCGGGTGATGTAGTCATCGAATTCCGCGGGGGACACGATATGGTGTTCGCGCACCGCCTCACCGATGATCTCACCCACGGGGATCCTGGGGGACAGGCTGGAGTAGGGGTCCTGGAAGATGATTTGGATGTTGGGACGGTGGGCGCGGAGCTCCGCCTTGGACAGCTTGAAGACATCCTCGCCGTTGAAGAAAACCTCGCCCTCCGTCTTTTCGATCAGGCGGAGGATAGTCCGTCCGATGGTGGACTTGCCGCAGCCGGACTCGCCCACAAGACCCATGGTGGTGCCCTTCTTGATGACGAAGGAGACGCCGTCCACGGCCTTGACGTTGCCGACGGTCATTTTGAAGAAGCTGGATTTGATGGGGAAATACTTCTTCAGATTTTTGACCACCAGGAGGTTTTCAGGGTTCTTTTCCGCGTCCTTGAAGAGGTCTGCGGAGTAGGCATCATGGGCCTGTATCGTTTTGTCAGCCATTTAGCAATTCCTCCACATCCACAGTTTTCGGGTATCCCAGGACCTCGCCCTCGTCAAAGTACCGGTAGCAGGAGACCACATGGGTGTCGCTGATGCGGATCTCGGGGGGATACTTGCCGGAGCAGTGCTCGCAGTGCATCTCGCAGCGGTCCCGGAAATAGCAGTAGTTGGGCATATCCACCGGGTTGGGGACCGCGCCGGGGATATTGTAGAGCGCCTCCACCTTCTTGCCCACCACGGGCTTGGACTTCATCAGGCCGATGGTGTAGGGGTGGGCGGGGTGATGGAAGATGTCGTCGGCTGTGCCTTTTTCGATGACGCGGCCTGCGTACATGACCACCACATAGTCCGCCATGCCCGCCACGACACCCAGGTCGTGGGTGATGAGCATGATGGAGGAGTTGATCTTATCCTTCAGGTTTTGCAGCAGGTCCAGGATCTGGGCCTGGATGGTCACGTCCAGGGCGGTGGTGGGCTCGTCCGCGATGATCAGGCCGGGACGGCAGGCCAGCGCGATGGCGATGCAGACACGCTGCCGCATACCGCCGGAGAGCTCGTGGGGGTACATCTCATAGACGCCCTCCTTGTTGGCGATGCCGACCAGCTCCAGCATTTCCATGGTACGGGCCTTGACCTGCTCCTCGGTCATCTCAGGGTTGTGCAGCTCAATGACCTCGTTGACCTGGCGTCCGATGCGGAACACGGGGTTCAGAGCCGTCATGGGCTCCTGGAAGATCATGGAGATGCTGTTGCCGCGGAGCTCCTGCATCTTCTCAACGGGGGTGTTGACGATGTTCAGAGCGGTGCCGTCACCCATGTTGAGGCGGATCTCGCCGCCCACTGTCTGGCCGGAGGGCCGCTGCAAAAGCTGCATCAGGGACAGGGAGGTGACGGACTTGCCGCAGCCGGACTCGCCCACGACGCCCACGGTGGAGCACTTGGGAACGTCAAAGCTGATGCCGTCCACCGCCTTGACCGTGCCCACGTCGGAGAAGAAGTAAGTGCACATGTTGTCGAATTCCACCACGTTGTTGGGGTCGCGCATTTTGGTGGTGTAGTAGGCGGGGTCCTTGCCGGCCTCTTCCCGGTCGTGCTCCAGCTTCTTGGTGATCTTGCGGTTGAACTTGGTGATGCGGCGGGATTCCTTGGCGGAAATGTAGGAGGTCTTCTTCTTGGGCTTCTCCGCCGTCTTCTCGCCGGGGACGGAGGTTTTCTTCAGTTCTTCTTTGTCAGCCATCTCAAAAACCTCCTTATCGCTTGGCCTTGGGGTCGAAGGCGTCACGCAGACCGTCGCCCACGAAGTTGAAGGCAATAACGGTGAAGCAGATCAGCAGACCCACAGGGATCCAGATGTAGGCGTAGTGCTCCATGGCAGCCGCGCTGGACACGGAGTTGATCATCGAGCCCCAGGTCGCCATGGGGTGCTTGACGCCCAGGCCCAGGAAGGACAGGGTGGACTCAGACAGAATGGTGGAGCCCAGACCCATGGTGGCGGAGACGATGAGCTGCGGCATGACGTTGGGGACCAGGTGCCGGAAGATGCGGCGGGAAACCGGCAGGCCGGTGGCCTCGGCGGCAGTCATGAACTCCTGCTCGCGCAGAGACAGGATCTGACCGCGGACCAGACGGGCGATATAGGCCCATCCCATAATGCCCATGGCCGCCATCAGAATGAACAGTCTGAGTCTGACATTCATACGGCTGGCGTCCATCATAGCGCCGACGATGATCATGATGGGCATAAAGGGCAGACAGTAGAAAATGTCCACCAGACGCATGACCACCGTATCCACCCAGCCGCCGAAGAAGCCGGCCAGGCCGCCCATGATGATGCCCAGGAAGCACTCAATGAAGACGACCACGAAGCCGACCATCAGAGAGATGCGACCGCCGTACATGATACGGGCCAGCACATCAAAGCCGTCGCCGTCGGTGCCCATGACGTGCTCCTTGGTGGGCGCCGCGAACTTGTCGATGAGGTGGCGTCTTTGGGAGGCGTCTACGATGTAGTTGTCGCCCTCCTGTCCGCTCTGCCGCCGGACGGTCATCGTGGACTCGGCGTACTGGAGCTGACCTTCCTCGTCATAGACGCTTCTGCCCTTTTCATCCTGCTCGGGGATGCTGAACTGCATCGTCGCGGACTGGGTCTTGGTCGTCATCATCTCCGTGACGGTGTCCCGGAGTGCGTGCTTCAGGTCCAGGTCCATGGTGTCGTCGCCGTTGTAGCGGCGGACTACCATGGTATTCAGTTCGGCGTAGGGCTTGCCGTCCTCGGTGGAGACGACAAACACGCCTTCCCGCTCTTCAGAAGGAGCAATGGTGAACTTCGCATTGACGTAAACCGCACCTTCCTCGACCTGCTCGTCCCCTTCGGTCTCCTCGGGGGCCTCGGTCTCGGGCGCTTCCCCTTCCGCAGCGGGATCCACGTCCACATGGGTCGGCTGCTGCGCGGCAATGGCTCTGGCCGCTGCCTCCGCCTGGAAGGCGTCGGTGTTCAGGATGGCCTCGGCCTCGAAGCTGCCCTCGCCATAGGCGGCCAGCAGGGCGTTGGTTTTGAAGGAATCGGTCAGAGGCAGGGATGTGACATAGCTGTCAAAGGAGAGGGTGGAATAGACCAGGAACGGGGTCTTCTCCCCCATCTCGTAGACCTCTGTGGACTCCGCGCCGGGGACGTTGAGATAGCTGTGGCCGTTGAACTCGAAGGTCTCGGCGTCCTCCGCCTGGGCCAGCGCCTCAAAGGCCTCGCCCAGCGCTGCGGATTCGTACTGGAAGCTTTCCTCCGCGACGCGGTAGATGTTGTAGGTCTTTTTCTCCTTGCCCGGCTCGAACTCGTAGGTCGCGTCTCCGAACTCGAAGCTGCCGTTCTTGCCCTTGCAGCTGGCGGCTGCCGCAGCGACGAACTCCTCGCCCAGGTCCTCGTTTTCAAAGTCCAGGGTGCGGCCCAGGGACTTGTACACGCCGATGGGCTCCCGCACGGTGCCGAAGGCTGCAACCTTTTCCGCGCTGTACTGGCTGAGCAGATAGATGTTGTCGCCCAGCTTTTCCAGGTCGTAGACCATTCCGTCAGCGCCGAAGGTGCGCATCTCCTGCTGGCCCGCGGCTTCCATCACGTTGATGTTGGAGTTGGTCTTCGCCACCACGTTGCGGTTGTACTTCACCTCGGGGTTCAGGTTGAAGCCGGTGTACTCAATGCGCTTCTGCACAAAGGCATAGGAGGAGACCATCATATCGTACTTGTACTGGGTCTCGTCCTCCCCGTAGGGATAGAAGAGGGGCCCTAAGAAGGCGAAGGCGAACATGATGATCAGGGTCACGGAGCCGAAGATGGCCAGGCGGTTGCGCAGGAAACGCTTCATGACCTGGCGCATGGGGGACAGCACCTTGACGCGGGCGGTGTCGCCCAGGTCCATTTCCTTGTTTTCGTCCTGTTTCTTAAGGGCGGCGCGCTGTTTCAGAATCTCATTCAGATTATAAGAAGCCATATGCGCACCTCCTTAGGCCAGTCGGACGCGGGGGTCCGCCGCGGCGTACAGAAGGTCCGCCAGCAGGTTGCCCAGGAGCGTCAGCAGGGAAATGAACGCCAGATAGAACATGGTGAAGGGGATGTCGCCCACCACCATGGACTGATAGGAGGCCTGACCAATGCCGGTGAGGCCGAAGAGCTGCTCGGTGATGATGGCGCCGGAGAAGAGGCTTACCAGAGAGCCGCCTAAAATGGTGATCAGGGTGATCAGGGTGTTGCGGAAGGCGTGGGAGTAGATGACCTTCCGCTCCGGCACGCCCTTGGCCCGGGCGGTGCGGATGTAGTCGGAGGACAGGACCTCCAGCATATTGGTACGGGTATAACGCATCAGACCACCGATGCTGATGATCGTGATGGTAATGACAGGCAAGACATAGTGCTTTGCCACGTCGAGGAATTTTCCAAAGTCAGACAGGCTGTCGTGAATTCGCGGGTCGATCATGCCGGTGAGGTCAAACCACTTGAGCTTGACGGCAAAGATCAGTTTCAGCAGCGTGATGAGGAAGAATGACGGCATGGAGATACATACCATCGAGAAGACCGTCGCAAAGTAGTCGGAGAAACCGTACTGCTTCCGGGCGGCGTGGATGCCGAGGGGGATCGCAATGATGATTTGGAAGAACATGGTAATGACGTTCAGCGCGAAGCTGTACCAGATACGCTCGGAGAACACCTGCGTACAGGCCTTGTTCCACTTCCAGCTGTCGCCAAAATCCAGTTTTACAGCGCTCTTCAGCCATGTAAAATAGCCCGAGATAATGCCCTGGTCCATACCGTACTGCCGGTTGAGGTCGGCCAGCCACTCGTCGGCGCTCTTGGTGGCGCCGGGCTTGGTGGCGAGCTCCATGGCCTTGGTCTGCACATAGTTGCCGGGCATCACGTACATCAGGGTGTAGATGATGAACATGACGAAAAACAGGATGATCGCGCTGTAAAGCAAACGTTTGATAGAGTACTTCAGCATGAGGGGTTCACCGTCTCTTTCCTTTGTTTACAGCTAAGAAAAGCGCCGATCAAGCAAATGGGATCGGCGCTTCCCTTTTGGGCAGACCGGAGCGGGCGTCGGCCCCCTCCGGCCTGCGGAATCATTGCTCAGAAATGAGCTGTGTGTGAATTAGTTGAGCTCGAGAGCCTCGATCTCTTCCTTCCAGCTGTAGTACGGAGTGCTGTCCATGGGCAGGGTAGCAACATTCACACGCTCGGTGGAGAGGACGGTGGCTTCCTTTCTCTGGTACAGAGGCAGCTCAACGCCCCAGGAGAGGATGATCTCAAGGGCTTCCTTGTAAGCGGCCTTCCGGTAGGTGTTGTCAGCAGAGGAACGGGCGTCCAGGATGATCTCATCCAGCTCGGCATCCTTGATCTGGTAGTGGTTGGAGTTGGTGCCCTTGCCGTCAGCGTTGGAGCTGTGGTAGATCTGGTACATGTCGGGGTCGGAGGAGGACTGCCAGGCAGCGGCCCACATCTCGGCGGTGTTGGCGTTCAGCTGGGTGCTCCAGACGGAGGTGCCGACGTCCTGGATGTCGATCTCAAAGCCGATGGAGCGGAGGATCTCCTGGGCCTTGACGGCGATGCCGTAGGCGGGGTGGTCCTGCTGGCCCTGGCCGGGGATCATGACTTCGTAGGCGGTCTCGGTGGTCAGGCCCTTGGCGCCCTCGGGAGCGGCTGTTACCTTGCCGTCCTCGACGGTGTAGCCGGCGGCCTCCAGGTAGGCCAGAGCGGCCTTGGCAGCGGCCTCGTACTTCTCTTCCTCACTCATGGCGTCGGTGTAGATGGGAGTGCCGTCGATGGCGGTGGAGTAAGCGTTGCGGTAGCCTTCGTCGGAGGGACGGGGGGCAGCCCAGGAGGTGTTGGAGATGGGGTACTGGATGACGGTGGCGCGGTCGCCGTAGTAGGAAGCGATAACGGTGTCACGGCAGATGGCCATGACGGTCATGATAGCAAGACGGAGGTACTTGGACTCCTGGCTGGTGCCGTCGCCGCCCACGGAGACGAGGTTGCCGTTGATGCCCAGGTAGCCGTAGCCGCGGTAGTCAACCAGCTCGGTGGTGATGACTTCACCGGACAGCTCGCCGTTGGGGTTGGCGTCCTTGATGGCGGCAACGGTGGTCTCGTTCAGAGAGGGAGAAGCCAGGTCGAAGTTGCCGGACACGAGGCCGGGAACGAAGTCGGAGTCAACGGCTTCCTGGAACTTCAGGTTCTTGATCTTGGGCTCGCCCTTGAAGTAGTAGGGGTTGGCCTCGAGGGAGCAGACGCTGTTGCCGTAGTCCTTGAAGATGTAGGGGCCGCAGCCGAGAGGCTCGGTGGTCTTCTCACGGACGATGCTCAGGTCGCCCTTGGGGAAGCCGAACTTGTTGTTCTCGTAGTCGTACTGGGCGGGGTCGCCGTAGTAGTGCAGCGGGGTGATGTCGAAGCCCATGTTGTAGATGGCAGTGGCGTCGAACTTGGTGCAGTGGACACGCATGCTGTAGTCACCGGTCTTGATGATGCCGGCGATGTTCTGCACGTCGCTCAGCTCGACCAGTTCCTTGAAGTAGTCGGCGCGGTCGCCGAGCTGCTCGTCGATGAGGTCCTGCAGGCTGGAGCCGGCGGACTCAGCTTCCATGTCGAGGATGACGTCGCCGTACTCCTCGCGGATGGCGGTGAAGAAGTCGGCCACAGTGGCGTCCTCTTCCAGATCGTAGTTCCAGTTGGCGGCGTGCTCGGCAACGGTATCCTCAGCGGTGTTGTAGCCGTTCTCATCCAGCCAGTCGCAGATCTCCTGGGCAAAGGCTTCGCCGGCGGCCAGGTAAGCGGTCATGTACTCCTCGGACTCCTCAGCGGTGTAGCCCTGCTCAGCCTCGGTGGCGATCAGGAAGCAGCGCTGCGCCAGGGAGTTGCGGTACTCCTGGATGCCTTCAATGGGCATCGCGTAGATGGTGGAAGAGCCGTCGTAGGTGGGGTCGGCCTTGACGTAGATGCCGAAGATGACGTCGTCGATGGTGGCGGGGGTGCCGTCGGAGAACTTGATGTCGTCCCGCATGGTCAGGTCGTAATCGACGGTGCCGTCGGCGTTCTGGGTGACTTCGCAGTCAGCCATGCAGTAGTAGGTGTACTCGGTGCCGTTGAACTCGCGGGTCTCGCCCTCAATGCCCTTGAGGATCATGTTGCCGCCGCGGTCAGTGGTCAGCATGTAGCCGGTGGTGAAGTTGACAATGTCCATGTCGTAGGCGGTGGTGGCAAAGAAGGGGCTGAACTTCTGGTCCAGCGGAGAGGTCGCCACGACCATGGTGTCGTTCTTGGGCTGCGCGGGCTCGGTGGTCTCGGGAGCGGGCTCGTCAGTCTCGGGGGTCACGGGAGCGGTGGTCTCCACATCGGGAGCCTTGGTCGTGGGGGCGTTGGTCTCGGGAGCCTTGGTCGTGGTGGTGGTCTCACCCTGGCAGCCGACAAACAGACCGGCAACCATGACAACGGCCAGCAGCAGCGCGAGAAGCTTCTTGATGTTGTGCATGAATCTTTCCTCCTAAAAATAATATATATTTATCGGCACGACTTGCCATGCCGTAAATACCTGTCTAAGGGTATGCGGGAATTCACTCGGATACGATTTCCGTTTTGAGGATGGTCCGCAGCCGGAAGATGAAAACGGCC
>JAFRPC010000030.1 GCA_017429325.1 Oscillospiraceae bacterium | reverse complement strand
GGCGTCATCAGCGGCAGGACCCCCACCACCCTGGACCCAAAGGGCAACGCCACCCGCGCCGAAATCGCCTCCATCCTCATGCGCTTCATCCGCTATATGGCCGCGTGAAACCGTAGGGGACGGGTCCCCCGTCCCGCCGCTCTCCGCCGTAGGGACGGCTCTCAGCCGTCCGCCATCCTCTGCAATGCAACGCGGACGGCAAAGTGCCGTCCCTACAGCATGGGTCGTCCGGTTTCACGGGCAGCGCAGCAGCTCGGCGACGCAGCGGGCCAGCCAGGGCATGGAGGCCAGGGCCTCCGGCAGGGTGTTGCCGGTGGAGCCCACCTCCACGATCAGGGAGCCCGGCGTCAGGTCCTCGTTGAAGCGCTCCCGGCGGAAGGAGAGCTTCTTGAACAGGCCCGGCAGCAGCCGGTTCCCCAGGGCCTGGAGCTTCAAAGCGCAGCTCAGGTTGTCCTCCCAGTGGGGGTGGTGCAGGCCGCCCTCGTCGGTGCCGACCACCAGCATCAAAGGCGCCAGGGTCTGGCCCTCCCATTCCACCGTCTCCCGCACGGGCTCGTCCAGGGCGTCCCGGTGCAGGTCGATGACCATGGTGAGGGAGGGATACTGGTCTAAGTAGTCCTGTATTTTCTCCCGGGCTACGGAATAGGAGCTGTTGTAGCTGGGGTAGTCGTTGTAGCTCCGGTCATGCAGGACCTTTACCCCCAAGTCTCCGAGTGCCTCCGCCAGGGCGTCCCCCACGGCGATTACGCTGTTTTCCTGGTCCAGGGTCCGGTAGTTGGCGTCGGGGATGTAGGTGTGGCCCTCGGACTGGGTGTAGGCCTCGCAGGAGTGGCTGTGGATGATCAGCACCCGCGGCCCCTCCGCCCGTCCCCAGCCCAGGGGCCGCAGCAGGAGGGCGGTCTTGTCCGCCTCATAGTCGCAGTTGCCCCGGAAGCGGATGGCCTCGGCCTCCGCCGCCGTGAAGGGGGCGGGGGCGTCCGCAGCTTCGGCCTCCGCCGTCGCAGGGAAGGCGGAAGACGTCGGAGCGATGAGGGCATCGCTCCCTACGGAGGGGGTGTCCTCCGCGGATGGCGGGCCGGAAGACGGCGGAGCGATGAGGGCATCGCTCCCTACGGGATCGGGGTCCTCCGTGGACGACGGATCGGAAAGCGATCCGGCAGGCGCGGGCTCCGCCCGCAGGCCTGTCTCCAAAAACAGGGCGGCGCGGAACAGAGCGCCGCCGGACAGCGCGGCCCTGCTCCGCTCCAAAAGCGTCTGCCGGAGCTCCGGCTGGCAGAACAGCCGCAGGCCCAGGGCCAGCAGAAGCAGCGCGGCGAAATATCTTGTCCGGGTTTTCCTGCGGTACAGTATCGGGTACATGAAGATCCCTCCCAGCGCATTGTATGCGTTGGGAGGGATCCTTATGCCGTTCAAAATTGGTTTTCTGTCAGGTCCGAGAGCTTGACGCTGTCGAGATAGTCGTACACCAGCCGCTCTAACTTTTCCCAGACGGGCAGGGTGCGGCAGGGGTGGGCGCAGCGCTCCGCGCCTGCCTCCAGGCAGGCCACCGGGGCCAGACTGCCCTCCGTCAGCCGCAGGATCTCCCCTAAGGAATAGGCCTCCGGGGGACGGCACAGCCGGTAGCCGCCGCCCTTGCCGTGCTGGCCCTCCACCATGCCCCCCTTGGAGAGGGTGGTCATGATGCTCTCCAGGTACTTCTGGGACAGCTCCTGCCGCTGGGCGATCTCCTTGAGGGGCACCAGCCGCTCCGGCGCCTGGGCCGCCAGGTCCGTCATCACCCGCAGGGCATAGCGCCCGCGGCTTGAGATCATCGCAGCCATAGCTCAAATGCGGCAGTGCTCGCAGTCGTGGCAGGCGGGGAACTGGCTCTCGTCGTAGGCGATGCCGTGGCGGTCATAGTAGTCCTTCATCGCGGCCTTGATGGCCTCCTCCGCAAGGACGGAGCAATGGAGCTTGTGGGCGGGCAGGCCGTCCAGGGCCTCGGTGACAGCCTGGTTGGTGAGCTTCAGCGCCTCGGAGACGGGCTGGCCCTTGATGAGCTCCGTGGCCATGGAGCTGGAGGCGATGGCGCTGCCGCAGCCGAAGGTCTCAAACTTCACGTCGTCGATCTTGTCGTCCTTGATTTTCAGGTAGATTTTCATGATGTCGCCGCATTTGGCGTTGCCGACCTCGCCCACGCCGTCGGCGTCCTCGATGACGCCCACGTTGCGGGGATTGCGGAAGTGGTCCATTACCTTATCGCTATATAATGCCATAATCGTTTCTCCTTATTCGGTAGGGCGGCCAGACCTCTGGCCGCCGTGTTGTTGTTTCAGGCGGGCGGCGGCCAGGGGTCTGGCCGCCCTACGCGTTTACGCGATCACAAAGTTTCGTTTCCCGGCCATCAGGTCCCGCCACACCGGGGACATGGCCCGCAGGCGGGCGACGACATCCTTGGTGACGCGGATGATGGTCTCAACGTCCTCGGCGCTGGTGTCCCGGTCCAGGGTCAGGCGCAGGGAGCCGTGGGCCACCTCATGGGGCCGTCCGATGGCCAGCAGCACGTGGCTGGGGTCCAGGGAGCCGGAGGTGCAGGCGGAGCCGGAGGAGGCGCAGACTCCCGCGTCGTCCAGAAGCAGCAGCAGGCTTTCGCCCTCGATGCCCTCGAAGCAGAAGCTCACGTTGCCCGGCAGCCGGTGCTCCAGGTCGCCGTTCACCGCGCCGTGGGGGATCTCTCGCAGACCTTCGATGAGCCGGTCCCGCAGAGCGGTCATCTTCGGCATGGTCTCGGGCAGCTCGGCCACGGCCTCCTCTAAGGCGGCGGTCATGCCCATGATGCCGGGCAGGTTCTCGGTGCCGGCCCGCTTGCCCCGCTCCTGGGCGCCGCCCTCGATCAGACTGGAGAGGATGACGCCCCGCTTGGCGTAGAGGACGCCCACGCCCTTGGGGCCGTGGAACTTGTGGGCCGAAAGGGAGAGCAGGTCGATGTTGTCCTCCCGCACGTTGACGGGGATGTGGCCCACGGCCTGCACCGCGTCGGTGTGGAAGAGGACCCCGGCCTTCCGGCAGACGGCGCCGATGGCCCGGATGGGCTGGATGGTACCGATCTCATTGTTGGCGTACATGATCGTCACCAGGCAGGTCTCGGGGGTGATGGCCGCCTCCACCTGCTCCGGGGTGACGAGACCGTTTTCGTGCACATCCAGATAGGTGACGGTGAAGCCCTCCTTCTCCAGCTTCTTCAACGTGTGGAGCACGGCGTGGTGCTCGAAGGCGGTGGAGATGATGTGGGTCTTGCCCTTCCGCTTGCCCAGGAGGGCAGCGGAGCGGATGGCCTGATTGTCGGCCTCGGAGCCGCCGGAGGTGAAGGTGATCTCCCGGGGGTTCTCGGCCCCCAGGGCTGCCGCCACTCGGGTCCGGGCGTCGGTCAGGGCCTCCATAGCGGCCTGGCCCACGGAGTGCAGGCTGGAGGGGTTGCCGTAGATGCGGTCCATATAGGGCAGCATGGCCTGAATGGCCGTTTGGCTCATCCGGGTTGTTGCCGCGTTGTCAGCGTAAATGGTCATGAGTTGCCTCCTTGTGTTGTATCTGCGCGTATTATACCCAGATTTACCTACTTTGTCAATAGGTAAATAAAATATATTTCGGGGAGGCTGCGCGGCGGCAGCCTCCCCGAGATTTTGGCCTTTTGAACGCAGCTATGGCAGGACCCGGACGGTCTCGACGCCGTATCGGGCAAAGGCGGCCAATGCGGCGGCGTCGATGCGCTCGCCAGGCATGAGGATGGGGACCGCCGGGGGGCAGCTCACACCAGGCCGGGCCAGGACCCGCCCCAGGCTCTCCCCCGCCGGGACCGTCACCGCCGGGGCCAGCATCGCCTCGCGGATGGAGCAGACGCGCTCGGGAAGGGCGGCGGGCGGCAGAGTCTCCTCCGTTACGGCTTGGTTTTGACAGTTGGCTGCCTGGGGGAAGGCGTTGAGGGCCTGCTCCAGACGCTCCAGGTCCTCCGGCGGGTTTTCCGGCGAGAGCAGGAAGACCAGGTGCTCTGGGTCCGCGAATTCGCAGAAGACGCCGCGCTCTTCCAGGAATTCAGAAAGGGGAGGCGGACAAGCGATGCTTGTCCCTACAAGGTGAAGGGTCAGCTTCAGGGGCTCGTCGCCGGTGAGGCGCCAGCCTGCGGCGGTCAGCCGGGCCTTCAGGGCCTCCACCCGGGGCAGGAAGGCCGCCAGCCGCTCCGGCAGGGTCTCCAGATACGGATTCGCCAGGTCCAGGGACTGGAGGATCAGATAGGAGGGAGAGGTGGAGCCGAAGAGGGCCAGGGCCTCCCGAGGGGACACAGGGGACGACACCTCATCCGTAATCCGGCTTGCGGGAGACGCCGGATGCCACCTTCCCCTCAAGGGGAAGGCTTCTGAGCCGGGCCGTAGGGGACGGGTTTCCCGTCCCGCAGAAAGCAGCCGCGCTGAAACGTGCAGATAGGCGCCGCCGGTCAGCACCGGGAGGGTCTTGTGGGCGGAGTCGCAGCAGAGGTCGGCTCCCAGGTCCATGGGGTGCCGGGAGGGCGAGAGGAAGCGCAGATAGGCCCCGTGGGCGTTGTCCACAAGCAGCAGGGCGTTCCGGGCGTGGCAGACCGCAGCCAGCGGCCCCAGGTCTGGCAGCTTCCCCAGGTAGTCCGGGCAGGTCAGGTATACGGCTCCGGCTCCGGTCTCCGCCAGGGCGGCGTCCAGGGCCTCCGGCGTCACCGCTGCCGAGAGGTAGGAGCCGTCAGCGGGCGGGAGCCAGGCCACGTCCAGGTCCAGCAGCGCCGCGGCGGTCAGAAAGGCGCTGTGGACGTTCCGGGCCGCCAGGACGCGGAAGCGGGGCCTTCCCTGTGTCATTGCGAGCCAGTGCGAAGCCGCCCCGCGGACGGCAGGGAGGACGGATCCTTCGCTGCACTCAGAATGACCGGCGGGGAAGGCTTTTTCTCCGTCCCCTGTTGCCTGTCGCCTGTTGCCTGTTGCCTGCTTCGCCAAGAGCAGCATCGCCCGGATGCACTGGGAGGAGCCCTCGGTGGAATAGAAGCTGGGGCAGCCAAAGCGGGCGGAGGCGTTGGCCTCGCTCTCAGCAATGATCCCGGACGCTTCATAGAGAGAATCCGCGCCGGGGATCTCGGTCAGGTCCAGTGCTTCACAGCCCAAAGGCCCCCGCCCCTTGTGGCCCGGCATGTGGAAGCGGGCGGGGCGGAGGTCCATGTAACGCTTTACGAAATCATAGATCGGTGTTTTCATAAGTAAGAGGTAAGAGGTAAGAGGTAAGAAGTAAGAGGTAAGAGGTAAATCACTTATTCCTTCTTACTTTTTTACTTGCCGGACAGCGGCCGCCATCAGGGCGCACTCCATGCGCTTTTTGAACAGGTCACAGCCGTACTGATAAGTTCCCGTAATCTTGCCGGTAGCGTGGTAGGCGTTGGCGGCGCAGCCGCCGGAGCAGTAGAGCCGGGCCCAGCAGTCCCGGCACTCGGGCCGGGCGTAGACGTTGCAGGCGGCGAACTGCGCCTGGATCTCGTGATTCGTCACGCCGGTCCAGACATCGCCCAGCCGAAACCTCTCCTCCCCCACGAATTGGTGGCAGGGATAGAGGTCCCCCCAGGGCGTCACGGCCATGTACTCGGTGCCGGAACCGCAGCCGGAGATGCGCTTGTAGATGCAGGGGCCGCCGGTCAGGTCTATCATATAGTGGTAGAAGGTGAAGGGGCGGCCCTCGCTGTCCCGCTCCAGCATCAGCTTCGCCAGCTCCTCATACTGCCGCAGGACGATGGGCTTGTCCGCCTCCGTCAGGGCCGAGGGGTCGTCGGGGGCGCAGACCACAGGCTCCATGCTGAGCTCCGTGAAGCCCAGGTCCAGCATGGTCTGAACGTCCTTCAGGAAGTCCGGGTTGGCGTGGGTGAAGGTGCCCCGCATATAGTAGCCCTTGCCGCCCCGGGCCTGGACGAAGCGCTGGAATTTGGGCACGATGCGCTCCCAGCTCCCGTTGCCCGCGTAGTCCACCCGGAAGCGGTCATGGACCTCCTTCCGCCCGTCCAGGGAGAGGACCACGTTGTGGCACTCCCGGTTGGCGAAGTCGATGACCTCGTCGTCCACCAGCATCCCGTTGGTGGTCAGGGTGAAGCGGAAATGCTTGCCCGTCGCGGGCTCGATGGAGCGGGCGTAGGCCGTCAGCTCCTTCACCACCCCGAAGTTCATCAGCGGCTCGCCACCGAAGAAGTCCACCTCTAAGTTCTTCCTGCTCCCAGAATGCTCCACCAGGAAGTCCAGGGCCCGCTTGCCCACCTCGAAGGACATCAGGGCCCGGTCCCCGTGGTACTTGCCCTGGCTGGCGAAGCAGTAGGAGCAGTTGAGGTTGCAGGTGTGGGCCACATGGAGGCACAGGGCCTTGACGACGCCGGAGGTCCTGGCCTTGAGCTGCCCGGCCATGGGCTCGTAGTTGTCGGGGGTGAAGAGCTTGCCCGCGGCCTTCAGCGCCAGGAGCTGGTCGTAAGCCTGTTCCAGCTCCGCCGCGTCGGTCCGGTCGGCGTATTGGGCCGCCAGCCGGGCGACCAGAGCCGCCCGGTCCTCGGTCTCGAAGCCCGCGATCAGGTCGTAGGCGACTTCATCCACCAAATGGATGGAGCCGGAGCAAACGTCCAGGACGATGTTGTATCCGTTGAGCTTGTATTGATGAATCATTTGATACTCCCATTCAAGAAAAACGCCGCCATTCCGGGCGGCGCTTCTCATTCTGGAACCGGTTGGTTCTTACTTGTTCTCGCAGTTCTGGTTGGCGATGCCGCAGCTGGTCTTGCAGGCGGACTGGCAAGAGGTCTGGCACTCGCCGCAGCCGCCGTTCTTGGCGCTCTCGCAGAGGTTGCGGGTCTCAAGGGTGGTGATCTGGATCATGATTTGCCTCCGTTGTATTTAGTATTACCTTGGGATTATACCACGGTCCATACGGAAAGTCAAGGATTTCAGCGCAATTATCCGGGGTCCCGCAGGACGCCCAGGAAGAGGGGCAGGCAGGTCTCGGTGTCAATCAGCAGATAGACGAAGGGGTGGTCCAGATACACCTGCTTGGGGTCCTCGACAAAGGCCTCGCCTTCGGTCATCTCCACCACGGTGGCGGCCCCGGCCCGGGTGCCCTCCTCGGCCACGGAGATGTAGGTCTTGTGGATGACGCGGCTGATGAAGATGTTGCCCGCCTCGGAGGTCCCCAGGTCGGTGAAGTCCGCCCGATACTCGTCGAAGGGCAGGACCATTCCCATCTCCTGGAGGACCGCCGAGAGCTCCGTGGCGTAGTCCGTCTCGAACTTGGGCAGGGAGGTGAAGACCGTCTCGCTGCTGCGGCCCCGGAGCAGTCGCTGGAGCGCCGCGCCGTCCAGGCTCTCCACCAGGGCGTCCAGGCTGACGCCCTCCTTGGGCAGCAGGGCAGCGAAGGCGTATTTCCCGCCTGCATAGGGCTTGACGAAGCCGACGGCCAGCTCGTTCTCCAGGTATTCTCTCTCCTTGGCGTGCATGTAGTCCACCAGCCGGGTCTCCCCGTTCTCCAGGAAGAAGTTGCCGCCGGAGACCTGCGGGGACTCGTAGGGCTCCGCCCATTTGGCGTCGAAGGCCAGAGCGTTGACCAGATACATGACGGCCTCCTTCGGGATGCGGTCCAGGATAGCGGGGATCATGCCGTCAGTCTTCTCGCTGACCCAGCCGTTGATGGCGGCCAGGGTTGTGTCGTCAAAGGGCGAGCGGTAGACGTCCGCCCCGTAAAAGTCGGCGTTGGTCTGCAGGAAGTCCCGGTTGACCGTGAAGCGCTCCTCGGCGGTGAACCAGACGGAATTTGCCAGCTTGAGGACCTCGTCTCCCGAAAGAGTCTCCAGATAGCTGTGGAAAAAGCCGTTCAGGGCCTCCCGGGACAGGCCCAGGGTCTGCTCCATCTGCGCCAGGGTCTCGCCCCGGGCGCCGTTGGCCGTCATGGCCAGGGCGCAGAGCACCGAAATGGGCGAGAGCAGGGTGTTCTTGTCGGCCTCGCTCGCGGTCCGGAAGAGGCGCAGGGCGAAGTCCGTGGCCAGGGCGGCATCCTCCGGGGAGGGCTTCTCGCCGGTCCTGGCTGAGAGGGACTTGATATCCGCCATGAGATCAACGGTCCCGGCGCCTGGAGCCGCCGGGTCCGCTTTGGCGGATGTTGTGCCGGGGACCTCCGGTGCGGCGGCGCAGCCCGCGAGCTGAAGTGCCAGCACGCAGCTCAGCAGCAGGCAGAGGGCAGTTTTGATATGCTTTTTGTACAAGGCAGTTCCCTCCTTATATTAATATACCGCATAATTCGGCAGGAGCTCTTTCGCCCCTGATAATACCATAGACGAAGAAAAAGCCTTTTGGTTTCGGGAAAAATCAAAATTGTTTTCAAATCGTTCAAATTTGGAGCCCATTGTTTTCAAACTGTTCAAAGCTTCTTAAGCTTGCGCTAAGATTTCTCCCCTATACTGGCCCCAAGAACAAAGCACCGAGGCCCGAGGGCCTCCGACCTGAAAGGTAAACTGTACCCATGAAAATGGACACGGCGACATTAGGGGTGACCCCGGATTATGACGGGGAAAAAGTAGGAAAAGATCGAAAACCCAGTCACGTGGACACTTTCAAAGGGAAGACTTTTGTGGTAAAATGTATCCAT
>JAFRPC010000029.1 GCA_017429325.1 Oscillospiraceae bacterium | reverse complement strand
TCAGACTCAATTCTTTCTTGTGGTGCATAGCTCACGCCGCCTTTCGTTCTCTATGCACCAAGTATACCATGGCCGATGTCCCATAAAAGGCACATTAACCTATATCTTGTATTTTGCTGATTAAAACCGATAACCAGAATCCGTTTTTATCATTATCATTTATTGCTAATTGATTATTATCTGGTTTCTGAAGAAAACCCGAATAATATGCTATTGTGTTCCTTCCTGTTAAATCTGAAGCCTTTTTTAGGTATTTTCTTCTAACATAATCTAGTGCATCTACCCGTTTACAGTCGCTAAGTTCCTTTAATATTTCACTCCAGTTAGGCATATTTCCACCTCCTGTTAATCTAATATACCACAACAATTTGCTCGTATCAAGACTAAAAATCAAATATATTACGCTAAATGAATAGAAAAAGCACGACATTTTGTGCCGTGCTTTCTCATTGGCGGAGCGGGTGGGATTCGAACCCACGGACCGGCTCATCACCGATCAAACGATTTCGAGTCGTTCTCGTTATGACCCCTTCGATACCGCTCCAAAGATACAATGTGAAATTTTATATTCAATCGGCGACACGCCGTGAATACCGGGTTCTTGCCGTTTCCCGGAAAAATGCAAGAAAACAGGCAAGAAAAATTATGAAAAGTGAGATCGAATCGCTCAAAAAAGCCTTGAAAAACCTCAACTTTGCTGACACGAATTGACCAGAACGTCTTTCCCTTTCGAGTCAGGGCCGTTATAACCACTTCGATACCGCTCCGTAAGGCAAAGGTATTATAGCAGGAAGCAGGCGGAAAATCAAGGGGAGATTTTTGAAGACTTGACATTTTGGAAAAACAGGTAATAATAGAGACAGAGTGTTGTGCAGGAGCGCTTGCGAGAGCGCCTGCAAGGAACAGGTTTTCTGCGCATCGGGAGGTGTTTTTATGTGCTGCCGATATTATGTGCTGCCGAAAAATCCGGCGCTCTCCACGCTGATGGAGGAGGCAGCCAGGTCGGCCTTGGCGGAGCGGTTTCGGGAGCAGGGGAGCGCCCTGATAACGGGAGGAGAGGTGCGTCCCGCGGACGTGGTGCCGGTTCTGGCCTCCAACCGGACAGGAGGCAGCTCCGTGTTTCCCATGCGCTGGGGGTATCGCCTGGAGGGCCGGGGCGGCCTTTTGGTCAATGCCAGGATCGAGACGGCAGCCGTAAAGCCCACGTTCCGGGAGGCCTGGGAAGGACACCGCTGCGCCGTTCCCGCTTCCTGGTATTTTGAATGGAAGCACGAGATGGACGCGGCAGGGAAACGGAAGCCCGGACAGAAGTATTCTATCCGGGCGGAGGAGGACAAAGTCCTTTGGCTCTGCGGCCTCTATCGCATCGAGAACGGTCTGCCTGCGTTTGTGATTCTGACGCGGGAGCCCACGGAGGCCCTCGGGTTCCTGCATGACCGGATGCCCTTCCTCCTCCCCAAATCCTCCGTAGATGCCTGGATAAACCCGGCTTCCAGGCCGGAGACACTCCTGCCCTTTGCATACACAGAGCTGACAGCCGAATTGGCCGACTGAAGGCAGGGCTTGTCGGAAACCCTTGACAAACCATGCAATATAGAGTATATGTATAACATAACAGGTCGAAAAACAGGGGATCGGCCCGAATGCAGAAAAACGGTGCAGAAACAGGAGCGTGGGAACATGGAAGCAGACAGAATACAGGCTCCCGGTCCGCATCCCGAGGACCAGGCGCTGCGGGAGGAGATCAAGCGGCTGCGTGCGTCTCTCACGGCCCAGCTCCTGCAAAAGGACGATCTGCTACTGGTCCAGAGCAAACGCCTGGAAACGGCCTACCTCCGGCGCTTCGGCGCACTGGAGCTCAAGCTCTACGAGGCTTGGTGCGACTGTCTGCGCGCCAAGCGGAAGGTCAAGCTGATCCGCGCCAGTCAGAATCGCCGGGAGCGGGCGGACCTGCGGGGCATCGAACATACGCTGGACGAGGAGCTGTCCTGCTACCGGGAGGAACTGAAAAAGCGCTTCGACCAGGTGGCGGGCGTGATGGAGCGCCGCGAAGGCCCCGGCCTTTCGAGCCAGGGCGTCAAGCAGCTGAAGGAACTCTATCGGACCGCGGTCAAGGCCTTTCACCCGGACCTGCATCCGGGAGAGGATGAAACCGGCGCCCAAAAGCTCCAGCAGGCCATGCGGGCCTATCGGGCGGGAGACCTGAAAACGCTCCGCGCCCTGTGCGACACGGTAGACCCGGCAGGGGAGACGAAGACCTCCACGCTGGAGGAGCTGCGCGCGGAATCTGCTCGTCTGCGGACAGAGATTCGGGCCTGTGACAGGCAGCTTGAGGAGATCAAGGCGCAGTATCCCTTCAGCTCCAGAGCCTATCTGGAGGATGAAGCGAAAGGCAAGGCGCATGAGGCGGAGCTGCTGGAAAAGCTGAAGGAGCTCCGGGAGAGGACAGCGCAGTACGAGGCGGCAGCCACAAGCCTGCTGGACCGGGAGAAGGAGGAGAGCGAAGAATGAAGGAACTGAGCCGCGTCGAATCCGGCGGATTGCTTCAGACGCTGCATTCCCAGGTGCAGCTCCCGACCCCCTATTCCGAGGACGTGTTTCTGCTGCATACCATTGTCGCAGGCACGACCCATGTCGCGGGCATTGAGGAGCTGGAACCGTTTCTGCGTCCGGGAGACCGGCTGGAGCTGATCCGGGTCCCGGGGAATCCCTCTGACCCCAATGCAATCAAAATCTACAACGCGGACCGGGTGAAGGTCGGATACGTACCCAAAAAGGAAAACCAGATCCTGGCCCGGCTCATGGACGCCGGAAAGCTGCTCTATGCCTCCGTGACTGAGAAAAGCTGGCAGGAGGATTGGCTCAGGATCGGGATCGACATCTATTTAACAGAGGACTGATCCGGGAGGACAGAAAGATGCCTGACACCTATGTGGTCTTCGACGTGGAGACGCCGAATCACCGCAACGACAGAATGAGCGCCATCGGTGTGGTGCTTGTGGAACACGGAGAACAGACGCGGCACCTCTACACGCTGGTGAACCCGGAGTGCGAGTTTGACGCCTTCAATATCCAACTGACCGGCATTACCCCCAGGATGGTCCGGAGCCAGCCGACCTTCCCGGTCCTCTGGGAGCTTCTGCGCCCGATGCTGGAAAAGGGTGTTCTCTGTGCGCACAACGCGGTATTCGACCTGGGCGTGCTCAGCCGCTGCCTTTCCGACTATGGGATCGCGTGGAAAGCGGAGGCGGATTACGTCTGCACCTGCCAAATCGGGCGGCGCCTTCTCCCCCAAGCCCCCAATCACAAGCTGAATACCCTTGCAGACTATCTGCGCATCCCCCTCCAGCATCACAACGCTTTGAGCGACGCCAGAGCCTGTGCCGCCCTGCTGCAAACGTATCAAACGCTGTCGGACCTGTCAAGCTATCAGAAAAAATACGATTTTACCAAATTTTGAGCACACAGAGAGCACAGCAATTCGGAAAAAGCTGAGGCGATCATATATAATAACGGTTTTTTATAAATCTTCACAGCTTTCCACTTGACATCCTTCTGATTCCCAGATATAATGAGTACAGCTTAAACTGCCCTTAAGAATCTTAAACAATCAGACGGAGGTCCCGACATATGAAAAATCCCCTCTCTCCCAACGAATTCAAAATAATGCAGTTGCTTTGGAAAGAGGATCGGCCTCTTTCCCGTCCCGAGATCATTGAGCTTACCCCCGAGCGTGACTGGAATCCCAATTCGATCCACCTGATCCTCAACAACATGATCGAAAAGGGCGTCATCCAGGTAGAAGGCATGACCAGATGCGGCAGAGGCTACGGAAGGACCTATGCAGCTACGATGACCAATATGGAGTATGCAAAGAGCCTTTTGGAGGAATCGACGCCCGAGCTCACCCCAGACGAGAGGATCCTGGGTCTGCTCCCGCTTTTGCTTCAGGATGAGATCCAGCCGCAAACCCGCACCGCGGTCAAAAAAATGCTGGACAAACGGTAATTCCCGCATTTCGCAGGTCTCCGCCGCTGCATGAATGCCGCAGCGGCGGAGCTTTGCTGTCCGACAGCCCCAACCACCACATCGAACAAAGGAGACTATCTATGATTACGGTATCTGATCTTGGAATGCAGTTTGCCGGGTCTGTGCTCTTCCAGCACGCGGACCTGCAATTCACAGCAGGGAACTGCTACGGCGTCATCGGAGCCAACGGCTCCGGGAAATCCACCCTCGTCCGCATTTTGGCGGGGGAGCTGGAGCCGACAAAGGGCTATGTCGCCATCAAGCCCGGCGTCCGGATGTCGGTGCTCCGCCAGAACCAGTTCCAATATGACGCATATCCCATCATGGATACGGTGATCATGGGCAACCAGCACCTCTACGACATCATGAAGCAGAAGGACGCCATCTACGAAAAACCGGATTTCTCCGACGAGGACGGCATCCTGGCTGCGGAGCTGGAGGCGGAATTCGCTGAGCTGAACGGCTGGGAAGCGGAATCGGAGGCCAGCCGCATCCTGCAAGGTCTGGGCATTGACGTGAGCCATCACTACGACCTGATGGCGGACACAGACCCCCGGGATAAGGTCAAGGTCCTGCTGGCCCAAGCCCTCTTCGGCAATCCCGACATCATCCTTCTGGACGAGCCCACCAACAACCTGGATATTGAGTCCATCAACTGGCTGGAGGATTTTCTGCTGGACTATCCCGGCACCGTCATCGTGGTCTCCCATGACCGGCATTTTTTGAATACCGTCTGCACCAACATTGTGGACATCGACTACGGAAAAATCAAGATGTACGTGGGCAACTACGATTTCTGGTATGAATCCTCCCAGCTTGTCCAGGCTCTGCTCCGAAACAAAAATAAGCGCAACGAAGAGAAGATCGCCGAGCTCCAGGCCTTCATCTCCCGCTTCTCCGCCAACAAATCCAAGAGCAAGCAGGCCACCGCCCGCCGCAAGCTGCTGGACAAGATCTCCCTGGAGGAGATCCCCTGCTCCACCCGCCGCTATCCCTTTGTGGGCTTCACCAGGGAGCGCGAGGTAGGGAAGGACGTGCTCTTTGTCACAGAGGTCAGCAAAACAGTTGACGGGGTCAAGCTGCTGGACAAGGTGAGCTTTATCGCCAACCGCAACGAAAAAATCGCCTTTGTCGGCGAAAACGAGCTGGCTCAGACGGTCATGTTCAAGCTCCTCATGGGGGAGCTGGAGCCCGACGAGGGGACCATCAAATGGGGCGTGTCCACCTCCCGCAGCTATTTTCCGAAGGACAACAGCTCCTATTTTGAAGGGCATGAGGAATCCCTGGTGGACTGGATGCGGCCCTTCTCCGAGAAAAAAGACGATGTGTATCTGCGCGGCTTCCTGGGGCGGATGCTCTTCTCCGGCGACGAGGTTTTCAAGCCTGTCTCGGTCCTCTCCGGCGGCGAGAAGGTCCGCATGATGCTCTCCCGGATGATGCTCTCCGGCGCCAACTGCATTCTGCTGGACCAGCCCACCAACCATCTGGATATGGAATCCATCCAGGCGGTCAACAAGGGTGTTTCCGCCTTCCCCGGCAACGTGTTCCTGGCCTCCCACGACCACGAGCTGCTTTCGACCACCGCGGACCGCATCATTGAGTTCCTGCCGGACGGCAGCATTTCAGACCGTCTGTGCAGTTATGACGATTACCTGGATTGGAAGCGGCAAAACGCAACTTAATGTGTCGATTTGAAAGATTATTCTGGACAAATTGCAAAATTATGGTAAAATAAGCATACAAGCTGTGAAGGTCGGCTTCCGGCCTTCACAGTATTATTTTATAAAAGAAGGAGAGATTAGTGCATGAGACATGAATCCAAACGCCTGTTTGCTGTCCTGATGGTTCTGGCTCTGGTCGTCGGCCTTCTGCCGACCGTTGCCTTTGCCGGACACAGCATCGACGGAGAAGCAGAACTGTCCGAACCGCTCTACGTCTTCACCGAAGCGGACAATGCCATCCTGCAAAACGACGTGTTTGCCAGGATTCAGAACGTAAAGGCCGAAGCGGCCCAGCGGCTCGGCGGCATTGAGAAAATGACCGAGCAGAACTACAAGGACCTGGTCCCCCAGGTCATCGAGGCCATCAAGAGCTCCGAGACCTATGTTCCCGGCACCCTCCAGCAGAACGGCAGCTTCCTGGTCTGGGAGACCACGGTGGGTATGCCCTGCTGCTACGACCCCAGAATGGAGGCCGAGCTCCACAACACCGGGAACGACCCCACCCCCGCCGACATTGCCAAGGCCGAGGAGCGGGCTGAAGCTCTGCTGAAGACCGCTGCACAGGTCCGCGGCGGCGCGGCCACCTCCATGAACATCGGCCTGATCCAACCCTATTGGGAATCCAGCGCCAACTACGCGGATTCCAGCTTCAACGGCTATTCCCCCTCCTATAAGGCCATGTGGGAAAGCCTGGCGAACACCACGGGCGGCAACGGCATCCGCTATTCCATGACCAACGCCACCGTGGACAACATCGCCTCCACCATGGAGCAGTGCGGCATCGTGATTTTCGACTCCCACGGCACCACGGACTACAATGGGTACAATGACTACACCTCCCAGGCCAACAGCTCCTACCTCTGCCTGACCACCAACGCCGGTGTTACCTCCGCCGACACCGCAGCCCAGACCGGCAACTTCGGCACCTACTACCACGCCATCACCGGCTCCGACTACGCCTACGTGGACGGCACCTGCATCGCCAACCACATGAGCACCAATGCCCCCAACAGCCTGCTCTACATGGGCATCTGCCTGGGTATGGCTACCGACGGGCTCCAGGCCCCCCTGCGCAGCAAGGGCGTCGAGGTCGCTTACGGCTACTCCCAGTCCGTCTCCTTCGTGGGCGAGGAGCAGTACATCACGTCCATCCTGACCGACGTTCAGAACGGCGAGACTTTCAGCACCGCCGTCAACAACGCCAAGGCCTCCGTCGGTCCCTGGGACCACTACAGCTCCTATACGACCGAGGCCCAGGCCGTCTCCAACCACGCCGCCTTCCCCATCGTCGTCTCCTCCGAGGATAACTATCCCGGCCAAGGCAGCGTGGACGCTGTGCAAGACGTCTATTCCACCTGGCTCCTCTTTGGCGACACCTTCAACGTATCCGCCGTTTCCAACAACGACAGCTGGGGCACTGTTTCCGTCACCGGCTACCGCATCACCGCCGCCCCCAACACCGGCTACTACGCGGCAGGCTATTCCGTCCTCCAGGGCACCGCTACCGTGACTCAGAACGGCAATAACTTCCTTGTGAACCCCGAGACCGACTGCACCGTTGAGATCATTTTTGCCCCCAAGACGCCCACCACCGTGACCTATATGGCCAGCGGCACCGTTCTTGGCACCGAATCCACCTACCTGGGCGACGACGTGACCCTGCCCACGAGCTCCAGGGAGTTCACGGAATGGACCTTCATTGGCTGGATGGATCAGCCCCTCGGCGCCACCCTGGAGAAGCCTGCCTTCTACAAGCCCGGTGCGGCCTACACCGTCACCGCTGCCGATCCCGTCCTCTACGCGCTGTATAAGCATGTAGAGAGCAACGGCAGCAGCGTCGCCTATGAGCTGGTCGAGCCCTCCAAGGGCGACATGGACGGCGTTTACGTCATCTCCTCCTCCAAGACCTCCGGTATGTACGTCGTGACCGGCCTCGGCGGCAACAATGACATCGAGGGCGACAGGACTGGCTTCACCGCCTTTGCCAACACCGGCATCGAACTGGATGACAACATTCTCCGGGATGTGGACGACGCCTATCTCTTCACGGTCGCGGACACCGGCAGCAGCACCTATTCCTTCCAAAGCGTGAGCGAGGGCTCCTACCTGGCTGTCTATAACGGCTACCTCTATACCCGCGCGAACTTCGAGACCGACTGCTGCAGGTGGTTCCTGAACGTCTCCGCCGACGGTGTCATGATGCAGAACGACAGCGACACCAACTGGCCCTACCTGTACTTCAACGGCAGCAACTACGCCGCCGGCAGCATTTCCTACGCCACCCCGGTCCAGCTCTGGAAGCAAGGACCCGGGGGCGACGTCTACTACTCCACCGCCCCCGTTGTGGAGGAGCACGAACATGAGCTGGTCTATAATGACGAGCTGGCTCCCACCTGCGGTGCCAACGGCCATATCGCCTACTATCGCTGCTCCATCTGCTTCAAGTACTTCTCCGACAGCGAAGGCGAGAATGAGATTAGCCTGGCCTCCACCGTGATCCCTGCCACCGGAAACCACACGTTCGGGGCCTACGTTTCCAACAACAACGGCACCCACACTCACAGCTGCTCTGTCTGCGGCGCTGCCGAAAACGAGGCTTGCACCTACGATGCTGTTGTCACCGCGCCGACGATCACCGAGGGCGGCTACACCATCTACACCTGCACCGTCTGCGGCTACAGCTACGAAGGCAGCTATACCTTGCCTCTGGGCGTGGATTACACCGTCGTTTTCTCCGTCCCCCTGGAGTGTGAGCAGCCCAACGACATGATCTCCAATACCAACATCGGCATCATCCTGCCCACCCTCTGGGCCCCCGAAGGCTACAAGTTCCTGGGCTGGGTCGAGGACGTGTACGACAACGTGACCGTGAGGCCCGCCGAGATCCTGACGGGGCACTACATCGCCGACTCCGATATCACCCTCTATGCCCTGTTCAAGTACGTCGAGGAAAATGGGAGCGGCGAGAGCGCCTATCAGCTCGTCACCGAGGCTCCCGACGACTGGACCGGCAACTACGTCATCACCTATTTGAACGACACAAGCCTGTTTGCGCTGACCGGCCTGACCAGCAGCCTGTCCTATGAGACGGAAAGCAATGGAGGCCAGACCGCTTACAGCAGCACTGGCATGACGCTGGATTACGACACCCTGCAGGATGTAGCGGACGACTACGTTTTCACCGTCACACAAGAGTCCTCCGGCTATTACTCCATCCAAAACGTCAACCGGGAAACCTACGTCGGCATTCCGGATTCTACGCTCATGGCCGTTGGCAGCTACAGCTCTGACGCCTGCGATTTTGAACTGACGCTGAGCTCCTCCGGCGTGAGCGCCCACAGAGTCGCCGAGGGCAGATGGACCTACCTTGCTTTCTCTTCCTATTCTGACAAGTTCTGGGCTTACGACAGCACCGATAATATTTACTTTTGGCAGGAGACCGACCTCGGCACACCCTACTGGACGACCATCATTGGCGAGCCCGACCCCGGCGTGGATTACACTCTGACCTTTACCACCCCTACCGGCGTTGCCGCTCCCGCCCCCATGAGCGTCAATTCCATGACCGGTGCGAACCTGCCCACCGTCACCGCCCCCGAGGGCTACAGATTCCTCGGCTGGGTCTCCGCGGACTATGATTATGTGGATTACAAGCCCGAGAATATCCTCACCGGCCGCTACAGACCCCAGTCCGACATGACCCTGAAGGCCCTGTTCAAGTATACGGTCGGCGGCGTGGAGCGCGGCTATGAGCTCGTCACGGAGCAGCTTGACGACTGGACCGGCAACTATGTCATTACCTGCAACAAGGACGTCACGACCATGATCGTCATGCACGGCGTCGGCTGGGACCAGACCTACGAGCATCAGGATTCCTACGGCATGTTTGAGCTGGCCGACACCGGCATCTCCCTGGATGGCAGCGTCCTCCACGACGCCGGGCCGAACTACGTCTTTGCCGTTGCGCCGCAGGACGAGGGCTACTCCATCCAGAACCTGGGCAGCGAGAACTACGTGGGCCGCTACTGCACATCGGAATCAGGAAGCTCCCAGCTCTACAGCTTCAGAAACTACGACGCCACCTTCTGCCGCTGGACCTTCACCTACGGCGAAGCAGGCAACACGACTTCCGTTAACAACGTCCTGATCCAGAATGTGGCTGACCCGTCCCTGGATCAGCAATACCAGTACCTGGGCTGCGGCTGGTACTACCACTTCATCGGCGAAACCGACGACTACCCGTTCTTCTGGGTGGACAATACGGGCTCGGGTGAGGACAGCGATGTCTACTACATGCACCTCTGGAAGGAAATCGGAAGCGACGAAGCCTACTACACCACCGTCATCGAAGGCCCTGAGACGGACCCGGTGGACGTGTATTTCGTCGATCAGGACGACAATGCGACCACTTACGTCTACGCCTTTGGCAACGGAAACGAAAACGCGCCATTCCCCGGCGTTCCCATGACCGCTGTCGGTCTTGATGAGAACAACGACAACTATTACATGGTCACGCTGGACCGGAGCGAATATACCAACGTCATCTTCTCCGGCGGCTCCAACGTCACCCAGACTGCCGACCTCGGCCTGGGCAACGGCGACTACATCATCTACTATATCAACAACCACACCGGCTATGTGGGCGAGGACATCTGGCCCGCGCCTGCCGCTGTGGTGGAGCCCACCTGCACGGAGGCCGGCTCTTCCACCTATACCGGCATGATGACGCAGACGCCGCATACAACAACGCTGGATGCCCTGGGCCACCTGCCCGGCGAAGCTGTCCAGGAGAACTACGTGGAGCCCACCGCCACTGAGTACGGCGGCTACGACATGGTGGTATACTGCCAGCGCTGCAACGCCGAGCTGAGCCGCGAGCACACCGTCCTCGATCCCACCGGCACCCCCGAGCCCGAGCTGGACGAGAGCCTGAGCTTCTACACCTCCATCACCATCGGTGTGGAAATGAAGACCACCTTCACCATCCGGCAGACCGTTCTGACGAATGCCGCCTCCTGGTATCTGGAGGTCAGCAAGCTGGACGGCAGCGGCAACGTCCTGGAGAGCAAGCGCTACGGCGAAGGCCAGGACGGCGCCGTTTCCAACGTGAACAATGTCGCCTGGAGAGCCATCTACACCGACATCACCGCCAAGGAAATGGGTGTTACCTTCTCCGCCGTGCTCCATGTCTTTGACGCTGACGGCAACGAGTTCTATGGCGAGGCCGTTGAGAACACCGTCAAGGATTACATCGTGGGCGAACTGGTGAAGACCGAAAACTCCGCCGCCACCCGTACCCTCTGCGCCGACATGCTGAATTACGGCGCCGCCGCGCAGACCTACTTCGAGTACGACACCGACAACCTGGTCAACGAGAATCTGTCCTCCGCGGCTGCCGCCGCCAAGAACCAGTTCGAGACCAAGACCGAAGCTCCCGCCTCCCTGGTGAACGGCTCCAAC
>JAFRPC010000067.1 GCA_017429325.1 Oscillospiraceae bacterium | reverse complement strand
TTACATAACTCACACAGCAACCGCTTGTAGGGGTCGCTCTTATCCGCAGGATGCAAGCACGTTTCGCGCCGACAGCGGAGAATAAAATAATATAATATATTTTTAATATCGCAGATATTAAAAATTCCGAAACTCTTCACTTTTCACTTTGCATTCTTCACTTGCGTCACTTGCGTCAATCGTGTTTTTCTCGCGACAAATCTCATTTCAAGCTCTTTGACAGTTTGCAATACCTGCTCCGGCCCGCCGGAGCGGGTATATTTATGAATCGGAAAGAATAAATATTTTTTTTGAAAATCCTGTTGAAAAATATTTGTATATTTGGTATGATGACTAAGTTGGGACCGGAGGGATTTTTGTAGAGTTCTCCGGTTCCCCGCTGCGTACACTCGCCCGCGCAAGCGGCAAGCATACACGATATTTGAGGAGGAAAAAACTGTGATTCGTTATTCTGTCATTGGTGCCGTGGGCTATGTCTGCGGCGAACTGCTCCGGATGATGGTGGCCCACCCCGAGGGCAAGCTGGTCAACGTGCTGGACACCTTCGGCGTCGGCGACAAGATCTGCGACTACCATCCCCACCTGCGCGGCTTCTATGACCAGCAGATCCTGGACATCAACGAGGAGAACGTCAAGGCCACTGCCGAGGCCAGCGACGTGGTCTTCGTCCAGGTCCCCTCCGGCAGCGTGGCCCAGTGGGCCGAGATCGTTCTCGCCGCCGGGAAGAAGGTCATCGACATCGGCGCGGACATCCGCTTCCGCGACGCCGAAGTCTGGGAGAAGTGGTACGGCATGAAGCACCCCAATCCCCAGATGACCCATGACGCCGTCTACTGCATCCCCGAGGTCATGCGCGAGGACGCCAAGGGCAAGAGCCTGATCGCCAACCCCGGCTGCTATCCCACCGCCACCACCATCGGCCTCCAGCCCGTGCTCAAGGCCGGTCATATCGTGGAGAACACCATCGTCGTGGACGCCAAGAGCGGCTTCACCGGCGCGGGCCGCCGTCCCGCCCAGAACAAGATCCTGGCCGAGGCCGAGAACAACTTCTGCGCCTACGCCCTGGGCGGCGGACACCGCCACACCCCGGAGATCGAGCAGAACATCGCCTACATCACCGGCAAGGACCTGATGAAGCCCGAGACCTGGCAGTACATCAACTTCCAGCCCCATCTGCTGCCCCAGGTCCGCGGCATCGAGGTGACGATTTACGCCACCTTGAACCACGACTACACCAATGACGAGCTGTACGAGCTGTACAAGGAGTTCTACAAGGACGAGCCCTTCGTCCAGGTCTATCCCGGCAAGCAGCCCGTCCAGACCAAGTGGACCTACGGCACCAACTTCTGCGCCGTGACCCCCACCTACGACGCCCGCACCCACCGGCTGATCGTCTCCTCCGTCATCGACAACATCGGCAAGGGCGCCGCCGGTCAGGCCATCCAGAACATGAACCTGATCATGGGCATCCCCGAGACCACCGGCCTGCTCTTCCCCGCCATGTACCCCTGATCGGGCGCTGCAACAGGGAGGAAGCATTCGTATGAAGTACAGACTCATTGAGGGGGGCGGCGTCACCGCTCCCAAGGGCTGGCTGGCCGGCGCCGTCTACACCGCCATCAAGAAGCGGGAGAACCGGAAGCCCGACGTGGCCGTCCTCTATTCCGAGCAGCCCGCCTCCTGCGCGGCCTGCTTCACCACCAACAAGTTCTGCGCCGCCCCGGTCATCCTGGGCCGCGAGATCCTCAAGAAGGGCAAGGCCCGGGCCGTGGTCATCAACTCCGGCAACGCCAACGCCGCCACCGGCGAGCAGGGCATCCAGGACGCCAAGGCCGTGCAGGCCCTGGCCGAGGAGCTGCTGGGCTTGGGGAAGGACGAGGTTTTCGTCTCCTCCACCGGCGTCATCGGACAGCGCCTGCCCGTGGAGAAGGTCATGGACGGCGTTCGCCAGATCGTCCCCATGCTCTCCGCCGACAAGGGCAGCGACGCCGCCTGGGCCATTATGACCACCGACCTGGTCCGCAAGGAGTGCGCCTATGAGCTGGAGCTCTCCGGCGGCACCATCCGCATCGGCGCCATGTGCAAGGGCTCCGGCATGATCCACCCCAATATGGCGACCCTGCTGTCCTACGTCACCACCGACGCGAAGGTGGAGGCCGACGAGCTGCAAAAGATGCTCTCCGCCGCCTGCGACAAGAGCTTCAACATGCTGACCGTGGACGGCGACACCTCCACCAACGACTCCCTCTTCCTGATGGCCAACGGCGCCTCCGGCGTCGAGCTGAAGACCGAGGAGGATAAGGAAGCCTTTGCGAAGATCGTGGAGGTCATCTGCGTTGATATGGCCCGCCGCATCGCCGCCGACGGCGAGGGCGCCACCCACCTGCTGGAGGTGGAGGCCTACGAGCTGCCCACCGAGCATGACGCCCGGCTGGTGGCCCGCTCCATTGCCGGGTCCAACCTCTTCAAGTGCGCGGTCTTTGGCCGCGACGCCAACTGGGGCCGCATTATGGCCGCCGCCGGCTACTCCGGGGCGGACGTGGACCCGACCCACGCCGACTGCATCATCCGCAGCGCCGCCGGCGAGGTCCAGGTCATGGAAGACGGCTTCGGCACCGATTTCTCCGAGGAGCTGGCGAAGAAGGTCCTCACGGAGCACGACATTACCGTGGTCGTCCGCTTCCACCAGGGCGAAGGCTCCGCCAAGGCCTTTGGCTGTGATCTGACCTACGATTACGTCAAGATCAACGGCGACTACAGAAGCTGAGGAGGCCCCTATGAGCGAGATTGCGAAGAAGGTCGAAACCTTAGTGGAGGCCATGCCCTACCTGCAAAAATACGCGGGCAAGGTCGTGGTCATCAAGTACGGCGGCAACGCCATGATCAACGAGGAGCTGAAGAACGCGGTCCTGCACGACGTAGTTCTGCTGAAGCTCCTGGGTCTGAAGCCCGTCCTCTCCCACGGCGGCGGCCCCGGCATCAACAAGATGCTGGAGAAGCTGGACATCCCCGTGAAGTTCATCAACGGCCTGCGCTACACCTCCGAGGACATCATGCGGGTGGTGGAGATGGTGCTGGTGGGCCAGGTGAACACCGAGCTCGTCGGCTACATCAACCGCTTAGGCGGCAAGGCCGTGGGCCTCTCCGGCGTCAGCGGCGACATCTACCACTGCCACCAGCGCTCTGAGGAGTTGGGCTGGGTGGGCGACATCGACTATGTGGACCCCACCGCCATCTTTGCGATGCTGGACGCGGGCTACATCCCCGTCGTCGCCCCCGTGGGCACCGACGGCCAGGGCCACAGCTTCAACATCAACGGCGACACCGCCGCCGGGAAGCTGGCCTCCGCCTTAGGCGCGGAGAAGCTGATTCTGCTCACCGACATCGAGGGCCTGTGCAACGACATCAAGCTCCGGGACGTCATCAGCTATCTCAACGTCGCCGACGTGCCCATGCTCAAGGAGCGGGGCACCATTGCGGGCGGCATGATCCCCAAGGTGGACTGCTGCGTGCAGGCCATCGAAGAGGGCGTCACCTCCGTCCACATCATCGACGGCCGCAAGCCCCACAGCATTTTGTATGAGGCCTTCACCGCGGAAGACCTGGGGACCACCATCGGCACCGCACAGCCCAGCGTGGGAATCAAGTAAAATAATGTAGCGCGGGCAATCTGCCCGCCCGTCTAACAATCATATCAGGAGGATTTTTCCATGATCGAACTCTTCAAGACCAACCAGGAAGTCATCGAAGCCGGTGACAAGTACCTCTATCCCAACCACGTCCGGATGCCCATCTCCATGGAGCGCGGCGAAGGCTGCTGGGTCTTCGACAAGGACGGCAACAAGTACCTGGACTACGTGGGCGGCATCGCCGTCAACGGCCTGGGCCACTGCCATCCCCGCATCCAGCAGTGCCTGCGGGAGCGGGCGGAGACCATTCTGCACTGCTCCAACTACTTCTACAATGAACCCGCAGTCCAGACCGCGAAGCTGATTGTGGAGCACAGCTGCTTCGAGAAGGTCCTCTTCGCCAACTCCGGCGCCGAGGCCAACGAGGGTCAGATCAAGCTGGCCCGCAAGTACGCCAAGGACCACGGCCATCCCGAGCGCTACGTGGTCATCACCATGAAGAAGTCCTTCCACGGTCGGACCCTCGCCACCTGCACCGCCACCGGCCAGTACGGCGTGCACCGCTACTTCGAGCCCCTGCCCGACGGCTTCCGCTACGCCGAGTTCAACAACCTCGAGTCCGTCAAGATGCTGATGGACGAGTACGTCTGCGCCATCCTGACCGAGCCCGTCCAGGGCGAGGGCGGCGTCAACCCCGCCACCCCCGAGTTCCTCCAGGGTCTGCGCGAGCTCTGCGACGAGAAGGGCATCCTCCTGATGTTCGACGAGGTTCAGGTCGGCTCCGGTCGTACCGGCAAGCTCTTCGCCCATCAGAACTACGGCGTGGAGCCCGACACCTGCTCCATGGCCAAGGCCCTGGGCTCCGGCGTGCCCATTGCCGCCGTCTGCGCCCGCGGCGACGCCGCCAAGACTCTGACCCCCGGCACCCACGGCTCCACCTTCGCCGGCGGCCCTCTGGCCTGCGCCCTGGCGATGACCACCCTGGACGTGATGCTCAACGAGGGCGTCATCGACAACTGCGCCAAGGTGGGCGCCTACTTCCGTCAGCGCGCCCATGAGGTCATCGAGAAGAACCACCCCGACGCCGTGAAGGAGATCCGCGGCCTGGGCCTCATCAACGGCATCCAGCTCACCAAGGAGAGCGGCAAGCCCGTGGTGGACCTCTGCTTCGAGGACAACAAGGTCCTGATCAACTGCACCGCCGGAAACGTGCTCCGCTTCATCCCGCCCCTGGTGACGACCGAGGAAGAGGTGGACATCGTTATCAACGCCGTCGATGCCGCTATGACCAAGCTGGGCTGGTAATCCCCAACCCGTCAAAAACGAACCGGGCGCCGTCTTTGCGCCGGCGCCCGGCGTTTGTTTGCTTTGGGTCAAATCAGAGCGGTTCGTCCATGAGGCTCTCGAACTCGGCGGCCACCTTCTCGAAGGTCTCCTCGTCGATGTCCAGCAGCTCGAAGTCGTCCTCCGTGGGCTGGTAGCCGTAGAGATACACGTCCTCGCTGCCGTCCAGGGCCTCTAAGGCGATGTAGTCCTTGCCGTCCACCTCGAAGATGCCCATCATGCCGCAGTCAAAGCTCACGCCGTCGTCAAACTCCAGCGTGATGATCTGGTCCTCGCTGTACTTGCCTGTCATTGTATGTTCCTCCTTTTTCCTTGTTGTACGGTGTAGCGTTAATCTGTATGTAGGGACAAGCATTGCTTGTCCGCCGTTCCCCGCACGGACGACCCCTCATCCGTCATCGGGCTTGCGGGGGACGCCCGATGCCACCTATTTCGTGTAGGATACCATTTCCGCAGCATAGCTGCGCAAATGGTGATAAAACACACAACAGTCCCCCGGACTG
>JAFRPC010000028.1 GCA_017429325.1 Oscillospiraceae bacterium | reverse complement strand
TAGGCTCCTCGGCTTTGCTACACCGCTTCCTCCCCCGTCGCCATTGCTGACTCCGGCTTGCGGTTCGCTACACTTGGCGGTAAATACCCGTGGCGGGACTTTCACCCGCGAGAATCGTGCCATGCCCGGCACACCAGGAAAAAGCCGCAAGCTTTCAGAAATCCCTCTGAAATACTTGTGGCTTTTTTCTCTGGAATGTGATATACTTTTTCCAGAACAGCACAGGACCCCGCGCACTTGGGGCCGGAAATTGGGAGCTTGTATCATGCAGACTGTCATCGCACTGGGTTTTTTTGACGGCGTTCATCTGGGCCACAGAGCCCTGCTGACCCGGACCGCTGAGCTGGCCGCCGCTCGGGGCTGGCGCTCCGTCGCGCTGACCTTCGACCGGAGCCCCGGCAAGGACGGACGGCTTCTGACCACTGTGGAGGACCGGATCCGTCTGATCCGGGAGGGCTGCGGCATCGACGAGGTCCGGGTCCTGGCCTTCACCGAGGAATTCAAGCACAGAAGCTGGGACAGCTTTCTTGAGAGCCTGGTCTCGGAATTCGGGGCCGCCCATCTGGTCTGCGGCTGGGACTACCGCTTCGGCTGCCGGGGCGAGGGAAACCCGGAGCTGCTGCAAGCCTGGTGTGCAGCGCACGGCCTGGGCTGTGACGTGATCCCCCGGCTGACCCTGGACGGCATCACCGTCTCCGCCACCTTCCTGAAGACCTTGTTGGAGGCCGGAGACGTGGAGACCGCCGCCCGCTATTACGGCCACCCCCACCTGCTCAGCGGTACGGTGCAGGCCGGGCGGGGCCTGGGGCGCACCCTGGGCTTCCCCACGGCGAATCTCCTGCCCCCGCCGGAGCTGCTGCTGCCCCGGGACGGGGTCTACGCGGTGCGGGCGACGGTCGTTGAGGCGACTGGCAAAACCGTGGCGCACACTGTGCGCCGCTACATTCGCTGCATTGGCGTATGCAACGTCGGCACCAACCCCACCGTGGCGGGCCGCCGCCGCACGGTGGAGACCTGGCTGGCGGACTTCGACGGGGACCTCTACGGCAGGGAGTTGACGGTGGAATTCCACCGCTTCCTCCGGGAGGAACAGAAGTTCCCCTCCCTGGAGGCCCTGAAGGAAGAGATTTTTCGCAATCAACAGCAGGCGCAGGCCTTCTTCACCCAAAAAATAAAGGAGGAAAAGACTATGAACCCCAACCGCTTTTTCCCCGAGATCCACGGCAAATTCGGCTTCGGCTGTATGCGCTTCCCCAAACTCGGAGAGGAAATCGACCAGGCCCAGGTCTGTCAGATGGTGGACGCCTTTTTGGAGGCGGGCTTCAACTACTTCGACACCGCCCACGGCTATCACAGCGGCCTCAGCGAGACCACGCTGAAGGCCTGCCTGAGCTCCCGCTATCCCCGGGAGCGCTACCTGCTGACGGACAAGCTCACCGACGAGTATTTCCAGTCCGAGGCGGACATCCGCCCCCTCTTCGCCGCCCAGCTGGAGGCCTGCGGGGTGGAGTACTTCGACTTCTATCTGATGCACGCCCAGAACATCCGAAACTTCCAGCACTTCAAGGCCTGCCGGGCCTATGAGACCGCCTTCGCCCTGAAGGCCGAGGGCAAGATCCGCCACGTGGGCATCTCCTTCCACGACACCGCGGAAAATTTGGAGACCATCCTGGAGACCTATCCTGAGATCGAATGCGTGCAGATCCAGTTCAACTATCTGGACGACGGCGACATTGCCGTGGACTCCCGCCGGGTCTACGAGGTCTGCGCGAAGCACGGCAAGCCCGTCATCATCATGGAGCCCATCAAGGGCGGCACCCTGACGAACCTGCCCGAGGAGGCTATGGCCTTCTGCCGCGAGCTGGGCAAGTCCCCGGCGGAGCTGGCCCTGCGCTACGCCGCCGCGCCGGAGCAGGTCTTCATGGTCCTGTCCGGCATGAGCAGCCTGGACCAGATGCGGGAGAACGTGGGCTTTATGGCCGACGCCCTGCCCCTCAGCGAGGCGGAGGCCGCGGCGGTAAACAAGATCCGGGACCATCTGCGGAGCCTGAAGCTCATCGGCTGTACCGGCTGCCGCTACTGCGTGGACGGCTGCCCCATGGGCATCCTGATCCCCGATATGTTCCAGGCTCTGGACTTCCGCAGCGAGCGCCACGACTGGAACCAGGACCGCTACTACCGCAAGGTCCTCACCGTGGACCACGGCAAGGCCTCGGACTGCATCGGCTGCGGCGCCTGTGAAATGAGCTGCCCCCAGAGCCTGCCCATCCGGGACTATCTGGAGCAGATCGCCGCCCGCTTCGAGAAGAAGCGCGACGAAGAATAAAACGATCCCCATTCTATCTGCCGACAAGGAGACGAAAACATGAAAGAATTGAAACAAGGCTATTTTTCCGGCGAACGGGCTCTGTTTGGAGAGCGGGAGCTGCGCGTGGTGGATTCCGTGTTCGACGCGGGGGAATCCCCCCTGAAGGAGTGCCGCGATTTGGAGCTGCGGGGCGACCTCTTCCGCTGGAAGTACCCCCTGTGGTACTGCAAGAACGTGGACGTGGAGGGCTGCACCTGGTTTGAAATGGCCCGGGCCGGAGTCTGGTACACCGACAACATCCGCATCAAAAACGCCGTCATCCAGGCCCCCAAGAACTTCCGCCGCTGTGACGGCCTGAGCCTGGAGGACGTGGCCTTTACCAACGCCCAGGAGACCGTCTGGTCCTGCAAAAACGTCAAGATGAAGAACGTCAGCGCCGCCGGAGCCCCCTACTTCTGCATGAACAGCGAGGACCTGGAGATCGACGGCCTGACCCTGGACGGCAACTATTCCTTCGACGGGGCGAAAAACGTGGTGATTCGCAACTCCCGTCTGCTGACCAAGGACGCCTTCTGGAACACCGAGAACGTCACGGTCTATGACTCCTTTATCTCCGGCGAGTACCTGGGCTGGAACGCCAAAAACCTGACCCTGGTGAACTGCACCGTCGAGAGCCTCCAGGGCATGTGCTACATCGAGAATCTGAAGATGGTGAACTGCAAGCTGATCCACACCACCCTTGCCTTTGAGTATTCCACCGTGGAAGCCGACATCAGCTCGAAAATCGACAGCGTGCTGAACCCCAGCGCCGGGACCATCACCGCCCCCGCCATCGGGGAGCTGATTATGGAGAAGGACTGCATTGACCCCGGCAGGACCCGCATCGTCTGCAAAGAGATCGGCGAAAGCTTCGAGCACCCGGAGTGGAGGCGATGACCGGGCAGCTCGCCCGGTCCGGCCAAGCAGAACGGCGCTTCGCCGCCTGTGCGGCATTTCGATTGCAGACAGCGGCTCCAAAATGGAAAACCCACGGAGCTGTCAGCAATTGAATTCAGCATCCTCGAACTGCAAATAGAAAGGCATGGTTTCACGTGACCGCTTCCTTTTTTCTGGAAAGTGCGCTGCTGGGGGTCGGGCTGGCAATGGACGCTTTCTCGGTCTCCCTGGCCAACGGCCTACGGGAGCCCCGGATGCGGAGCCGCAGAATGCTGGTCATCGCCGGGGTGTATGCCCTCTTCCAATACCTGATGCCCCTGCTGGGCTGGTTCTTCGTCCACACCGCTGTGGAACTGTTTTCTTCCCTGGAAAAGCTCATCCCCTGGATCGCCTTCCTGCTCTTAGGCTGGATCGGCGGGAAAATGCTGCTGGAGGGCTTGCGGGAGCGGAAGCAGGAGACGCCGACGGAGCGGAAGCCGCTGACTTGGAAGACCCTGCTGGGCCAGGGCATCGCCACCTCCATCGACGCTCTCTCCGTGGGCTTCACCATTGAGCAGTACGACTTCACAATGGCAAATTGGGCTTCGCTGATCATCGGCGGCGTGACCCTGGTCATCTGTCTGGCTGGGCTGGCCTTAGGCAAAAAGGCCGGGACCAAGCTCTCCCGCCACGCCTCCATTCTGGGCGGCATCATCCTGATCGCCATTGGCTTTAAGATCTTCCTGGAGGGCCTTGTCTGACAAGGTCCTCTTTCTTTGGGCCGATTCTTAAATTACAAATCCCTATTGCAATTCCGGCAGCCTTATTATATAATTAAAATGGGTTAAGATAAATCTTATGATTTCTTTATCTTTTAAGGAGGCGGTTCCCACGGAAGAGAGTTCTGCGGTCTCCTGCAAGGCAGCGGGAGGCATCTACAACCGAATCGTCAAGCGGGTGCTGGACCTGACAATGGCGCTTTTGGGCCTTCTCCTCTTATCCCCCCTGCTGCTGGGCGCGGCCCTGGCTGTGAAACTCAGCTCCAAAGGGCCTGTGATTTTCCGGCAGAAGCGCTTAGGCCGGAACGGGAAGGAGTTCGACTTCTACAAATTCCGCTCCATGGTGGTCAACGCCGAGAAGACCGGCTCCGGCGTCTACAGCGGCAAGGGAGACCCCCGAGTCACAAGGGTGGGCCGCATCCTCCGGGCCACCTCCATCGACGAGCTGCCCCAGCTCGTCAACATCCTCAAGGGCGACATGGCCCTCATCGGTCCCAGGCCGCCTCTGACCTACCACCCCTGGCCCATCGAGGAATACTCCGAATTCCAGCGGCACATGTTTGACGTGCGGCCCGGCATCACCGGCTGGGCCCAGACCCACGGGCGAAAGGACGTGGAGTGGCACCGCCGCATCGAGCTCAACGTCTGGTACGTGGAGCACGTCTCCTTCCCGCTGGACCTTAAAATTTTCTTCCTGACGTTTTTCAAGGTTTTCACCAACGCCGACAACGCCAACAAGGGCGAAACGCTGAAGCAGGAGCAATCCGAGAATCGCTGATCATCCGCAAAGGAGGCGACTTTCATGTTGAAGCTGATGTATATCACGAACCGGCCTGAGATCGCGCAGATCGCTGAGACCGCCGGTGCGGACCGCATTTTCGTGGATATGGAATTTCTCGGCAAGGACGAGCGACAAAAGGGACTGGACACGGTGAAATCCCACCACACCTTAGGGGATGTGGCCGCCATCAAGGCCGCCGTCGTGTCCGCAGAGGTCCTGGTGCGCGTCAACCCCATCCATGACGCCCTGCCGAATTATATGTCCTCCAAGGAGGAGATCGACGCCACCGTGGCAGCCGGGGCCGACATCATCATGCTGCCCTATTTCAAAACCGTTGGGGAGGTTGAGACCTTCCTGCGGCTGGTGGGCGGGCGCAGCAAAACCATGCTGCTGGTGGAGACCCCGGAGGCCGTGGAGCACATCGACGAGATCATCCAGCTGCCCGGCATCGACGAGGTCTATATCGGCCTCAACGACCTGAGTCTGGGCTACGGCAAAAAATTCATGTTTGAGCTGCTGGCCGACGGCACCGTGGAGCAGCTCTGCTTCAAGCTGCGGCAGAAGGGCATCTTCTACGGCTTCGGCGGCATCGCCTCCCTGGGCAACGGAATGCTGCCCTCTGAATACGTCATCAAGGAGCACTACCGGCTGGGTTCCCGCTGTGTCATCCTCTCCCGGAGCTTCTGCGATGTGACCAAGATCAAGCACATCGGCATTATCAACGCCACCTTCCTCCGGGGCGTGCGGGAGATCCGGGAGCTGGAAGCCAAGTGTGAGAAGCACGCCCGGTTCTTCTGGGACAACCAGGCGGAGGTCCAAGCCCGCGTGGCGGCCATCTGCCGTCAGGTGGAGGAATAATACTTGACAGAAACGGGAGGAACCCCGATGAAACTGTTGATAACCGGGGCCTGGGCGGATGCCCAGGCCCATCTTGCAGAATTGGAGGCTTTGGGCCACCGGTGCGTCCTGCTGCCCCAGGAGGCGGACCCTCTGCCCTGCCCGCCGGACTGGCCTGAGGGCGTGATTTGCAACGGTCTGTTTCTGCACCATCCCCTGGGGGATTTTACCGCCCTGCGGTACGTCCAGCTCACCAGCGCGGGCTTTGACCGGGTGGACCTGCCGGAGCTGCGGCGGCGAGGCGTGCGGGTACACAACGCCCGGGGCGTCTACAGCGCCCCCATGGCGGAGTTTGCCCTGGCGGGGGTGCTGGCCCTGTACAAGCAGCTCCGGTTCTTCACGGACCGGCAGCGGGAACGGCGCTGGGTAAAGCACCGGGGCCTGCTGGAGCTGGGAGGCAGGACCGTCACCATCCTGGGCTGCGGCAGCGTGGGGACGGAGTGTGCCCGGCGCTTCGCCGCCTTTGGCTGTCGGGTGTTCGGGGTGGACCTTTTCCCCCGGCAGGACCCGGCCTTCTCGGAAGTCCGGCCCCTGGCGGAGCTGGACGCCCTGCTGCCCGAGACGGACATCCTGCTGCTGACCCTGCCCCTGACGCCGGAGACCCGGGGCCTGGTGGACGCGGCCCGGCTGGCCCGCCTGCCCGCCGGAGCCGTCCTGGTGAACATCGCCCGAGGGCCCGTCGTCGCAGAGGCGGCCCTGCTCCGGGCGCTGGAGGCGGGCAGGCTGGCGGGGGCCGTGCTGGACGTGTTCGAGACAGAACCCCTGCCCGCGGACAGTCCCCTCTGGTCCATGGAAAACGTCATTCTGACGCCTCACAACAGCTTTGTGGGCCCCGGCAACGGCGCAAGGCTCTCCCAGGTGATCCTGGAGAACCTGCGGGCCGCGGCGGAGGAGAGGCTGTGAGCCTCGCCGCCCTGCTGGGCGTCCGTCCGGGGCTGACCGCCCTCATCGGCGGCGGCGGGAAGACCGGTCTGCTCTACACCCTGGTGGAGGAATTGAAGGACGGTGGCCGCGTCATCGTCACCACCACCACGAAAATTCTTGCCCCGGAGCAGCTGCCCGTCGCAGACCCGGCTTCGCCCGAGGCCCTGGCCGCCGCCCTGGGGGCCGCCTCCCCCCTCTGCCTGGGCAGCCCCTGGCCCGGCGGCAAGCTGGCCGCCCCGAGCCTGCCCTTCGAGGTCCTGCTGGGGGCCGCGGACTACGTGCTGGCGGAGGCCGACGGGGCCAGAGGCCTGCCCGCCAAGGCCCACGCGGCCCACGAGCCGGTGATCCCGTCCCAGGCGGAGCGGGTCATCCTGGTGCTGGGGGCCGACGCCTTTGACCGCCCCATCTCCGAGGTCTGCCACCGGCCGAAGCGCTTCGCCGCCCTGGCGGGGACGGAGCCCAACGCCTTGCTGACCCCCGCGCTCTGGGCCAGGGTCATTGCCGCGGAGGGTTACGGGAATATAATTTATGTAAACAAGTGCGAGGCGGAAGGCGACTGGCGGAACGCCGCGGCGCTGGCCGCGCTTGTTTCCCTGCCCCTCGCCGCGGGCAGCCTGCACACGGGCTGCTTTCAGAAGCTCAGCAATGGGCGATAATACCAGAAACGGAATGCAATGACTATGAAAAAACGACCGCTTGTTTTGATAAAAGGCGCCGGAGACCTGGCCTCCGGCGTTGCCCTGCGGCTCTGGCGGGCCGGATTTCCGGTGGTCATGACAGAGCTGCCCCAGCCCACCACCATCCGGCGCACCGTGGCCTTTTCTCAGGCCGTCGCAGACGGGGAGACACGGGTGGAGGACGTGGAGGCGCGGCTGGCCGCTGGGCCGAAGGAGGCCCTGGACCTGTTGGGTCGAGGTTTCCTCCCCGTGCTGGCGGACCCGGACTGCCGCTGCCGGGAGGCCCTGCGGCCCGAGGTCCTGGTGGACGCGATTTTAGCGAAGCGGAACCTCGGCACGGCCATCGCCGACGCGCCCATCGTCATCGGCGTCGGGCCCGGCTTCACCGCGGGCGTGGACTGCCACGCGGCGGTGGAGACCATGCGGGGCCACAGCCTGGGCCGGGTCCTCTACGAGGGCTCCCCTCTGCCCAACACCAATGTACCGGGGCTGATCGGCGGCTTCGCCGGGGAGCGGGTGCTGCGGGCCCCCGCCGACGGGGTGTTCCGGGAGGCCCTGCGCATCGGCGACCGGGTCAAGGCCGGAGACGTAGCAGGCTGGGTGGGCGACGCGCCCATGGTCTGCACCCTGGACGGGGTGCTGCGGGGCCTGCTGGCCTCGGGCGTTCCCGTCCGCAAGGGCATGAAGGCCGGAGACGTGGACCCCCGGAACGAGCCGGACTACTGCGAAACCGCCTCCGACAAGGCCCTTGCCATCGGCGGCGGCGTACTGGAAGCGATCTTACATTTTCAAAGGACATGACACAATGGAAAATGAAAGCAATATCAAATTGACCAAGCTGGCCTCCTGCGCCGGGTGCGGCGCCAAGGTGGGCGCCGGGGTGCTGGCCCAGCTCCTGGGAGATCTGCGGGTCCTCCGGGACCCGAATCTGCTGGTGGGCTTCGACAAGAGCGACGACGCCAGCGTCTACCGGGTCTCCGAGGACCTGGCCCTGGTGCAGACGGTGGACTTTTTTCCCCCCATCGCCGACGACCCCTATACCTTTGGGGCCATTGCGGCGACCAACGCCCTTTCGGACGTCTATGCGATGGGCGGCGAGCCGAAGCTTGCGCTGAACGTCATGGCGGTACCCAGGGACCTGCCTCCCGAGGCGGTCCACGAGCTCTTGCGGGGCGGCTACGAGAAGTGCTATGAGGCCGGGGTCCTGATCACCGGCGGCCACAGCATCTTGGACCCGGAGCCCAAGTACGGGCTGGCGGTAACGGGCTTCGTCCACCCCCAAAAGGTGCTGACCAACAGTGGGGCCCGGCCCGGCGACGTGCTGCTGCTGACCAAGCCCCTGGGCATCGGGGTCCTGACTACGGCCAACAAGGCGGGGCTCCTGGAGTCGGAGACTCTGGCCTATGCCAACCGGCTCATGACAACCCTGAACAAGGCCGCCCGGGACGCAATGGTGAAGTACCGGGTCCACGCCTGCACCGACGTGACGGGCTTCGGCCTGCTGGGCCACGGTACGGAACTGGCCCAGGGCAGCGGCGTGGAGCTCCACATCGACACGGCGGGGCTCCAGCTGATCCCCGAGGCCCTGGAATTCGCCCGGATGGGGCTGCTGCCCGAGGGCATGTACCGGAACCGCAGCTTTGCCGAGCCCCACGTGGAGCCCGGGGCAGTCCCCCTGGAGGTCCAGGACCTGCTCTACGACCCCCAGACCTCCGGCGGCCTGCTGATGGCCGTGGACCCCGCAGACGCGGAGACCCTGCTGGCAGAGCTGGAGGGGTCCGTCCCCGCCGCCCAGCGGATCGGGACCGCGGAAGCCTACCGGGGCGGCAAGCGGATCTTTCTTACGTAGCGGCGCACAGCGTGCGCCACGGTATACCTTGTGGAAGGAGATGCCTATGAAAAACGACCTGCACCCCGGCCTGACCATCCGCCTGTTCACAGATCAGAAATGCTTTGGCCCCGGCGTGGCGGAGCTCCTGCACCGGGTAGAGACGGAGCACTCCCTGCGGGCGGCGGCGGGCGCGATGGAGATGGCCTACTCCAAGGCCTGGCGCATCGTCAGGACCGCCGAGGAAGCTCTGGGCTTCCGGCTTCTGCACTCCTCCACCGGCGGCAAAAACGGCGGTGGCGCGACCCTCACCCCCGAGGCCCGTCAGTTCCTGGAGGCCTATGACCGCTTCTGCGAGGAACTGAACGCCCAGGCGGACAGTCTTTTTCGATCCTGCTTTGCATTTTATCAATAATATCAGAAAAATCACCATGTCGGCAGCGCACCGGCATGGTGATTTCTTGATTGTGGTTATGGCTTCAGTTCCAGATACAGGTCCCGGTAGTGCCGGGCGGAGTTCTCCCAGGAGACGTCCTTTTCCATATCCCGGCGGACCATCTCGTCCCAGCGCCAGCGGCCGGTGAAGTAGAGGGTCTTGGCCCGGTTGACGGCGTCCAGCAGCAGGCCGGCGTCGTAGCGGTCAAAGGTGAAGCCGTTGCCGCCGTTGGTGAACTGGTTGTAGGGCTCCACGGTGTCCTTGAGGCCGCCGGTCTCCCGGACGATGGGCACGGTGCCGTAGCGCATGGCGATGAGCTGGGTCAGGCCGCAGGGCTCGAAGAGGGAGGGCACCAGCAGGGCGTCGGCGCCGGCGTAGATCCTGTGGGCCAGGGCTTCGTCGTAGGCGATATAGGCGCAGACGCTGCCCTTGTTGTTGTTCTCAAACCAGCGGAAGCTCTCCTCGTAGCGGGCGTCGCCGGTGCCCAGGACCACCACCTGGGTGTTGCCGTCCAGCAGGGCGGGAAGGATGGAATTCACCAGATCCAGGCCCTTCTGATCGGTCAGCCGGGAGATCAGGCCCAGCACCATCTTATCGGCGTTTTGCTCCAGGCCCAGCTGCTCCTGGAGGGCCAGCTTGTTGGCCTTCTTCAGCTCCAGGAAGTTGTCCGCGCCGTAGGGGACGGGCAGCAGCTTGTCGCGGCGGCTGTCCCACTGCTCCACGTCGATGCCGTTGACGATGCCCCGGAGCTTGCCCGCGTGATACCGCAGGTGGGCGTCCAGGCCCTCGCCGAAGAAGGGGGTCTGGATCTCCCAGGCGTAGGTGCCGCTGACGGTGGTGATCATGTCGCAGTAGGTCAGGCCGCCCTTGAGCATGTTGGCATCCACCCAGTTCTGGGTCAGGGCATCCTTGTTGAACACATAGTCCGGCAGGTTGGTCCAGTACTGGATGGTGGGGATGTTGTAGATGCCCTGGAACCGGAGATTGTGGATGGTCAGCACGGTCTTGGCGCTTGCCAGCGGCGTCGTGCTGAAGTGGGTCCGCAGGAAGATGGGGACCAGGCCCGCCTGCCAGTCGTGGCAGTGGATCACGTCGGGGATCCAGTCCATATAGTTCAGCGCGGCCAGGGCGGCCTTGCCGAAGTAGCAGTAGCGGGGGATGTCGTCCACTAAGTTGGTGTAGGGCTTGCCGTAGGAGAAGAACTCCTGGTTGTCGATAAAGTCGTAGACCACACCGTCCCAGACATACTCCATGATGCCCACGTAGAAGGAGCGGCCATCGGAGCAGAGGTCCATCATGAAGGAGCCGCGATAGATCATCTTGTCCTGCCATTTCTGGGGAATGCAGCTATATCTGGGGAGAATGACCTTCACGTCGCAGTTGAGCTTCGCCAGGGCGCGGGGCAGGGCGTACATCACGTCGCCCAGGCCGCCGGTCTTCACGAAGGGATAGCACTCGGAGCCGATGAAGGCCACGCTGCGGCGGGGCTGGGGCAGCTCCACAACGGGAGCGGGTTCGGCCACGGGGGCAGGTTCCACAACGGGGGCGGCCTCCTCAACGGGGGCGGGTTCGGCCACGGGGGCAGGTTCCACAACGGGGGCGGCCTCCTCAACGGGGGCGGGTTCGGCCACGGGGGCAGGTTCCACAACGGGAGCAGCCTCCACAACGGGGGCGGGTTCCGCAGCGGGAATGGGCTCTACAGCGGGAGCAGCCTCCACAACGGGAGCGGTCTCCACCGCGGGGGCGGCCTTTTTCTTCGCAGGCGCTTTCTTCGCAGCAGGAGCCTTGGGAGCAGTGTCCTTCGCGGCGGTCGTTTTCTTTGCCGTGCTGCCTGCCGTCTTTTTGGCAGGGGTCTTCTTTTCAGCCTTGGGGGCCGCTTCCTTTATGATATCGTCCGTGACGGTTTCGATTTTTTTCTTTGGCATTGTGTATTTCCTCCTTTTGAAAATACTTTGCCCCATTATACTCATTTTTTTCAATTTGTCAAGTGCGCCTTGCGGCCACCTGATACATCTCCTCGTCGGAGATCAGGGTGGTGACGGTAAAATCCGCGGGGAAAAGGGTGGCCAGAGCTTCGGCCTCCGGCAGCTCCAGGGAGACGCCCGCCGGGACATTGGCGTGGTGGGCGGCCAGGGTGGCCCGGCTCATGCCGTGGGCGACGCTGAGTATGCCGCCGGGTTTTACTGCGGCGCCCAGCCGGGCCAACAGCAGCGCCGGGTGCGGGAAGTGGGGAAAGGCGTTGTAGACCATCACGCAGTCGTAGGGACCGCCCAGAGGGTCTGTCTCTGCGTCCGCCAGCAGGAAGCGGACCTGGGGCTGGGGATAGGCGGCTTCCGCCCGGCGAAGCATCTCCGGGGAGAGGTCTACGCCCGTCACCGAGGCCGCGCCTCGGGCCAGATAGTCCCCGATCAGCACGCCGGTGCCGCAGCCCACGTCCAGGACGGAGACGCCGGGACGGACGCCGCCGTTGTCCAGGATCCGGGCGATGACGGCCTCGGGGCGGACCGTACCCGCGTCCCATTCGGGGGCGAGCCGGTCAAAGAACGCCCGGATCCGTTGTTTTTGTGGGTCCATCTTCTTCCTCCCGTTCAATCGCAGAGCTCCGCATATTGATAGGGAACGAGCTGCGCCAGGGCATCCGGCGCGGTCTCCACCTGCCAGCCGATCTTCCCGGCGCTGAACAGGATGGTATCGTACAGGACCGCGCTCTCCTCTAAGAATGTGGGGAAGAGCTTTTTCATGCCGATGGGGGAGCAGCCGCCGTGGATGTAGCCCGTCAGGGGCAGCAGCTCCCTGGACTTCACCATCTCGACGCTTTTCTCTCCGGCGGCTGCGGCGGCCAGCTTCAGATTCAGCTCCCGCAGCACGGGGATCACGAAAACGTAGTGCTGCCCGGAGCGGCCCACGGTGACGAGGGTCTTGAAGACCCGCGCCGGGTCCTGCCCTAAGACCGCGGCCACCTCGGCCCCACTGACCACGCCGCTGTCGCTGTAATCGTGGGCGGTGTAGGGAACTCCGTGCTGCTCCAGCAGCCGCATGACGTTGGTTTTTTCCTGTTTTTTCATAGAATGTCCACCTTTTCCATCCGCAAGCCCAGCTCGTCCCGCTCCGCCCGCAGGACGAAGGGGAAGAGGTCCCGCTTGACACAGAGCCAGAAGTCCGGCTCGGGATAGACGTGCTGGGTATCGGGATTGAAGAAATGTGCGCCGCCGTGCCACTGCAGAGCTCGGATCCTATCCTCCAGGTCGGGCAGAGGCTCCCCCAGGACCAGGCTGCGGATGTACTCGGCGCAGAGCAGGTCCTCCGGGGCCTCCCGGACTCCGGCGTTCCCCATGCAGACCAGGGAGACAGTCTCCGGATCCCGCCGCCGGATGTAAGCCGCGACGGCGGCGGCGTTCACCAGACTGCCGGTGATGCGCTCGTCGGCGCGGACCGCCTGGGTGAGGCCCTGGGTCCCGGCACTGGTGGTGTGGATGATGCGGCGGCCCTTTACGGCCTCCGTCGGGATGGAGGAGGGGGAGTTGCCGAAGTCAAAGCCCTCGCATTTCGCCCCGCCCCGCTCGCCCACCAACAGGACCTCTGGGTCCCGGTCTCGCCAAGCGAAGGCCTCCTCTAAGGTGGCGACGGGACGGAGCTCTGCCGCGCCCCGGTGGGCCAGATAACACTCCAGGGAGAAGGCCCGCAGCACGTCGATGACGACGGTGAGGCCCTCAGCCCGCTTCGCGCCTTCCAAAAGCTGCAAAATTTGGATATTCATCTGTTTTTCGCTCTCGTACCGCCGCGGCCTGTCAGTGGTCTGCCCGGTTGTAGCCGTTCTTCATGGTCTCGGAGGCGGCCCGCAGGACCTTGTACAGGGCCTTGAAGGTCTGCTCCTTCGCCATCTTCGCCAGGGCCTCGTTGGCCTCGGCGGCCAGAGAGCAGTCGCCGCTTGCCAGCATCTTTTTGTCGTACTCCGCCAGGAGCTGACGGCCCTTGGTGATGACGGCGTCCTGGTAGCGGACGATGTGCTGATTGCTCTGGTTGTAGCTGTGGTCCGCCAAGGCCGCCAGCACCGCGCTGGCCCAGTAGAAATTCTCGGTGGAGCAGTCCATTGTTACCTTGGAGAGGTAGTCGGGCATTTTGTCCACGCAGGTATAGACCGGCAGCAGGGCGTCAAAGGTGGTGGAGGCGAAGCAGATCCACTCCACGCCCCGCAGGGCCACGGGCATATTGTCCCGGATCTGGCAGACGGAGGTGACGCCGGTGCGGTTGATGCCGATGGAGCGGTACTTGCCCCGCAGGCCGGTGTCCCGGTTCAGATAGGGGTCGTAGGGCGTGCCTTGATAGTTGCCGGAGAGCAGATACTTCACGTCCTCCACGGCCACCTTCCGTTCCGGCACGAAGGACCAGGGGATGTCGTCGCTCTCTGGGGTGAAATCGGCGTCGGGGCCGTCCCAGCGCCAGCGTCGGGGGCAAAGATACCGGCCCATGAACCAGGCCCGGGGCGTGTTGTAGATGTGGTCGTGGTCGGAGCGGGAGCCGAAGATATTCCGGGGGTTGAAGACGCCGTCCTGGTTCAGGTCCAGCCGGTTCTCCGCGATGAACTCCCGCAGGTCGGCGGAGCAGAGATGGTCCTTTTTCGCACCGAAGGCGTCCTCTAAGTCGAAGCCGTCCATGCCGAACTGGTTGGGCATGACCACCACCCGGTCGTCGGGGACCCGCTTCGCCATCCAGTGGTGGCCGCCGATGGTCTCCATCCACCAGACCTCGTTCTCGTCGTTGAAGGCGATGCCGTTGGACTCATAGGTGCCGTACTGCTCCAGCAGCTTTGCCAGCCGCAGCACGCCCTCCCGGGCGCTGCGGATGTAGGGCAGCACCAGCACGACGATGTCCTCCTCGCCGATGCCGCCGGGGACCTCCTTCTCCTTCCGGGTCTTGGCCTTTTTCAGCTCCACCAGGGGGTCCGCCGCCAGGACCCGGGGATTGGTGGTGATGGTCTCGGTGGCGGTCATGCCCACCCCGGCAGCGTTGATGCCCGTGGCGGCCCAGACGCCCATGGCCGGGTCCACGCTGGGACAGGCCGTGTAGGCCAGGGGCTCCTCGGGCAGCTCCACCGTCACGTGGGAGAGGACGCTGCGATACTTCCGCTTCTGCTGCTTCGGGGTGACGACAATGAGCTTCTTTTCGTCAAAATGCCCGTCGTCGGTGCGGGCGATCATGGTGGAACGGTCATTGGAGGCGTTTTTGCCCACCAAAACAGTGGTACAGGGCATAGGAATACCTTCTTTCTCTGCATTGATGGGACTATTATACCATGTCAGCGCCTTTGGCGCAACAGGGCATCGACAAAAAAACACCGGCGTCCCATTGACTTTTCCGGCTTTCTGTGTCAAGATAGGAGCATCTGAGACAAGGACGGTGAGCGTATGGATATGGAAGCGCTGCTGGCCCTGCTGCGGGAGGAGCGATACGTCTCCGGCGCGGAGCTGGGGCGGCGGCTGGGCGTCACCCGGGCGGCGGTCTCCAAGGCCGTGGCCGGGCTGAAGCGGGAGGGCTACGGCATTGAATCCGTGCCCCGCCGGGGCCATCGGCTGCTGTCGGAGCCCGACCTGCTGCGGAAGAGCGCCATCCTGGCCGCCCTGGGGGAGCTCCCCCGGGCCGGAGAGCTCCTGGTCCTGCCCAGCGTGGACTCCACCAATACCCACCTCAAGGCCCTGGCCGCCGCAGGCGCACCCGCGGGGACCGCGGTGCTGGCCGAGGCACAGACTGCGGGCCGGGGCCGCCTGGGAAGGCACTTTGACTCCGCGCCGGGGGGCGGCGTCTACCTCTCGGTCCTGCTGCGTCCCGCCTGTCCCCCCGAGGCGCTGATGAGCCTCACCGCCCAGGCCGCCGTGGCGGTGCGGCAGGCCCTCCGGGAGAGCTGCGGCGCGGAGCCCGACATCAAGTGGGTCAACGACCTGCTGCTGAACGGGCGAAAGATCTGCGGCATTCTGACGGAGCTCTCCATCGAGGCGGAGAGCGGCCTGGTGTCCTACGCCGTGGTGGGCGTGGGGGTCAACTGCAACCGCGGCGCCGACAGCTTCCCGCCGGAGCTCCGGGACGTTGCGGGCTCCCTCCTGAGCCAGACGGGCCGCCGGGTGGACCGGAACGCCCTGTCCGCCGCCCTGATCCGCCGGCTCTCGGCCCTGCCCATGCCGGATTGGCGGGAAGAGTATCGGGCCGCCTGCGTGAATTTAAGCAGGGAGGTCCAGCTCTTGGCCCCCGGACAGCCGCCCCGGCAGGGGCTGGCGCTGGACGTAGACGAGGAAGCCGCCCTGGTGGTACGAACCGCCGCAGGCGTAGAGCGCGTCCGCTCCGGCGAGGTCTCCGTCCGGGGCCTCTATGGCTATGTCCCCGACGGAATTTGACACGACACCGGAAACATGCTGAACGCCCTCCGAAAAATCCTTCTGAAAAAACTCTGAAAAATCTCCGGAAAAATGCTGATAAAACCCCTTGCCTCCGGGCAAAATATGTGCTATACTGAATTGTAACAAATCATAACAAAAGGAGGGACCTGTTATGGATAAGACCATCAAGACGATTCTTGCCGTGATTGGCGCTGTGGCAACGCTGTGCGCGATCCTGCTCGTTCTGAAAAAGAAGTTCGGCGTCTGCTGCAAGTGCGGCAAGAAGGAATGCGAGTGCGACAAGCCCGAGACTGTGGAGGACTTCGTGGAAGAGGCCGCCGAGGCTGTCAAGGACAAGGCTGAAGAGGCCAAGGACAAGGCCGAAGAGGTCAAGGAAGCTGTCGAAGAGGCCGTCGAGGACGCCAAGGAGAAGGCAGAGGCCATTGTCGAAGAGTTCAAGGACTACGCCGACGTGGAGCTGCCCAACGAGTAAGCAAAGCACAAAAAATTCCGCTCCCCGAATTCGGGAAGCGGATTTTTTTCAGTCAGAGAATTACTTGCCCAGGACCATGGTCTCGCCGTCCATATCAACGGTGATCTTGCCGTCCTTGTAGGTGCACTCGGTGGCTTCGCCGTCAACGGTAATGGTCAGCTTCTCGCCGTCCAGCTTCCAGGTGCCTTCGCTTTCTTCGCCCATCATGGCAGCCTTGACGGTGCCGTCCTGATTCAGGGTGATGGTCATGTAGTCCTCGAGGCTGTCAATGCCGGCCATCTTCAGAAGGGCCTCGATCTGGTCTTCGGTGCCGCCGAGTTCCTCGGTGAGGTAGGTCTTCAGCTCTTTGCCGTTGACAGTCTTGATCCTGTAGACGCCGTCCACAGAGTTGGAGGAGCAGCCCACGAACAGGGCAGCCACCATGAGAACCACGAGGGCAATGGATACGATGCGCTTCATAATATATAGTCTCCTTTTCGTTATTTCAGGCAGCAGTTTGCCGTCCTGGTTACTCTTATACCATATCAGCAGAGAAAAAGCAATGGATTTTTGAAAATCCATTGCTTTTTTTCACTTTTCCGTTAATTGTATTCATAAAGTTCTACGGTGAAGCCCTCAGCCTGCAGCAGAGCCGCCAGCCCGCCCATGCCGAGCAGATGCGCCGCACCGACGGCAAAGAAGACCTTGTCCCCGGCCTTCAGCCACTCTAAGGCCCGGTCCCGCATCCCTATATTTCGCTGGGTCAGCATTTTGTCGTAGTAATCCTTCAGCAGGGCCTGTTCTGTTTCGGTGTAGTCTCCCCCTTCTTCAGCTGCCACCAGGAGAAGCAGGTCCACGGGATTGCCCTTGAGCCAGGTGTTGTACAGCTTGTCGGTGTCGGCGGCAAAGCTGTCCAGGTCCTCCAGGGCTTCCTCGATCAGCAGCAGGTTCAGCTCGTCGGAAAAGCCCGCCAGCAGCTTATATTGCAGCTCGGCACTCTCCACGTCCCGGACCTCGATCTTGTGGTCGTAGCAGTACCGGATCAGGGAGCGGTCCATGCCGATCTCCGTGCTGTAGGAAGTGCGGGTCATCAGGGCGGCCTGCTCCACCAGCTGCGCCCACATCGCCAGATTGTAGGCTTGCATCAGGCTGGGGCGGAGCCCGGCCTCTCCCAGCAGAGCGGAGGCCTTCTCAAAGGTCTCCGGGCTCATGTGGTCCGAGGCCTTGGTGCCGTCGGTGAGGATAAACTTGCTCATGGCCTGCATCTGGGCGGCGTAGTCCTGCTCGTAGGCCACAACGTCGAACTCCACGGCCAGGGCGTCGCAGCCGTCCAGGATGGGCGTCAGCTTTTCCAGCGCTGTCTGGATGCGCTCGTCCCCCACGTGGATGGTGCCGAAGAGCCAGCCCTCCTGCCCGTCGGGGCCGGTGACATGGTAGAGCAGGGGATGTACGTCCGCCTCCTCCACCTGCGGCACAGTCGGAGCGGCTGTCGTCGGCGCTTCGACGGCAGGGGCGTCGGTGACAGGCGCATCGGCAGCAGAAGCGGCAGTCGTCGGGGCGGCAGTCGTGGGCGTGCCGCCGGTACAGGCGGCGAAGAGGCTGACCAGCAGGAGCAGGGTCAGAAGAAGCGCCAGTTTTTTCATAAGATTCAAATCTCTCCTATCTCTATTGTATCACGGGCGCGGCTGGCCGCAGCCCACGCAGACGCCGCGTTCGGCGCGGTTCTGGGTGCCGCAGACGGGGCAGAGCCAGGAGCGGCGCGCCTCGTCCCTGGGCTTGCCGCACTTGGCGCACACGCTCCGCCCCAGGGCGTTCTCCCGCCCGCAGTAGGAGCAGGTCCAGCTCTGCTGCCGGGGCCTGCCGCAGAGACGGCAGAAGCGGGCGTCCTCGTCGTTAGCGATCCCGCAGGCGGGACAGGTCCAGGTAGGCGCGGCGGGATGGCGTCTGCGCTGGCAGGCGGTACAGCGGGTCTCGGTCTCCGGGTTCTCATGGCCGCAGCCCTCGCAGATCCAGGTCAGCAGGGGGCGGTTTTTCGGCGACTGGCAGACGGGGCAGACAGCCAGGGGCTCCGCCACGTCCGAGCCGCAGAAGGGGCAGCGCCAGGTGGGCGTCGGGGCGTTGTACTGGGGATTTCCGCAGACGGTGCAGCGCTGCTCCGCCTCCGGATTCTGCGCCCCGCAGGCCGGGCAGATCCAGGGCCGCTCCAGAGGCGCGGGGGCCTCGTTCTCCGGGGTCTGGCTCCCCCGGCGCAGACTCAGCAGCAGGAAGAGCAGGCCCAGCCCGGCGGTGGCCAGGGCCGCGTAGAAGGCGGATTCCGCCAGCTCGGCGAAATCGGACATGCCCCTGGCCTGCTCCGCCGCGAACCAGTCGGTCCGACGTAGGAAGAACAGGGCCACTGTTAAGATAACGCCCGAGATCAAGGTGGAGAGGCCGACTTTGCGCATGGGGGGTCTCCTTTCCGGGCGTCAGCAGAATCACACGCCCCTCATCCGCCCCAGTGTGCGCACTGGGGCACCTTCCCCCGAGGGGGAAGGCCTTATAATGTCATAATTCAAAGCAGCCGAAGCCGTTGGGACGGACCGTAAAGCCGCTGCCCTCCGCTTCGGCGTTCCGGGACAGCAGACAGCGCCGGGCCTCCACCCGCAGGGGGGCGTCGGAGCGGTTGACGCAGCAGAGGACCCGCTGGGTCTCGCAGCGCCGCAGGAAGGTGAGCCTGCCGCCTCCGGCCTCGGTGACGCGGACCGTGCCCCTTTGCAGGGCAGGAGCGTCGTTCCGCAGGGCGCTCAGGCTGCGATAGAGCTCCAAAAAGTGCCCGTCCTCCCGGCCCCAGGGGTAGCAGCCCCGGTTGAAGGGGTCCTTGCAGCCCTCCATGCCCGCCTCGTCGCCGTAGTAGATGCAGGGACAGCCCGGCAGGGTGAACTGGAGGAAAGCGGCGAAACGCAGCCGCTCCAGGGCCTGCTCCCGCGCCTCAGGGCTCAGCCGGACCCGGGCCTGTTCCTCCCGGCTTCCCTCGAAGTCCCCCGCCAGAGCGGTGAGGATGCGGGGGGTGTCGTGGGTGCTCAGGGCGTTCATCAGGGCCTGGAGCACCTGGGGCGGGTAGTTCTCCGCGATGGTCATGATGGCTTCTCCCAGGGCGCTCCCGTCGTCCTGGTCCCGCAGGAAGTCCAGGATGGCCGTGCGCCAGGGATAGTTCATCACGCTGTCCAGCTCGCCGTCCACGAAGTAGCGGCGGCGGACCGAGTAGGCGGATTTGTTGGAAGCGTCCTCCCAGACCTCGCCCATCAGCAGGGCCTCGGGGTCCAGCTGCCGCAGCCGGGCCTTGAAGCAGGCGATGAAGGCGTCGGGCAGCTCATCAGCCACGTCCAGGCGGAAGCCGTCGGCCCCCAGCGCCAGCCAGTGGGCCACCACGCTGTCCTCGTCCCGGATGATATAGTCCAGGTAGCTCTCTTCCAGCTCGTTGACGTTGGGGAGGGTCACGAAGTTCCACCAGCACTCGTAGTCGTCGGGATAGCGGCGGAAGCTGTACCACTTGTAGTAGGGCGAGGCCTCGCCTCTGGAGTAAGCGCCGGTGCCGAAGACGCCGTACCGGTCGAAATAGACGGAGTTTGCCCCCGTGTGGGAATAGACGCCGTCCAGGATCACCTTCATATCCAGCCGGTGCGCCGCCTCGCAGAGGGCGCGGAACTCCGCCTCCGTCCCCAGCATGGGGTCGGGGCGCTTGTAGTCCGCCGTGTCGTAGCGGTGGTTGGAGAAGGCCATGGAGATGGGGTTCAGATAGAGGACCCCCACGCCGAGGCTGTGCAGATAGGGCAGGCGGGACTGAATGCCCCGGAAATTGCCGCCGAAAAAGTCGTTGCAGAGGATCTCCCCCGCCGCAGGGTCGGGCCGGTACTCCGGCGTCCCGCCCCAGTCCTCCCGGAGGACGAAGGGCCGCAGCTTGTCTCGCAGCTCGGTCTCGCCCTCCCGGGCGAAGCGGTCCGGGAAGATCTGATACATGACACGGCCCTGAAAGGCCTTCGGCACGGTGAAGTCCGCGGGGATGACGCTGAGCTGCCAGCGCTCCCCCGCCTCCATGTTGGTGTCCCGGCCCTGCCGGAAGAGGCGGAAGGTCCCGCTCCTGGCGGTGATGCGGAACCAGTAGAAATACAGGCCCCGGGCGTCGATGGAGAACTCACAGCGGAACACGTCGTAATCTCCCTCGCTGTCAGCCCAGGAGAAGGGGAACTCCAGGGCGGCGTCGGCGTCCGCCTTTTCAAGAACGAGCTGAACGAATTTTGTCTCAATCTCCTTCGGGATCCTGACGTGAAGTGTACAATTCTGCTCGACCGTCAGCGTACCAAAGGGAGTCTTGTATTGCTCATCACGACTGTCGTATAGGATTCGCATAGGATGCTCCTTGGAAAAACAGGGACGAACACAAGATTCGCCCCTGTTTTTCTGATTTACAGATTCCAAATGTTCTTCGCGTACTCCGTCACGGAGCGGTCCGCGGAGAAGACGCCGGACTTGGCGATGTTCACCAGGCTCATGCGGTCAAAGCGGTCCCGGTCGGCGTAGGCCTTGTCCACCTCCCGCTGGGCGCGGACGTAGTCGCCGAAATCGGCCAGGGTCATATAGGCGTCGGCCACACCGAAGCGGTTGGTGGTCAGGCTGGCAACAATGTCGTCAAAGCGCTGGCCCAGCACGCCGGAGGTGAGCATATTCAGCACGTTCTGGAGCTCCGGGGTGATATAGCGCTTGGGCTCGTAGCCCCGGCGCCACAGCTCCTCCACCTCGTCGGCCTTCATGCCGAAGAGGAACATGTTTTCGTCGCCCACCTGCTCGTGGATCTCCACGTTGGCGCCGTCCAGGGTGCCGATGGTGACGGCGCCGTTGATCATGAACTTCATGTTGCCGGTGCCGGAGGCCTCCTTACCCGCGATGGAGATCTGCTCGGAGATCTCGGCGGCGGGGATGATGATCTCCGCGAGGGAGACCTTGTAGTCCTCAATGAAGACGACCTTCAGCTTGTCGCGCACGTCGGGGTCGTTGTTGACGAAATTGGAGACGGCCACGATGAGGCTAATGATCTGCTTGGCCCGGATATAGCCGGCGCTGGCCTTGGCGCCGAAGATATAGGTCTTGGGCTGCCAGGGCGCCGTGGGATTGGTCTTGATCTGGTTGTAGCGGTAGAGGATGTGCAGCACGTTGAGCATCTGCCGCTTGTACTCATGCAGGCGCTTGACCTGAACATCGAAGAGGGAGTTCGGATCGACGTTGACGCCGTTGGCCTGGGCGATATACCGGGCCAGCCGGGCCTTGTTGTTCCGCTTGATGACGGCCAGACGGTCCAGAACGGTCTTGTCGTCGGCATAGCGCAGCAGCTCCTCCAGGCAGTTGGCGTCCTTGGTGAAGCCGTCGCCGATGAGCTCCGTCAGAAGCTTGGCGAGCTCCGGGTTGGCCTGGCAGAGCCAGCGGCGGTAGGAGATGCCGTTGGTGACGTTCAAAAAGCGCTCCGGGGTGTACTGGTAGTAGTCGCGGAAGATGGTCTGCTTCAGGATCTCGGTGTGCAGGGCGCTGACGCCGTTGATCTTGTGGCAGGCGGCCAGGCAGAGGTTGTGCATCCGGACCTCGTTGTTGGCGATGACGGCCATCCAGTTGAGCTTGCCCTCGTCGTTGCCGTAGAAGGCCCGCAGCTTCTCCAGGAGGCGGCGGTTGATCTCGGCGGTGATGGCGTAGATGCGGGGGAGCTGCTCCTTGTAGAGGTCCACGCTCCAGCGCTCCAGGGCCTCGCTCATGACGGTGTGGTTGGTGTAGCTGAGGGTGCGGCAGGAGATGTCCCAGGCCTCGTCCCACTCGAAATCATACTCGTCCATCAGCAGGCGCATCAGCTCCGGCACACAGAGGGCCGGATGCGTGTCGTTGATGTGGATGGCTACCTTGTCGGGCAGGCTCCGCAGGCTGCCGTAGCGCTTGACGTGGCTGCGCAGGATGGTTTGCAGAGAGGCGGAGCAGAGCAGATACTGCTGCTTGAGCCGCAGCCGCTTGCCCTGGATGTGGTCGTCGGCGGGGTAGAGGACCTTGGAGAGGGTCTCCGCCATGGTGTTCTGCTCCAGGGCCCGAACGTAGTCGCCCCGGGAGAAGGCCGCCATATCAAAGCTCTGGGGGAGCTTGGCGGACCAGAGGACCAGCTTGTTCACCGCGTCGGTGTGGTAGCCGGAGATATAGAAGTTGTAGGGCACGGCCATAACGGTGGAATACCCGTGCTGGGCGATTTTGAATCTGCCGTTGTCGTACCACTCCCGGACCTCGCCGCCGAAGCGGACCTCCACGGCGTCGTCCTCCTTGGGGACCAGCCACACGTCGCCCATCTGGAGCCAGTTGTCTGGCAGCTCCATCTGCCAGCCGTCCACGATCTGCTGCTTGAAGATGCCGAACTCGTAGCGGATGGAGTAGCCGGTGGCGGGATAGCCCAGGCCGGTCAGGGAATCGAGATAGCAGGAGGCCAGACGGCCCAGGCCGCCGTTGCCGAGACCGGCGTCGGGGTCCAGGGCGTAGAGCTCCCGGATGTCGATGTTCAGGTCCTTGAGGGCGTCGGTGAAGACCTCCTCCATGCCCAGGTTGAAGAGATTGTTCCGCAGGCTGGTGCCCACCAGGAATTCCATGGACATATAGAAGACCTGCTTGCGGTTCTCCTCCTGGTAGCCGCGCTTGAAGGCGCGGCGGCGGTCGTACATGCCGTTGCGAACCACGGTGCAGAGGGCCTTGTAGGCCTGCTTGTCGGTGGCCTCGGTCATGGTACAGCCGAACAGGCGCATACAGGCCTGATTCAGGCGTTCAATTGCTTCTGTTTTTGTCATAGAGCGTTACCTCCGCGATAGAATTAGTCCTTCTCGTAGGCCACCACAACGCGGCGGTTGGGCTCGGTGCCCACGGAGTAGGTCGTGACGTTGGGAACGTCCTGCAAGGTCGCGTGGATGACGTGGCGCTCATAGGCGTTCATGGGCTCCAAGGTCATGTTCTTGCGGTATTTGACCACCTTGGCGGCCATTTTCCGGGCCAGGTGGCGCAGAGACTCCTCGCGCTTGCCGCGGTAGTTTTCGGCGTCCACCGTGACGCGGGTGCGCTTGGAGGCGTTGTTGTTCAGCGCGTAGTTCGCCAAATGCTGAATGGCGTCCAGGGTCTCGCCCCGACGACCGATCATCGCGCCTAAGTCGTCGCCCACCAGCTCCACGCCGATGGTCTCGTCGTCCTTGCGGAAGGCGTGGGGGACAGCGGTGGATTCCATGCGCTCCAGCAGACCCTTCAGGAAGGTCTCGACCCGCTCCTCCTGGGAGCCGGGGGCAGCGGGCGCGTATTCCTTGGCTGCGGCGGGCGCCTTGGGAGCCTCCTTGCGGGGGGCCTGCTTCTTGGGCTGCTCGTTCTTTTTGGACTGCTCGACCTTCTTCGGCTGCTCAGCCTTGGGGGACTTTTCCGGCTGTACGGGCTTTACGAGCTTCGGAGCCTCCTGGCGCTTGGCCTCGGGCTTGGGAGCCTCGGGCATCTTGGGCAGGACGGGGGGCTTGGGCATTTCCAGCGGCTTTTCCAGCTTGGGCGCCTGCTTCTTGGGCTTGCGGGAGGCGGCGGACAGGGCCGGAGCGGGCTCCGCGGGCTTGGGGTCCGGGACCTCGTAGGTCACTTTGACCTTGGCGGGGCTGGCGCCGATGCCCAGGAAGCCGGACCTCGCATTTTCCAGGACCTCCACCGAAACGGCGTCGCGGTCCAGCTTCAGCTCGGCAAGGGCGGCGTTGATGGCCAGCTCTATGCTCTTGCCGGTGGTGATGATATATTTCTCCATACTTACTCCTTGTTGTTCTTGTAGCGGTTGGGGTCATAGTTCCGGCCCTTGCGGAAGGGGCGGTCCCCGTCAAGCTGTCCGGATTCGGATTCCGCGTCGGTCTGGCGGCCCTCCAGCGCTGCCTGGGCGGCCTGGTAGGCGGCCTCCTTGGCGGCCTGCTCGTTCTTCTCGCGCTGCTGGAGCTTTTTCTTGCTGGCGCTGCCCAACATGCCGTCGGGGTTCTCAGCCCGGCGCTGGGCCCGCAGACGCTCGCGCTCAGCCTCCAGCGCGGCCTCCTCGGCGGCCTTGGCCTGCTTGACCGCGTCCTCGGCGTCATAAACCTGCTTGTAGTGCTTGGTGAGGAAATAGTCCTGGATCATGCTGAACAGGCCTTGCAGGAACCAGTACAGGGACAGGCCAGCAGGCGCGATGAAGCCGATATAGACGGAAAACAGGGGCATGAGCAGGGTCATGGCCTTGTTGTTCTGCGGGGAGCTCTTGGCCATATCGCTGTCCTGCTCGCCCTTTTCGTTGACGATGACGGTGTTGTTCATCTTCTGGCTCATCCACATGGACAGCATGTTGATGCCGCCGGAGAGCATGGGCAGCAGGAATTGGCCGATGGAGTTCCAGACGCCGTGGATGTCAAAGTACTGCCAGAACATCAGGTGGGGCACCGTCGCCAGCTCCACCCCGAAGAAGCGGGTGTTCATGGACACGATCTCGGGGGAGATGGCAGTCAGCTGCGCCTTGACATCGTTGATGAAGGGCAGGGCCTCCATCTGCCAGTAGAAGCCGGTGGCATTGAGCTCGTGCAGGGCCGTTCCCTTGGCGGCGGCCTGCTTGGCGGCCAGGAAGATGTTCTGGATCTCGCCGATGGTCTTGGCGTCCACGTCGCCGTGGAACATCAGCCAGGTGATGGGCTCGCGGATGATATAGTACAGGGGGATCAGCAGCAGCATGGGAAGCAGAGACCACAGGCAGCCGCCGCAGCCGCCGGCGCCCTCTTCCTTGTAGAGCTGATTGACCGCCTGCTGATAGCCCTGCCTGTCGTCGCCGAACTTCGCCTCCAGGGCCTTGACTCTGGGGGTGAGGCGGGACATCTTCATCATGCTCTTCTTGCTCTTGGCGGAGGCGGGGAAGATGATGACCTTGACGATGATGGCGAAGAGGATGAGGGCCCAGCCGTAGCTGTTGGTCAGGTCGTAGAGCCAGCGCAGCAGATAGGAGAAGGGGAGCTTGATGTAGTCAAAAGCGCCTAATTTCTTCTCGGTGGAATAGCTGCTGAGGTCCACAAGCTGATAGACTTCGGTCTCGGATTCATCCTCGTTGACCACGTAATGCCGGTCGCTGTCCGCGGCGTCGGTCTTTACGAGGTCCGCAGACACCTGCTCGCCGGTCTCGGCCTTGACCCAGATCATCGGGGTGTTGTTTGCGGCCACACAGCCGGAAAGCCCCAGGAGCCCGATAAAGATCAGGGCCAGGAGCGCAAGGCTGAGACCGCGGGTAAACATTCGTTTTTTCATGTGTGTTCTCCAATAGACAGTTTGTGTGTGACCGGGCTTGCCGGTCGTGGGAAATGTCTCGCTTTGGGGAGCATGGGTGCGCCGGATCACGGCACAGGATCAAAGTAGTCGCGCTTGGAATACGGATGGCAGCGGCAGAGCCGTCGGGCGGCCAGAGCCCCGCCCTTCAGAGCGCCGTACTTGCCGATGGCCTGGGCGGCGTATTCGCTGCAGGTGGGCTCAAATCGGCATCGCCGGGGATAGGCGGGGGAGATCCAGCGCTGATAGAAGCGGATCAGCATCAGCATCAGGCGTTTCATTCCGGCGCCTCCTCTCTCAGCAGGCCCAGCTTCCGGCACTGGCGCAGGAAGCTTCTGCCCATGGCGGTGAAATCCCCGTCAATGGCGGCGGACCGGGCCACCAGGACGATGTCGTAGCCCCGCTTCAGCCGGGTCTCGTGCAGGCGGTAGGTCTCCCGAAGACGGCGGCGGGCCCGATTGCGGTCCACGGCATGGCCCAGCTTGACGCCGGTGGTGATGCCGAGCCGGTTCGTCTGGGTCCCGTTGCGCCGGGTGTAGACAACGACAAAACTGCCAACGGCGCTTTCGCCCTTGGCATAGAGCCTGCGGAACACGTGGTTCTGCTTCAGCGGCGTCGTATACTCCACAGAACACATCTCCTGTTGTCTGTTCCCCGTTGCCGGATGATATGGCTTCGGGGCGAACAGATGGTTCATCCGTTCACCCCGAACCGTTCAAAGGCAATTCAACGGACTGCCTGACCGTTTTCCAAGCTGCTTAGGCGGAGATAACGGCTCTGCCCTTTGCACGGCGGCGGGCCAGGACCTTCCGACCGTTGGCGGTAGCCATTCTCTTTCTGAAGCCGTGGACTTTGGCTCTGTGGCGCTTTCTGGGCTGATAGGTACGCAGCATGGTGTACACCTCCTATGGTAGATTATGCTCAACAGCTGTCATACAGCCGCAGCGAGTGAATCAAGAGCCCGAAGGCTCGTCGGCGAATATTATAGCCTGTACAGGGGGGAAATGTCAAGAACTTTTTTCTCCCCCCTGTACAGGTAACACAAATTATTATGCAATTCCGGTGATTTTGAGGTTCTTCAGCCGGGTCACGCGGGGGATCACGAAGTTGTTGTACTGCTCCGTCTCGGCGGAGAACTCCATGGTGGGGATGACCTCGGCCATCTGGCCGGTGACGGAGCCGCCGCAGACGATGCGGACCTGGCCGTTCTGGTGCAGATAACCCAGGCGAATTTCTCCGGCGATGTCGCCGCCCATGGCGTCCACCTGGAAGGAGGAATACTCCACGACCTCCAGATAATCCCCCCGGCGGATCTCCTCCTCGGAGCGGGCGCCGCCCTCGACCACGAGGTTGCGGACAATGGAGCTGTCCTCCGCGCCCAGGTACTGGCAGAACTGCCGATGTCCCCAGATGTTCTCAGCCACGCCGCTGCGGATCAGGACGCGGTCCCGGATGGCGGCGCCCTCCTCGTCGATGGGATAGTCGGAGGAGGAGTTCTCCAGCGCGGAAACGGCCTTCATGGTGATCCGGTCTCCGGTCATGTTTTCGGCAATGGCCTTGCCGGGCTCCCAGTCGGAGAGCTTGCGGAAGATCATATCGGCGCTCATCTTGTCGGAGAAGTATTCATAGATTTGGACCGCGTCGCTCGTGGAGAAGAGCACGTCGAAGGTATTCAGCTTCGGCGTGGGCTCCGTGACCAGCCGGTCCTTGGCGTAGCGGAGGGCCTTTTCTGTGTCGCGGCAGAGCTTTTCCGCGTCGCAGGTGCCGGAGCGGAAGCAGCGGTAAAGCTCGATCTCATGCTCGCCGCTGCGGGCGTTGAGAATGACCTCAATCATGGAGCTGGGATAGCGGACCGTAGATTCCACGCCGTTGGAGTTGCGGTAATGGCGGGTGATCTCCTTGACGAAGATCTCATAGGAGTTGATGTCCTCGGTCTCGGTCTCATGCACCTGCGACATGGCGGTGATGAACTCCTTTGCGATGGCGGCAACGTCCACGTCCTTCAGCTCCGGAGAGGCCACAGGCTTGTCGTTCAGCCGGTAGGCGGGATTCTTCACCAGGGAGGCCTGGAAATAGATGTCGGACAGGGTCTTTTTGATTTCAGCCTCGGAGGCAGTGGGAGAGAGCTCCCCGGAGGCGGAGCCCAGCAGGCCGCCCTCCAGCGGACGGTAGAGGGTCACGCCGAAGGTCTTGACCTCGGTCACGCGGTTCTGATCCAGCTCGTGCCGGATGAAGTAGAATTCCCAGCTGCGGGTGGTGGTTTCCTTCAGCTCCCAGATCGTACAGCCGAGAGCCTTGATTTGTTCCAGGATCCGATTCAGCATTATCCCAGCCTCGCTTTCGTTTTCAGATAGGGGCCGCCGTCGGCCACCTTGACCCATTCCTTGTGGCCCTTGCCGCAGCCGCCGTTGCCGTCCACCTTGCGGTCCCGGGAGGCCATGCAGATGCCGCCCAGCAGATCCGGCACGTAGCCGGTCATGACCACGGGGGAGACCACCTTGCCGGTGAAGGCGCCGTCCTTGATCTCGTAGCCCCGGGCGATGATGCACTGGATGCCCCAGTGCTTGGGGTCCTCCATGCCGCTCTCGGTGCCCCGCAGCAGATACCCGTGCTTGACAGAGGCGACCATTTCCTCAAAGGTACTGTCGCCGGAGTCGAAAATGGTGTTGGTCATGCGGGTGTATGCCTTGTGGGCGAAGTTCTCCCGCTTGCCGTTGCCGGTGGGCACCGTGCCCAGCCGCAGGGCGGCCAGGGCGTCGCAGATGCCGGTCTTCAGGATGCCGTGGTCAATCTCGGTCACGTCGCCGGCCAGGGTGCCCTCGTCGTCGAAGGCGTAGGCGGTGACGCTCTCCTCGCAGAGGGCGCCCTCGTGCATGGTGCACAGGTCGGAGCCCACGCGCTTGCCGATGTATTCGGCGCCCAAGGCGCGCTTCTTCACAAACATATCCATCTCGACGCCGTGGCCGAAGGCCTCGTGGGCGATCAGGCCGCTGATGCCGGGGTCGGTGATGATCTCGTACTCACCGGGGACGATCTTCTCGGAGGCGAGCATCTCCTCCATGGTCTTCGGCAGCTCCTCGACGACCTTCTTCAGGCCCTCCAGCACCTCGGGACCGCAGCAGCCGGAGACCCCGTTGTATGCGAACTTGATCTCCCCGGCGTCGTTCGGCGCGTATGCCGCGCAGCTGCCTTCCGTGTAGACGTAGCTCTGGCGCAGGAAGCGGTTTTTGGTGAGGAACATCTTGCAGATGTGGGTGGAGGAGGCGTTCAGAAGGCAGTCCAGAGCCCGGGGAATGGTCTCCATCCCGCGGGCGGACAGGCCGGTGAAGCGCTCCACCAGAGCCGCCATATCCTCCTGCTCGGGCAGGCGTTCAGTCTCTTTTTCCACAAAGAGCTCCAGGGGTTCGTCCGCAAGGATGGGGGTGTCGAAGGCCTTCGTGCCGGTCAGCGCCAGGACCGCGAACTGGCGGTCCAGCTCCTTGCGGATGGTCTCGGCCAGTTCCTCGATGCTTCCCGACACTTCGTTGAAGGCGTATTCGCTGTACTGACCGTTCCGCCAGACGCGGACGACGTTGCCGCGCTCGGTGGTCATGTTGGTTCCGGTGACGCGCTTGCTCCGCTGGGAGATGGAGACGGTGAAGCCGACAGAATCGGTGGACAGGATGCTCACATAGTCAAAGGACCTGCCCAGGATGTCCGCCAGCGCCTTCATTCCGGGTGCGAGGGCGTCCAGATAGGGAGAAAAGGGTGCTTTCATCTTTGAAATTCCTTTCTGTAGAATTCCGGGGCCTTGTGCCCGGAGAATACGTCATCTTGGCGAGATGACGGCGATGCCAAATGAATCCAGCTGGGAGCCGCAGGGGCTCGGCCTGCGCCGGGTCAGCGGGGCGGAAAGAGAGCGAAGCGGGGCCCCTCCTCGCCGACGGCGCCGGTGGGCAGGAAGCCCGCCCGGGCCAGGACCCGCTGAGAGGCCGTGTTCTCCGGGGCGGTCTCGGCCTCCACCCGGACCGCGCCCTGGGCAAAGGCCCAGGTACAGACGGCCCGGACGGCTTCGGTCATGTAGCCGCAGCCGCAGCAGCCCGCCCGGAGCCCGTAGCCCAGCTCTGCCGAGCCGTCGGGGTTCAGGCCCTTGAAGCTGAGGTCCCCCACGACAGTCCCCGGCGCGGTCTTCCGCTCCAGATACCAGACCGTGTGCCAGAGGCGGGCTTCCGGCTCCCGCAGGCAGCCCTGGAGCATTTCTGAATAGGCCTGCTTCAGCTCCGGGTCCTCTTCCCGGGCGATCAGCGCTTCCAGCTCCCTGTTGGAGATGGGGACCAGCCGCAGCCGCGCAGTTTCTACCGTCATATCCAGCTCCGCCTCCGTTTCAAATGCTATTGTACCATGCCGGAGGAGGAAACGCAACAGATTTTTGGCGTTTCTCCTTTGGAATCCCAAAGCGCCTGATTGGATTTCGTTTGAAAATTATAAAAATGGACGTTGACAATTCGCAGTTTATCTGATATAGTCTATTCAGAAAAACTTGGAATTGCGAGGATATTCCCATGCGTAACGAAAAGACGGAGAAACTGAATATTGCATGATGCCCTCGGGGTTCGCTGATTTCAATTGACAGAATATCTGTCTGCTTTTTGCGCCGTGGCATCATTGTCACGGTTTTCTTTTGTCTTTTTGGGAGGCAAACTGTCTGTTTCCGGAGCCGTGACTGACTGTCACGGCTCTTTTTGTTATTTGCTTTATTATCATTATAATTTGGAGGAATCTAACAATGTCATTCACTGTTTTTGAAATGGAATACAGGGGGAGCGGCTTTGAGAAGAGCGGCATCGCGTGCATCCCCTACGACGGAACGTATTTTTCCGAATACCGGCGCATCATGAACGAGGGCTATCGCCCCCTGCGGAAGGCCATCCGAGTCGAGCCCTGGGACTGCATGGAAGGCTTAGAGGCGCTCCAGGAGGAAGAGGTCCCCTGCGTATACCTGCTTGTCCGGGACGGGAAGCTCATCGGCTCAGTCGGCGTCTACGGCAACGAGCTGGACAACTTAGTGGTCGCAAAGGAGTATCGGAATCAGGGCTTCGGCACGAAGCTCATGCTCTGGGGCATGGAGCGGATCCGGGAACAGAATGACGAGCCCATCACCCTCAGCGTAGTGGAATGGAACAAAAAGGCCAAGCGCATCTATGACAGGCTGGGCTTCACCACGGCCCAGGCCCTCCGCGTCGATCTCAGCGGAGACGAGGAGAAGGTCACGCCCCTGGTGGAGCTCCGGCCCATCGACGAGAGCAACCGCGAGGCGGTGCTCCGTCTCTCCGTCCGGGAGGACCAGCCCTTTGTCGCCCCCAATGACGTCTCTCTGCGGCAGGCCGACGAGGCCAACGCGGAGCATCCGGGCTATGCGCGGCCCTTCGCCATCTACAGCGGCGACCGGCTCGTGGGCTTCTGCATGTTCTCCTTTGACCCGGAGGAGAAGGACCTGTCGGAGCGCTACTGGCTCTGGCGCTTCATGATCGACCAGAACGAGCAGGGCAAGGGCTTCGGCCAGGCCGCCTTGCGGGAGATCATCCAATATTTCAAAGACAACGGTGCGGACCGGCTCTATCTGTCCACCGAGCCGGAGAACGAGTGCGGCCTGCACGTCTATCAGAAAGCCGGCTTCCGGAAGACCGGAGCCATCTGCGGCGACGAAGCCGTGCTGATGCGGATGCTCAAGGGCCCGAACAAGACCGTCAAAACCTTCTACGGCGAAGACCTGGACAACATGCTGCGGCTCCGGGGCAGGCGGGGCTACGGCGTCAGCATCGCCATCGGCGACGGAGAAGGTGCGGACACCTACTGTTCCGGCAGCAGGCGCTTCGGGGAGGACTGCCCGGTGGACCCGGAAACCCTCTTCCAGGCGGCCTCCATCAGCAAGCCCATGTTCGCCATGACCCTGCTGCGCTATGTGGACAAGGGCCTCATCGACCTGGACGCGGACATCTCCGGCGTCGTGCCGGAGTTTGTCAAGGGCCCCGTGACCTTCGCCGCCCTGCTCAGCCACACGGCGGGCTTCAACGTCCACGGCTTCCCTGGCTACCGGGCGGACCACGCGCCTCTCAGCCTGGAGGATGTGCTGAGCGGCAAGGGCAACACGCCGCGCATCCGCCGGATCAAGCCCTATGGCAAACAGCACATGTACTCCGGCGGCGGCATCATCCTGGCCCAACTGGCTTTTGAGCGTATCACCGGCACGACCCTGCGCGAGGCCTTCCAAACCGAGATCGCAGAGCCTCTCGGCCTGACCCGGACCGGCTTCTTCCAGCCCCTGGACGAAGCCCTTGTGGAGAACGCGGCCTTCGGCGGCAGACTCGCACAGAAGGAGGACCCCGCCCACGGCTGGCACTACTATCCGGAGCACGCCGCCGCGGGCCTCTGGACCACGCCCACGGAGCTGGTCAAGCTGGGCGCCGCCCTGTCCAAGAGTTACCGCGAGGGCGGCCTGCTGAAGCAGGAGACAGCCCGGCGCATGGTGACGCCGATGCGGAACGGCTACGGTCTGTGCATCGGCATGGACGACAAGAATCCCGAAATTGTGGGCCACACCGGCGGAAACGAATGCTTTCTCGCCTACTGGATCCTGTCTTTGAAGGAGGAGCTCTGCGCCGCCGCGATGTTCAACGGCTCCAATCCCCTCGCATACAAGGTCGAAGACAAGCTCTTCGGTTTTGTAGACAAGATCCTCGAAAAGGAATTGAAAGACGATTAAGGAGATAGAAAAATGGATAAGAAAATGTTAATAGAAAACCTGGCCCGTGCAGCCTATGAACGCGGCAGTCTCAATGGCGCCTGGCTCTATGCAGAGGGCGGCGAGATCGTCTCCAAGGGCGCCCTGGGCTTCCTGGACCCGGAAAACACCCAGCCTCTCACGGAGGACACGATCTTCCAGCTGGCCTCCGTGACCAAGCAGTTCACCGCCGCTGCGGTCATGCTGACGGTCCGGCAGGGCCTTCTGGGCCTGGACGACGAGATCACGAAATACTTTCCCGAGATCCCCTATCCCGGCGTGACCGTCCGTCATCTGCTGTCCCACACCGGCGGCGTACCCGACTACTTTGACGACGCCGACTGGTTCATCCAGCGCTGGAAGGAAGAGAAACGGGTCCCCGGCAACGACGAGATCCTGCGCTTCCTCCGTGAGACCGAGGCAAAGCCCTACGGCGTCCCAGGGGAGAAGTTTGAATACTCCAACACCGGCTACAATCTGCTGGCCCTGCTGGTGGAGCGGCGCACCGGCGTCCCCTTCGAGGACTTCCTGCAAAAGAACATCTTCGAGCCCGCCGGGATGTCCAACACCCGCTGCTGCCACATCCGCCGGGACGGCGTCCCCTTTGAAAAGTACGCCCGGGCGTCGGTCCTCGAGGACGGCAAATACGTCGCCGATATCGACTCCGAGGAGGACGGCGACGTGGTGGCCTTCGACGGTCTGAACGGCGACGACTACGTCTACTCCACCATCTTCGACATGCTAAAGTGGGACCGGGCCCTGCGGGCGGGCAAGGTGCTGACCCTCGAGGAGCAGAAGCTCATGTACACCCCCGCGACCCTCAACAGCGGCGAGCCCGCCTTCTACGACGAGGAGGAGGGCCTGGCCTACGGCTTCGGCTGGGCCGCTGGCCGCAGCGAAAAGCTTGGCCTTACAGTCTGTCACAGCGGCGGGATGCCCGGCGTTGCCACCTGGTTCCAGCGCTGGATCGACGCGGACCGGGTCCTGATCATCCTGGACAGCCGCAATCCCATGGATTACAGGGCCTTCGAGGGCTATTGGGACGGCCTGCAGGCCGTGGCCGCGGACAAGGAACCCGCGCCCGTTCGCAGCATTGAGGAGCTCGCCATCCAGAATCCCGACAAGTCCCAATGGGAAAGCTTCTGCGGCAAATACGAGCATCCCGAGGACGCCGATTTCCTCATTGACGAGGTTTGGATGCAGGACGGCGAGCTCTATGCGAAAGCCCTCGACGACGACGGCGACGAGCTGAAGTTCCGGCTCTATCCCCTCGGTGAGAACGAATTTGGCCGGAAGCTCGGCATGGTCAAAATCGCCTTCGGCGACGGCTGCGTGACCGTCAACGGCGGACAGCCCTGCAAAAAGCTGTAAAGGAAGATAAAAATGGTACGTCTGGAAAAAGTTACCGGCGAAAACTTTGAAGAACTGATCGAACTGAATATCTTTGAGTCCCAGTATCCCTTCGTGGCCAACAACACGGAGAGTCTGGCGGAGGCCTATCTGGCCGTCATGTCGGGGGAGGCTTACGCCTGGCCCTTCGCCATCTATGACGACGAGACCCTGGTGGGTTTCCTGATGATCGGCTACAACGAGGCCGCCCTCGAAGGACCCGACGCCCCCAAGGCGCTGAAAGACAACTACAGCCTCTGGCGGCTGATGATCGACAAGCGGTATCAAAAGCAGGGCTTTGGTCGGGAGGCCGTGCGTCTGGCCCTGGAATTCATCAAGACCCGGCCCCGCGGAGAGGCGGAGGCCTGTGTCACCTCCTACAATCCCGAAAACGAGGTGGCAAAAAAGCTCTACGCCTCCTTCGGTTTCGAGGAGAACGGGGAGATGGACGAGGACGAGATCGTCGCCGTGCTGAAGCTCCGGGACGAAGCCGCCGACGCCGAACAGGCAGAAAACGAGGATCGTAAAGTCTTCGAGCTGGACGATCCGGCAAAAGCCGCACCCATCTTTGCCCAATGGGTGGATCCCGACACCGGCATCCGCTCCTGTCTGGACGGGGTGATGGGCAAACTCCTTGTCACCAACCCGGAGCAGCCCAGATCCGCCATGGCCGTCATCGGCGATTTCGCCTTCGTGGCGGGAGAGCCGGATCCGGAGCTCCTGCGGGGCAAGCCGGAGCGCTGGATGATCGTGGTGCCGCAGAACGAGGCCTGGGCGACCCTGATGGAGGAGAACTTCCCCGTCTACAAACGGATCCGCTATGCCATCAAAAAGGATACGAAATTTGACCGGCAGAAGCTGCAGGCCATGGTCAACGCCCTTCCCGAGGGCTATGAGCTGCGAAAGATCGACAGCGAGCTCTACGAGCTTTGCCGGAAGGACGAGAACTACGAGGACTGTGTTTCCATCTTTGAGACCAAGGAACAGTTCCTCGAGCTGGGCCGGGGCTGGGCCGTACTGAAGGCAGGCAAGCTCGTCGGCGCCGCGTCTTCCTACTCCCGGTACCGGGACGGCATCGAGATCGAGATCGACGTCGCCAAGGAAGAGCGCCACAAGGGCCTGGGCTCCGCCGTGGCCGCAAAGCTGATCCTCTCCTGCCTGGACGAGGGCCTGTATCCCAGCTGGGACGCGGCCAACATGCTTTCGGTCCGGCTGGCGGAGAAGCTCGGCTACGAATTCAGCCATGAATACGTCTGCTACGGGATGGAGTAACCGGATCGGAGGTCCACAAATGCTGGAAATCAAAGAAACGACCCTTGCGGATCTGAAAAACATCCAACGCCTCTGGGCCGACGGCGACGTGATGCGCTTCGTCGGTTTCCCCGAGGGACTGCACGAGCCGGAAGAGGCGCTGCGGGCCTGGATCGAAGAGCTGTCCGCTGTGCGGCCGAGGGCAAATCACTGGTCCATCTACGAGGACGGCGTCTACTGCGGCGAGACCAACTACAGCATCGACGAACAGACCCGCAGCGCCTCCCTGGACGTCAAGCTCTTCGCCGCAGCCCGGGGCCGGGACATCGCGACCAAAGGCCTGACCCACGCCATCCGCGAGGCCTTCCGAAACGGCGCCGAGACCGTCTGGGTGGATCCCGCCCCGGAGAACGCCAGGGCCATCGCCCTGTATCGCAGGCTCGGCTTCACCCAAAAGGAAATGCCCGCCCACGTGATCGCCCAGGGCGAGGACCCGGAGACGAACCTCTATTTCGAGCTCCACAGAAATTGACACCATACAACTGTATGTACTGTACGTAAGGAGGATCACCATGTTACAAGACCTTATCTCTGCAAAGAAAGCCCTGTTTGAACCCGGCGCGCATACCGAGCTGCGGATGCAGCGGAACCGCAAGCGGAACGTCATGCTGCTGGCGGGGGATATTGTAGAAAACAATCGCTCGGACATCGCGGGCGTCAGCGCCCGGGTCTACCGCGGCGGACGCTACGGCTTCTCCTCCATGGCGGAGTGCAGCGCCGAGGCCGCGGAGCGGGTGCTCCGGGCTGCGGCGGAAAACGCTGCCTTTATGAACGCCCACGCCCCCGGCAGGAAACCGGCTCTGCCGTCCCTGCCCGCCGGCCGCGTCGTCTGCGAGGCCATCCACGACCCGGCCCAGCGCGTCTACACGGACTTTGCGCGAGCCCTGGACAACTACATCGCGGAGCACTGCCCCAAGCTGGTCAGCCGCCGCATCTACGCGACGGAGGACTCCATGGAGAAGCTTTTGGTCGTCTCCGACGGCACGGACGCCCACACCGTCCTGCCCCGCTCCTACGTCTACGTGTATATGACCGCCGAGACCGACGCGGGGACGCCGGTGGAGCTGTACCATGCCTTCGGCGGCGAGCGGACCTTCGACCTCAATTTCACCGACCCGGCGGCTTATTTCCAGGATATCGACCGGCTCTATGAACGGCTCATGCAGAAGCGCGAAGGCGTGTACGCCGACGCGGGTCTGCGGACCGTGATCCTGGGCGGGGAGCTGACCGGTATACTGTCCCACGAGGCCGTGGGCCACACCGTGGAAGCCGACCTGGTCCTGGGCGGAAGCGTGGCGGGCCGCTGTCTGGGCAAGCCTGTCGCCAGCGAGCTGGTGTCGCTGACCGACTTCGCCCACACCGCCTTCGGGAAGCGCTGCCCCCTGCCCGTTTTCGTGGACGACGAGGGCACCCTGGCCCGGGACGCGAAGATCATTGAAAACGGTATTCTGACCGGCTATATGCACAGCCGCGAGAGCGCCCAGCGCTTTGGCATGGAGCCCTGCGGCAACGCCCGGGCCTGGCTCTTCTCCGACGAGCCGCTGATCCGGATGCGCAACACCGCCATCCACCCCGGCAAGGACAAGTTAGAAGACATGATCGCCTCCGTGGACGAGGGCTATTACCTGATCTCCACCAACAACGGACAGGCGGACACCACCGGCGAGTTCATGTTCGGCATTACCATGGGTTATGAGATCAAAAACGGAAAGCTGGGCCGCGCACTGCTGGACACTACCATCTCCGGCGTCGCCTTTGAAATGCTCAAGACCGTCGATATGGTCAGCGACCAGGTCGAGTGGGAGAGCTCCGGCTTCTGCGGCAAAAAGCAGCCGATGCCGGTGGGACTTGGCGGTCCCGCCCTTCGCTGCAAGGTCATGATTGGAGGAAGATAAGATGGAAAAACTGGAACAGCTTGCACAGCGCGTGCTGGACGCGGCGAAGGAATCCGGTGCCCAGTTCGCCCAATGTGTTGTGAAAGAGACCGAGACCCACGAGTTCAATATGCTCGGCAACGAGTTCTCCCTGATGCGGACGCTGTTTGACCGCAGCGTGGAGCTCTCCGTGCTGAAGGACCGGCGCAAGGGCACAATCTCCGTCAACAGCTTTGAGGACGAGGCCCTTCGCAAGGCCGTGGCCGACTGCATCGCCTCCGCCGAGAGCGCGGAGCCGGACGACGCCTGGGAGTTCGACAGCGAGCCCAGAGACGAGAGCTTCACGGAAGGTCCCCTGGTCTGCGACGCCGAGGGCCTCTTCGCCCGGACCCGGGAGCTGGCGGAGGACATCGCCGCCCGCCATCCCAGGATCATCATCGAGGAACTGTACACGGAGCACAAGGCGACCCGCACCGTCCTGAAAAACAGCGCCGGCGTCAGCTGCCGCACCGCGGAGGGCGGCTACAACTTCACCCTGACCTATTCCGCCCACGAGGGGGAGAAGGCGAGCAGCTTCTACTACGGCGAAACGAAGCTTGCCGATCTGGACAAGCCCTTCATCGACTGCGCCCTGATCGAATGGGAACTCAGCTCCGTGGAGCGCCAGGTGGACAGCAAGCCTCTGGAGGGGAAGTTCACCGGCACCGTGCTCCTGGCTCCCGGGGCCCTGTTCGAGTTAGTGCTCAGCACGGTCAACTGGAACTTCGTGGGGGAGAACGCCCTCATCGACGGGACCAGCATCTGGAAGGACAAGCTGGGCCAGCAGGTCGCCGATGAGCAACTGAGCCTGCGCTTCGCCCCCCGGGCTGCCGACGTGGTGGCAGGGGAGCGCTTCACCGACGAGGGCTACCGCGCCGAGGACTACGATATTATCCGGGACGGCAGACTGACAGGCTTCGCCCTGACACAGTACGGCGCCAACAAGACCGGCGGCGTCCGGGGCGGCTGCACCGGCTGGTGCCCCTATCCCCACGTTCCCGCCGGGGGCAAGTCTCTGGACGAGATCATTTCCGGGATCGAGCGGGGCGTGCTGGTCATGCGCTTCTCCGGCGGCGAGCCGTCGCCCAGCGGAGAATTCTCCGGCGTGGCCAAGAACAGCTTCCTCATTGAAAACGGCAAGCTTGTGACCGCGCTGACCGAGACCATGATCAGCGGCTGCATCGCGGACATGCTGAAAACCGTCCGTGCCATCAGCAGCGAGGTCCTGCGGGACGGCACCTGCAGCCTGCCCTTCATCGCCTTCGACGGCGTGACGGTGTCCGGTAAGTAAACGCCCCGCGGCGACAGCGAGGCCTCCCGCTCCAAAACCCGTTTCGTCGAAAACGGGATCGTACAGAATAATCAGGAGGTATGTATGGATAAGAAAACAACGATTGAAAAAATGGTCCGCGAGGCCCACGAGAAGGGGCTTTTCAACGGGACCTGGCTCTACGCCGAACACGGCGAGATCGTTTCCAAGGGCGCCCTCGGCTGGCGCGACACGGAAGACAAGCTCCCCCTGCGGGAGGACAGCGTCTTCGATCTGGCCTCCGTCAGCAAGCAGTTCACCGCCGCGGCCATCATGCTGCTGGTCCAGGAAGGTCTGCTGGACCTGGAGGACGAGATTACGAAGTTCTTCCCCGGGCTCCCGTACCCCGGCGTGACGGTCCGCCATCTGTTGACCCACACCGGCGGCGTGGTCGATTACTTTGACGACATCAACTGGCTGATCGGGATCTGGGAAAAAGAGAACCGGATCCCGGACAACAATGACGTTCTCCGCTTCCTCTGTGAGAGCGGGGCGGAGGCCTACTTTGCTCCCGGCGAGGACTCCTGCTATTCCAACAGCGACTACTGCCTTCTGGCGCTCATCGTGGAGCAGGTCTCCGGCCTGCCCTTCGAGGATTTCATGAAGCAGCGGGTCTTCGAGCCCGCCGGCCTGCATTCCACCGCGGTCTGCCACGTCCGCCGGGACGGCTGGCCCTCCGACAACTTCGCCCGGGCCATGGTGCTGGAGGACGGGCGCTATCTCCTCCCGGACTTCTCGAAAAACGACCGCGACGTGATCCCGGAGGACGGGACCAGCGGCGAGGGCAACGTGTATTCCAACATCCTCGACCTGTTCCGGTGGGACCGGGTCCTGCGGGAAGGGAGCCTGCTCACCGCGGAAACGCAGCAGCTCATGTACACCCCCGTGACGCTCAATAATGGCGAGGAGTACGTGGACGAGGAGGGGGAGGGCTACGGCTTCGGCTGGGCCATCCCGAAGGAACCGGACCAGGGGCGCATTGTGGAGCACGGCGGCTGGCACAAGGGCGCCCACACCCGGTACGAGCGCTTCCTCGACGCGGACCGGGTCCTGATCCTCCTGCTCTGCCGCGACCCCGAGGATACGCCCGCCTTTGAGGCCTTCTTCCAGGGGATGCGGGAGATCATGAGAGGCCGGGAGCCCGATCCCGTCCGCACCCTGGAGGAGCGCATGGTCCAAACCCCCGATAAGTCCGCCTGGGCGAGCTTCTGCGGCAGATTCGCCCATGAGGAGGACGACAACTTCTACCCGGAGGAGGTCTTCCTCCGGGACGGGGAGCTGTACGTCAAATGGATGCGCGGCCACGGCGAGGGCTTCCTCTGGCGGCTCTACCCCCTGGGCGGCGACGAGTTCGGCATCAAGAAGTTCGACTTCACCCTCAGCCTCAGCGCCGAGGGCCTGCGCTGCTTCGACGAGCTCTACAAGAAGCTGTAATATTGAGAAAAGAGAATGGGCGACGTTTCGCCCATTCCCAGCGCACAAAGAAAACGCTGCGGAGGCATCACCATGAAGAATCTGAAGATCCGTCTGGAGACGGAAAACGACTATCGCGCCGTGGAGGAGCTGACCCGGGAGGCCTTTTGGAACGTCTACAAGCCCGGCGCGGACGAGCATTATTACGTCCATCAGATGCGGAAGCACCCCGATTTCCTGCCGGAGCTCGCCTTTGTCCTGGAGCTGGACGGCAGGCTCATCGGCAATATCATGTACACCAGGGCCTGGCTGGAGGACGAGAACGGAGCCCGAAAGGAGATCCTCTCCTTCGGCCCCCTCTGCGTGGCGCCGGAGTTCCAGCGGCAAAAGCTCGGCAAGCTCCTGATCGAGCACTCCTTCGAGGCCGCCCGCAAAATGGGCTATGACGTCAACATCAATTTCGGCAATCCGGGCAACTACGTCAGCCGCGGCTTTGTGAGCTGCAAAAAGAAGAATGTCTGCTGCTTTGCCTGGGGTAACTATCCCACGGCTCTGCTGGTCTGCGAGCTGGTCCCCGGCGCCCTGGACGGCAGGAGGTGGATGTTCCTCCCCAGCACCGCCGCCGACTGCTGCGAGGATGCAGCCGCGGTGGAGGCCTTCGACGCGGGCTTCCCGCCCAGGGAGAAGAAATGGATGCCCAGCCAGGAGGAGTTCTACATCTATCGGAATTCCTCGGTCGTCCGGTAGCGAATCGGCCAGCCAATTGAAAAAATCAGAGGCAGTGCCGCAAGAGCGCCGTGGAAAGCTATCTATGGGGGGCTCAGCAGGCACAAGCGCCTGCAAGCTTTTGAGGAGGAGAAAAGATGTCTGTCCTTGCCGCGTTTATGGTACCGCACCCGCCCATGATCATCCCGGAAGTCGGGCGGGGAAGCGAAGAGCAGATCCGTGAAACGATTCGTGCCTATGAACAGGTCGCCGACGAAATCGCCGCCCTGAAGCCGGACACTCTGCTCATCACCAGCCCGCATTCCGTCCTGTATGCGGACTACTTTCACATTTCGCCCGGCAGCGGGGCAGAAGGCTCCTTCCGCCGATTCGGCGCGTCCGGCGTTCGGTTTTCGGAGCGCTATGACACAGAGCTTGTAGAGCAAATCTGTGCTCTGGCGGAGGCGGAAAACCTTCCCGCGGGGACCCTGGGGGAACGGGACGCAGCCCTCGACCACGGAACCATGGTCCCCCTTTGGTTCATTCGGAACCGCTATGCTGGGGGAAAACTTGTGCGCATCGGTCTGTCCGGTCTGCCCTTGTCCGAACACTACCGCCTGGGCCAGATCCTTGCCCGCGCCGTGGAGGACACCGGAAGGCGGGCGGTCCTGGTCGCCAGCGGAGACCTTTCTCACAAGCTCCAGGCATACGGACCCTACGGATTCGCCCCGGAGGGGCCGGAATATGACCGCAGGCTCATGGATGTCTGCGGGCGGGCAGCCTTCGGCGAACTCTTTGCGTTTGACGAGAACTTCTGCGAAAAGGCGGCGGAATGCGGGCATCGGTCCTTTGTGATGATGGCCGGCGCTTTGGACGGCCTTGGCGTGAAGGCTGCGGTGTTGTCGCACCAGGATGTGACGGGGGTGGGATACGGGATCTGCACCTTCTACCCGAAGGGCACGGACGCGGAGCGGCATTTTCTGAAAGCCTATCAGGAAACGACGGAACGGGAGTGCCGGGAAAAAGCGGAGAAGAGCGACGCCTATGTCAGGCTGGCGAGGGCCTCCGTAGAAGCCTGGGTCCGGCGGCACGAACGCCTTTCCGTTCCGGCGGGCCTTCCGGACGAAATGCTGACGCGGCGTGCGGGGACCTTTGTCTCCCTCCACCGGAACGGGAGGCTGCGCGGCTGCATCGGCACCATCGCGGCGACCCGAAGGAGCGTTGCCGAGGAGATCCTGCAAAACGCGGTCGGCGCCTGCTCCCAGGACCCCCGCTTCTCGTCGGTAACAGAGGCGGAGCTGAGCAGCCTGGAGATCAGCGTAGACGTGCTGGGAGAGCTGGAGCCCGTCGCCTCCCTGCGCGAGCTGGACGTGAAACGGTACGGCGTCGTGGTCAGCCACGGCATGAAACGAGGTCTGCTGCTTCCGAATCTGGAGGGCGTGGATACCGTGGAGGAACAGGTTCGGATCGCCCGTCAGAAAGGCGGCATTCAGGAGAACGACCCGTACCGCCTGGAACGCTTTGAGGTCGTGCGGCATTTCTGACAGGAAACCGGATAGAACAGGAGGGAGCGCTATGGCAGAATGCGGCGTTTGCTTCAGACATTGTAAGCTCGCGGAGGGGCAGATCGGCTTTTGCGGCGGTCGTATTGCAAAAAATGGCCGCGTGGAGGCGCTGAACTATGGACGGATCACCGCTCTCGCCCTGGACCCCATCGAGAAAAAGCCTCTGGCGCGGTTTTTCCCCGGCAGCATGATTCTGTCTGTCGGCAGTTTTGGCTGCAATCTCCGCTGCCCCTTCTGCCAGAATAACGAGATTTCCTGGTCGGAGCAGGCCAGACGCTCTGCGCAGACGGCGGATACGATCCGCCCCGAGGCGCTGGCGGAGCTCGCCCTGGCGACGCGCCAAAGGGGGAATCTCGGCATCGCCTTCACCTACAATGAACCGCTCATCGGATATGAGTTTGTGCGGGACACGGCCCGGCTCGCCAAAGCCAAGGGGCTGAAGACGGTCCTGGTGACAAACGGAACTGCGGAGCTGTCTGTCCTGGACGCGCTGGCCCCGTATATCGACGCGATGAACATCGACCTGAAGGGCTTTACCGACCGATACTACAGCCAGGTCCTCGGCGGCAGCCGAAGCCAGGTTCTGGCCTTCATCCAGGCTGCGGCCAGAAGCTGTCACGTGGAGCTGACGACCTTGGTGGTCCCGGGGGAAAACGACAGCGAAGCGGAAATGCGGGAGCTGTCTCAGTGGGTCAGCCGGTTGGAAAGCGCCGACGGGGAAGAAATTCCCCTCCACATTTCCCGATTCTTCCCGCGGTATCAAATGCAGGACCGACAGGCCACCGACGTGAAAACCGTCTACCGCCTGGCGGAGGTCGCACGGGAAGCCCTGCGCTTCGTCTATACCGGGAACTGCTGAACCGGAATCCTCCTCTGCTCCCCGAACGCAAAAACGGCAATCGCCCCGTGCGACTGCCGTTTTTGTGTTATGTGCCATCAAAGCTCGAAAAGCGGCTGATAACGCTCCCGCTGTTCCGGATGTTCGGACAAGTAAATATCCAATTGCTTCCGGAATTCCGGAATGACCGCGGCGTGCTGCCGCAGGTACGCGGCCAGCTCCCGGAGCGTGGCGGGGATCGCATCCTCTGCCTGCCGCAGGGTCAGATTGAACCAGGTCATCGCGTGATATAATTGGATCTCCTGATCCTCCGGATGCAGGGTCAGCATTTGCCGGGACCGGAAGAGGGTCTGACGAATCTCAGTCTCCTTCGTCTGATGAAGGGCACACGAGATAAGAGCATTGGCGTATGCCTCCGCAAAGGCGGGCTGCTTCGCGTGGGTCTCCAGCAGCCGCTCCAGCCGCGCCTCGGTCCCGGCCCGGGCTTCCAGGGCCTGCTTTGCGGAAAGGCAGACCAGGCCTGCCGCAAGCCTGCCCGCCGGCTCCGGTGCGTCGGCGTGGGCTTGCTGCAGGGTCTCCAGGCGGGAGACGGTTTTGGCGCAGTCCGCCTCGTCCTGCGCCGCAGCCAGGCAGACCAGGCCGTTTGCATACGCTTCCGCAATCTCCGGAACGTTGGTGTGCTTCTGGTACAGCGCTTCCAGGCGGGAGACAGGTTCGGCGCGGCCCGCTTCGTCCTGTACAGCAGTCAGTTTCCACAGACCCATTGCATACGCTTCCGCAATCCCAGGCACGTCGGCGTGCTTCTGGTACAACGCTTCCATGTGGGAGACGGTTTCATCGCTGCCCGCTTCGTCCTGTACCGCAGTCAGATTGTACAGGCCCTTTGCATACGCTTCCGCGATCTCCGGCACGTCGGCGTGCTTCTGGTACAGCGCTTCCAGGCGGGAGACCGTTTCACCGCGGCCCGCTTCGTCCTGTACCGCAGTCAGGTTGCACAGGCCCTTTGCATATGCTTCCGCAATCTCCGGTGCGTCGGCGTGCTTATGATACAGCGCCTCCAGGCGGGAGACCATTTCACCGCGGCCCGCTTCGTCCTGTACCGCAGTCAGGTTGCACAGACCGCTTGCATACGCTCCTGCAATCTCCGACACGTCGGTATGCTTCTGATACAGCGCCTCCAGGCGGGAGACAGGTTCGGCGCAGCGTTCGTCTTTCTGTTCAATAGTCAGGTTAAACAGAGCGCTGGCGTAGGACAGCGCAATGTCTGCGTCGTGATTTTGGGCCTCGTACAGCCGCGCAAGCCGTTCTGTGGCTGCCTTTCTGGCGTCGGGATAAGCAGCGCCATATCCCCATAACAGGCGTCCGTAAAGTATGGCCGCGAAGGGGTTGCCCGGTTCCGCCTGAAGGACCTTGCCCCAAAACACGGTGTTGCCCTTGAGCCGGTCGCTGTGGTCCCGCAGCAGCGACCGCAGGAACAGCAGGCGGCGGGGGTCCTGCTCCCAGCCCTCCGGGAACAGCAGCGTCGGCTCGGCCTTTTGCCGGATCTGCTCTAAGACCAGGTCCAGGACCAGATATTCCTTGAGCAGGTCCGGGCAGGAGAGGGCGACGGCCTGCTGCCGCTTCGGGGTCGGCTCGCCGGTAATCTTTCCGGTTTCATCCACTTCATCACGATACAATTGAACGCTGCGGAGGACCCCCAAACCGCCGAAAAACTCCTCCGGGTCCATATCCAGGTCCTCCAGCTTCTTCCAGAGCTTGGGGCAGGCCTCAGCGTCCAGCGTCTCCAACCAGAGGGGGGCTTCGATGCAGGACCGCGCCAGCAGGGTTTTCAGCTCCTTTTCCTGGGTTTTGTTAGCGCCCTTTCCGGTCATGCCCCGGAAGCGATTCAGATGAAAGGCCAGCTCCCGGGCCAAAAGGGTGTCCAGAACGGTCTTCGGGTCCCAGTTGGTGGGGTCCTTGCCCTGGCAGCGGGCGTCGGCAATGGCGATGGCATAGAGGGGACGCTTCAGCTTCGGGTCCACCCGCTCCAGGGTCCCCAGCAGGAGTTCCGCGTTCAGCTTCTTGCCCGCGGCGGCGGCGTAGTCGTCCATGATCTGCTTCAGCTCCGGGTCGCCCAGGGATTTCAGACAGAGAAAGCGCTCCTGATAGAGCCAGTCCTCCGGCACCTCGCCCCCGGAGGGTCCCAGCCAGGGGGCGGAACGCCGGTCCTCCCCCTCCCGCTCCAGCAGCAGGAAGCGCAGCTTTTCGCTGCGGGGCTGCCGCAGCAGCAGGGAGAGCCGACGCAGAACCAGCTCCATGTGGGCCTGCACGTCGTCCAGGACCACAAGGGTGGGGCCAGAGCCCGGCGCCCAGGTCTCCAGATTGTCAAGGTCGCTGGCGGCGCTGTCCTTGGAGGGGCGGGCCTCGAAGCGCTCCACCTGCCAGCCCTTCTCCCGCAGTTCCTTAGAGAATTCGTAGACCAGGCGGCTCTTGCCCATGCCGCCGGGACCGGTCACAGCCCACCAGCTCGCGCAGTCCGGGGCGTCGCAGAAGCCGCGCAGGGCTTCCAGCTCCGCCTCCCGGCCCGTGAAGGCAAAGTATTCCGCGTCGAAGAGGAGGCGCCGCTCCTCCCTCGGCACCGGAGCCGCGGCTGCGGCCTCTCGGCGGAGCTGCCGGTAGGCAGCCGGGTCCGTGTCCTCCAGCAGGCGCTCCAAAATCACGCGGACCGCGTCGTGGTTGCTGTCGTCGTAGAAGATCGGTTCTATCCCCTGCTGATACAATTCCGCAAGCCGCTTGGGGACCTCATCCCGTTTGCAGCCTAAGACGGCGTAGTGCCGGATGCCCGGCTGCGCCTTGCAGACCCGCTGCAAAACCTCCATGGTCCGGTCGGCGTTGAGGCTGCAGCCCAAAAACAGCAGCCTGCGGTTCTCGAAGCACCGGGTCAGCTCCTGCACCAGGGGGCCGCCGTCCCTGTATTTGTCGTCGTACTGCTCCCCGGTAAACACCAGGTCGTCCAGCGCCACGGCGTCTTTTCCGATGTCGCCGTGGAGTTTGAACAGGCACTGGGCGCCGTTTTGGCGGAACTGCGTCAGGCGGTCCTGCTGCTTCGGCGTCACGACCTCAATGGGCTTCTTGCTCCGGCGCAGGTAGAGGTCCTCCAGCACGCGGTCAAAGTTCGTGGTGATGACCAGCCCCGTTTGAAACAGCAGCGGCAGGGTATAGGCCGCGCTGAACACCCGCTTTTCCGGCGGGCAGGCTTCGAGCTTGTCCGGGGAGATCAGGCGGGGCAGCCGGTCCAGCATCGGGGGATAGTACTCCAGCAGAAGCTGCGCGGCCTCTCCATAAGCGCCCGCCTTGATCTTGTCAAAAACCTCTTGCTTTTGCTTGGTGTCATAAATATATTCCGCCAGTTCCCAAAGGACGCCGCCCCAGAGCTTGTACCCGCAGAAAACCGACAGCCCGGCCCCCACAAAGGGAAGCAGCCCGCCGCTTTTTTTGTCCTTCAAAATATCCCGATAGGTGTCGAAATTGTGGCCGGGATAGAAATTCATGACCTCATCAAATGTGAGCCCGCCCATGCCGCCGCACCTGCCCTTCTATCTGTTCTGTAGACAGTATAGCATCCGGAACACCGGAGTTCAACAAATTTATGCGGGATTCGCCCGTTTTTCATCGACCTTCTTCATGAACTTCTCATACTGAATGACGAACCGCTCATGGGTGCCTTCGCCCACGAGGCCGAAGGGGTCGTACACCTTGACGTCGAACACAAGGCGTCTGCGGTCCACCAGCGTCAGCTCAGTCTCACAGGTGACGCGCAGACCCACCGGCGTGGCCGCCAGATGGCGGACATTCAGGGCGGTGCCTACGGTCCCCTCTCCGGGCTGGAGCTCGGACACGACGCTCTTCCACGCGGTCTCCTCCATCAGCGCGACCATAGCCGGCGTGGCAAACACATCCAGCTCCCCGCTCCCCAGCGCCCCGGCACATTTGTCCTTGGTGACAATCAGTTCGATTTTTCCCTTGATTCCAGCTTGCAGCATAGTTTTTTCTCCTTTGTCCTGCATTCCGTTTTTGTTCCGTCAGTCCCACCGCGTCCGGGCAGGCCGGAGGCCGGTTTCTGACGCTGAACAGGTTACATTATCCAATATATCACGCGCCTGCGCATTGCGCAACAGTTTTTCGTCCCGCCGCGTCTCGGGAAGGACGGGTTTTGTGCATCTTGTCGCGCAATTCTGCATCTTACCCTCCCAGGGCTTGAAAAAGCGAAAAGGGGCTGGTATGATGCAGACAGAATCAAAACAAAGGAGATGCCCCAATGAAAAAACTGTTTGAGAAAAAGCCCGTCCTGTTTGCCGTGCTGTGGATTGCGCTGTACTGCGCCGTAACCATCCCGATTCGCGGACAATTTGGTGACGGAAGTCTCTGGTCCCTGGTGGGTTTGGCCGCTGTCGCCCTTGCCCTCGTTGTCGTCAGCTCTGCCATTCCCCTGTGGAAAAAGCTTGGCGTCGCAGCTCGCCCGCAGAACCTCCGCCTGTGTCTGTACTTCCTCCCCATGTGGCTCCTGACCACCGGCAATCTCTGGGACGGCTTTCTGCCGCACTACTCCGGCGCCTCCCTGTGGTACGCCCTCGGTTCCATGGCCCTGGTCGGCTTCGTGGAGGAGATGATCTTCCGTGGGTTCCTGTTTCGCGCTCTGCTGAAAAAGGACGGCCCTAAGGTCGCCGTCATCGTCTCCGCCGTGACCTTCGGCATCGGCCATATCGTGAACATCCTGGCCGGGATGGACCTGGCGGAAAACCTGATTATGGTCGTCTTTGCCATCGCCTGGGGCTTTGTCTTCACCATGGTCTACTACAAAAGCGGCAGCCTGTTTCCCTGCATCATCGCCCACGCTGTCGTCGATGTCCTCTCCATGCTGTCCAGGGAGACCGCCTGGGGCACCACGGCCAATATCGGCGCCGTCATCGTGATTGGCCTGGCCTACAGCCTCTGGCTCCGGAAGCTGCCCCCCGCCTTCGCCGGTCCGGAAAAAGCCGACACAGCAGAATCGGACCACAAATAAGGATTCATAATCGAAAGGAGACAATCTATCATGGGATTTCTTTACAACAAGCTGCTCAAGCCCCTCCTGTTCACCGACTATGACGGTCTGCCGGTCAGCGGCAAACATGCAGTGAAAGAGGCCTCTGCCATCCTGATCGACCACGCAAGGCCCGACCCCTTTGAGAAGGCGGGCGGTTTCCGCGAGGTGCCCGTGCATTTCTACTATCCGGAACCGGACGAAAAGGACCCGGAGCGCTTCCCGCTCGTCGTCTTCTCTCACGGCGCATTCGGCTTCTACAAGAGCAACTACTCCACCTACGCGGAGCTTGCGAGCAACGGCTATGTCGTTGCCGCCCTGGACCATCCCCATCATGCGTTTTTCACAAAAAACACCCGGGGCAAGCGCGTGTTCGTTGACAAGGCCTTTTTCCGGGCTGCGACCGGGCGGGGAGGCGAGCTCGACGCGCAGAAGGAATACGAGCTCTATTCCGGCTGGGTCGCCCTTCGGACGTCTGACGTGAGCTTTGTCATCGACGCGCTGAAGGCCGCCGCGCAGAGCGGCGAGACGGACAGCTGCTGGTTCGTCTCCGAGCCGGAGGGCGAAGCCGCCCGCTCTGTGCCGCAGCTGCTGGACGCTTCCAGGATCGGGGTCATGGGGCACTCCCTGGGCGGCGCCGCCGCGGTGGAAATCGGAAGACAGCGCAGGGACGTCTCCGCCGTTATCGACCTCGACGGGACCATGCTGGGAGAGTACACCGGCGCGGAAAACGGAAAACTCACTTTCCGAGAGGACCCTTTTCCGGTTCCGGTACTTGAATTTTGCGGCTGGGATCAGTATAATAAGGTCCTGGAATTCCTTGCGCAGGGCGAGTGCTATCCCAACGACGTGCTGATCCGCCGCGCCGCTGCCGGCTTCTCCACAACGCTCCGCGGCACAAAGCATATGGACTTTACCGATTTGCCCCTGTTCTCTCCCTTTTTGGGGAAAAAGCTTGGGAAGGGGGAGCGGGACACTGCGGAGGCCTTGCAGATCGTCAATTCGCTGGCGCTGGAATTCCTGAATTGCTATCTGAAAGGTGAGGGCGTCTTTACGGTAGAGCCTATCTATTGATTGCCCGAATAACAGCATGGACGTGCGTATCGAACAAATCGGAACAACGGGCGAAGAGCTGGTTCTGATCCGCTGCCGCGAGATTACGGAGGAGGTCCGGGAAATCGAGGCCTTTGTCAAATCCAGACAGGGCAGCCTTTCCTGCGTCTCGGAGGCCAGACAGTATGAGATTGCCGTGACGGATATCTGCTATATTGAGTCTGTGGACGGCAAGACCTTCCTCTACACGAATGACCGGGTCTACGAGACCGCCTACCGGCTCTACGAGCTGGAGGAGCTCCTGAGGTCCAAGCAGTTTCTCCGAATTTCAAAGCCCATGCTGGTCAACCTGATGAAGATCCAATCCCTCCAGCCCGCTTTCAACGGGCGTTTCCTGGCCCTCCTCCGCTCCGGGGAAAAGGTCATTATTTCGAGGAACTACGTAAAAGCGCTGAAAGACGCGCTGAAAGGATAATATCATGGAATTCAAACGCTTTCTTGTCAATAAGCTAATCCTGTTCTTTACCCTGTCAACGCTGATCACTGTGGCAGTCGCCCTGGTCGGCTCCTCCTTTGACGACGGCGCACGCTTCGGCTACAAAACCATGCTGCTGCCGCTCAAATACGCCTTGCTGTGTATGCTGCCCACCTTTGTTACCTGGTCCAAGCGGGAGCTCTCCCCAAAAGCGCTGCTCTTCCGCAAGGCGCTGATGCTCGTCCTCATCGAGGCGGTGATGCTGGGAATCGCGTTCACCAGCCCCAGCATTGACTCGGACCGCGCAGAGGTCGTCCTTGTGGTCGCGGGAAGCGTCCTGGTCATCTTTGTCCTGGCGAATCTCTTCCTGTGGCTGAAGGACTCTGCGGAAGCAAAAAAACTGAATTCAGATCTCGAGAAGTATCAGCAGCTTCATGCGTGATACCCTTTGCGCATTCTCATCAAATCGCGGAATCTGACGGCGAGGTTGGAACCATGAAAACGATTGAAGTTGTCGCGGCCATCCTCCGCAAAGGGGAGCGCGTCTTTGCGACCCAGCGCGGATACGGAGACTGGAAGGATCTCTGGGAGTTCCCCGGCGGGAAAATCGAGCCGGGGGAAGGGCCGGAGGAGGCTTTGGTCCGGGAGATCCGGGAGGAATTAGGCGCACAAATCGCAGTGGAATCCTATCTGACCACGATAGATTATGACTATCCGGCCTTCCACCTGCACATGGGCTGCTATCTGTGCCGCGTCACGGGGGGCGAGCTGACCCTCAAGGAGCACGAGGCCGCCCGCTGGCTGTCCAGGGACGAGCTGGACGCCGTGGCCTGGCTCCCGGCGGACCGGACGATCATCGAGCTGCTGAAAAAAGAACTCCGCGATACCACAAAGACGGAGGGGCAAGCTTCTGAACTGTGAGATCGTCCCCCTTCCCAAAGAGAAATGGAAGGGTACAAACATCCTATTTGAACAGAGAAGAGGGAATACCATGAAAACCACCATTAGACTTTTTGCCCCGCTGGCGGCCCTCTGCCTGCTGGCGGGCTGTGCGTCCGGGGCGGGGCAGACGGAGACCCGGCAGGTGAACGGGGAGACCCCTGCGCCGACCGCACCTGCTGCCGCCGAAGCGACGCCGGAAAACCTCGAAACAACGCCAGCAACCGTCGAAGCGACGCCGGGGGACATTGAAACCACCTCCGCTGCCGAATCCACTCCCGCGACCACTGAAACGGCCTCCGGCGGCGAGCCGGAGGGCTGGGAGGAGGCGTGGCCGCCGGAGTACCCGGTGGAGAACTATCGGCTCTCTGACGGCGCCATCCAACAGACCGGCAGCCTGAACAAATACCGTTACGAGCAGTTCCGGGAGGCCGAGACCTACGTGGAGCTGCTGGCGGACTACGTGCGGGTGGCTCTGGACTGCGGGGACGCGCTGAGTGTCGAGGAGGATTCGCCCCACGACGGCTACGCCAACTGGTTTATGGAGGCCCCGGTGGGCCGTGCGTCGGTTTCCGGTTCCTCCATCACGGGGCGCTTTACCTTCGACCTCTATCCGGGCTTTGACCGGATTTTGGAGATGACGGAGCAACCCATAACCGACCGGGCGGCCATGGAGCAGGCGGCGCGGGACTTTGTCAGCCGCTTTTCCGGCATTACCGGAGCGCTGGAGCTGGTCAAGGCCGCAGACGAAACGCAGGACTATCACGACGAGCGCAGCAGCGGATTTCAGGACGTCCATGTGCCCGCCGTGGTCTACACCTTCCGCTCCGCGGAACACAGCCGCCTCCTGCTGGAGCTCCAGGAGGGCCTTTCGGCGCCGGTCCTCTGCGGCGACAGCACCCTCGACGATCTGAGCGGCCACTGCTTCACCGTGACGGTCTGGCCAGACGGGACTGTGGTGCGGGGGAACAACTATATCACCCGGGCGCAGGCCGTCCCCGACGGGACCGTGCGGATGCCCGACGCAGACGACGTGCCGGAGCTCATTTCCTATCTCTGCTCCAACGTGGAGAACGACACCGTTGTGATCCGGGGGCTCCGGGCCGACAGCTTCAGCGTCTATTTCGGCTATGCGGACATTTTGCCCTTCCTCACGATGACTTATTATTTTGAGAGCGACCCGGAGGAACTGCTGACCACCGAGTTCGTCATCACTCTCCTCGAGGACGAGTAAAGCATGAACTGGACTTATGAGATCCTCCGCAGCAGCCGCAGGACCCTGGCTCTGGAGATCCGGGACGGCAGGCTGCTGGTCCGGGCGCCCCGTCGGGCGACCCAGGCGGAGATCGAGGCCCTGCTGGAAAAGCACGGCGCCTGGATCGAAAAGCATCTGCAAAGGGCGGAGGCACAAAGAGCGGCAGCCGAGGCTCTGGCGCCGCTGACGGTGGAGGAGCTGCGGGCCCTGGCGGAGCGTGCCTTGCAGGTCATCCCGGAGCGGGTGCGATATTACGCGCCGAAAATCGGCGTCACTTACGGGCGCATCACTATCCGCGCCCAGCGCACCAAATGGGGAAGCTGCTCCGCTCAGGGCAACCTGAACTTCAACTGCCTGCTGATGCTGGCGCCCCCCGAGGTCCTCGACAGCATCGTGGTCCACGAGCTCTGCCACCGCCGGGAGATGAACCACTCCGAACGCTTCTACGCCGAGGTCCTGCGGGTCTTCCCGGACTACCGAAAATGGAACAAATGGCTGAAGGAAAACGGCCCACTGCTGATGCAGCGGCTCCCGAAGCCGGAAGCGAATATGCCGTAGGGGCGCTCATTGAGCGCCCGCCCCGCATACCCGAAAAATGATTTTGAATCACAAGGAGGACCAAAATGAAACGACTGCTTGTATACTATTCCCTCTCCGGCAACACGGAGGATGCGGCGCGGAAGCTTGCGGAGAAGTTGGGCGCGGAGCTTTTGAAGCTGGAAACGGTGAAGCCCATGCCGAAGCGCTTTGCGGCCCAGCTCTTCGTGGGCGGCGGGCAGGTCCTGCTTGGCCGCGTCCCGAAGCTGAAGCCCCTGACCAAAGAAGTCGGCGCGTATGACGAGCTCATTCTGGGCTCCCCCATCTGGAACGGCAAGGCCGTCCCCGCCGTCAACGCCTTCCTGCAAAACACCGACGCGGCAGCAAAGGTCACAGCGCTCTTTTTCCTGAGCGGCGGCGGCGAGACCCAGAAGGGTCTGGATGCCATCGCCGGACTGCTGCCGAACCTGAAGCATACCGCGTCCCTGCTGGACCGGAAGCACAAGAACAGCGGCGAGAACGACGCGAAGCTCGCGCAGTTCGCCGCGGCCATTCTGAAAGATCTCCCATGAAGGATAAATGCCTGACATGACTGCTTATGCAGAAGGCGAGCTTCTCGTCATTGAGGACAGGTTTCACGATGTCATTCCCGAGGAAGAATTGGAACAGATGCGCGAGGCTTACGGAGAATCCCTTGCTTGAGAGGATGAGAAAATGAACTACAAAATTATTGACCGGGAGACGTACTATCGGAAGGGCGTGTTTCGTCACTTTTCGGAGGACTGCAAATGCTCGACTTCCATGACGGCGAGGATCGACGTGACCGAGCTTGCCGCCTTTTCCAGGAAAACGGGGACAAAGTTTTACATCAACTTTCTGTATCTCCTCTCCAAGGTCCTGAATTCCCGCGAAGATTACAGAATGGGGTATCTCTGGCAGACAGACGAACTGATTTGTTATGATGTGATCCATCCGACCCAGTATGTCTTTCATGCGGATACGGAGACCTGCACGCCGGTCTATACAGAATACAAGGCGGACTATGCGGCCTTCTACGCCGACGCTCTGCGGGACCTGGAGGAGGCCAAGAAGACCCGGGAATACCGACTGGACCCGGCGAACCATCCCAACTGGTTTGACGCCTCCTTTATCCCGTGGCTTTCCTATGACGCCCTGCATATCGAGCTGCCCGACGGGTATCTGTATTTTGCGCCAATCGTCAACTGGGGGAAATACCGGGAAGAAAACGGCAGACTTGTCATGCCTGTGAGCGTCCGCCTGAATCATGCCATCGCGGACGGGTATCTGATCGCAAACGTATTTCGCCTCTTAGAGCAGGAGATCGCCGCCTTTGTTCGGTCATGAACGAAAATTTAGAGCCGAACACCATGCCTGCGGATCCTTCTGCATCAATCAGGGGTCAATCAGGGACATCAACGCCCAGGCTGACATCCAGGCTGCCTTGCGGATCAGCGTCCACCAGCAGTGTATGAAAATTTACGTTGCTTGCATAGTTGACCTCCGATGATGGAAAATGTTATACTAAGCTCCCATAGAAAGATTGGAAACAATTACCAATGAAATTATCAGACTGTTTGCCCTGCAATGTAGAGATCAATTCTTGTGACGTAAAGACGAGGGATGCGGATTGCCACGTCGCCTATGGCTCCTCGCAATGACAAGGGGGATACGCTGTTCCGCTTGCTCCGACGCAGCGGCACGACAAATCCCGATCTGCATAACTACAGCGCGGGCGATCTGCCCGCCGTTCCCCGCCGTGGAACCCGGCAACTCGGGATTTGTCTGTCTGTAGCGCCGACAATCTGTCGGCCATTTCGTACGAACGCGGGATTATGCCGACAGATTGCCGACGCTACGACGGGATTTTGCGGGCAGATTGCCCGCGCTACAATGGGATCATGCGGGCAGATTGCCCGCGCTACAGAAGAACCCGATTTTTTAACGGAGGCAACCAATGGACTACAAAATCGAAGCTCTGACAAAGGAAGAAGCCGGGTACATCGGCGAACAGATCAACGGGATCGTGCCGCGGGAAGTGGACGCGGAGGAAGAAGAATTCATTCTCAAAATCGAGAACGAGACCGGCGAGATGATCGGCGGTTGTATCGCGACAGCTTACGAATATCACTGGTTGAGAATGTTTCTGGACGACCTCTGGGTGGATGAACGCTATCGCCATCATGGGATCGGCTCCATGCTCCTGCGCGAAGTCGAGCGCATCGCCAGGGAGAAGGGCTGTCGCGTCGTGACCCTCGGCACCGCGAGCTTCATGGCACGGCCCTTCTATGAAAAACACGGCTACTCGGTCTTTACGACGCTGAAAAGGCCAAACGGCTACATAAGCTATTCCCTGGTCAAATACCTGGACAGGGACACGCCGGAATACGTGCCGAGCGACAACAGCGGCGTCCGCTTCCGGCTTTCCTTCGGCAATGAGAACGACGCGGAGCGGGTCCTGAAGGGCCTGGACGCCTACAGCGAAGCCTACGTGCAGGAATACGAGACCGTAGAGTTTGACAAGAAGCTTGTGGACCGGGACGGCAAATTTGCGGCAGGCGTGATCGCGGACGCGGACGTCGGGCAGAGCGGGTGCATAGACGCGCTGTATGTGGAAGAACCGCTGCGGCGTCAGGGGTTGGGCACGTATCTTTTGAAGAAAGCGGAGGAATTTGCAAAGGAAAGCGGCGCTTCCGTGATTACCACGAACGCAGGCGACTGGAACGTCGGCTTCTTCCAAAAGAACGGCTATCTGCTCCGGGGCGAGCTCAAAGACGTTCCAAAGGGACACAACTGCTACGAGCTCTACAAAATGATTTGAATCATACAGTGACAACAATTGCCCGTGCATCCTCACCGATGCACGGGCAATTGGACCCTTCAGGCTTACAGACGAACTCCATGCCTGCGGATCCCTTTGGCAATCACCGAAGTCACACTTTGCGACTGCGGCGTGTACGCCTCGCCATTCAGGATCAGCTGCTCGACCTTCAAATCGGCCAGCTCGTTTTTGGGCGTCGTGTACGGGTCAGCCGACAGGATGAGCATATCGGCCAGCTTGCCTGCCTCCAGAGAGCCGCGTTCTTTTTCATCAAAGCTCGCGTAATAGCCGTTGTACGTCGCCATACGCAGGGCGTCTCTGACGCTGACGGACTGGGCGGGATCGGAGTGGTTGACCGCCTTTGCGATCCACATTACGGGATCGGGGTCCGTACACGGCGCGTCGCTGCCGAAGGACACGACGCAGCCCCGCTCCAGGAAGCTTCGGATGGGATTCAGCCTCGCGTTTCGCTCCTCTCCCAAAAGCGCCCGGGTATAGGACGGCGGTTCCTGACGCCAGTTGTCAAAGGCGATCTGCATGGGGATCTGGATGTGATACTTTTCGCAAATCTCCATTCCCTCCTCTGTCGGCAGGCAGGCATGGATGATGCCGTGCCGGTGATCCTCCCGCGGCGTATCGTCAAGGGCCGCCTTCAGGGCTCTTGCCGCCTGATCGAAAGCTCTGTCCCCGATGGCGTGCATCTCGATCTGAAGCCCCCTGCGATTGGCCTCGATGCAGAACTTCGTGACCTGTTCATCGCTGTAATACAGCACGCCGCTGTTGGATGGGTCGTTTGCGTAGGGCTCGTTCATCGCCGCGTCCCGGGAACCGAAGCAGCCGTCCAGCGCGCAGGCAAAGCAGCCGCCGATCCGCGATAGATTCCTTGCGCGGGCGACGCCCGGCTTCATGGACTGCGGGAAAATCCGCAGCTGAAAGCCGCTTTGCAGGCTCCGCGCGAACCAGCTTTCCATGGAGATGTCCAGATTCAGCGCAAACCCCACGCCGCTGACGCTGTGGATCATACCGATCCCGCGGCCGGCCTCATAATCTACCGCCTTCTGCATATTTGCGATCAGCTCCGGGATCGACAGGGAATTTGTAATATGATCCGAGACGGCAAAGAAGGCCTCTTGATTCATTTCTCCCGTATCCGGGTGATAGCCGCGCAGCTGCTTGATTTTTGGGGGGAGCTTTTCGAGCAGCGCCGTGTTGACGACACAGGCGTGGCCGTCGTATTTGACCAGAAACAGCGGCTTGCCAAAGCTCACATTGTCAAGCTCTTCTCTGCTGACCAAACGGCCCTCTGCGACGGAATAAGGGGAAGCGCCGAAGGCGATCAGGACCTTGCTCTCCGCTCCGCGGGAAAAGGCTTCGATCATGCGCAGGATTTCCGCGTTTGAGGCGGCCTCCATCACGTTCAATCCCGCATGAAACGCAGAAAAGGACGCCAGGTGCTGATGAGTGTCTGCAAAGGAAGGGATCAGCGCCTTGCTTCCCAGCTCCACAAGCTCAGCGTTTTTATATTGCTCCGGGACCGCATCCCCAACAAACAGGATCCTCCCCTTGTCCTCGACAAGATAATTGTTCACGTCGTCATTTTTATTGACCGTCAGAATTCTTCCGTGATAGAGCTTCATTTTCATCTCTCCATTTTTCGAAGATGTGCATATGCCTTTCTGAGCTGTTTTTCCAATCAAAGCGGCTTGCGGAGGACGTGCCAGCGGTGGCCCTTCGGGAAGTTCTCCACGGTGACGCAGGCTTCATAACCGCGGGCAAGGAAATAGTCCGCATTCCAGTCATACACGTTCATGGTCGAAAGAAAAGCGCCTTCTTCTTTTGCCGCCTGCTCAACACTGCGGAGCAAATACGCGCCAAGACCCTGCCCGCGGCAGGACTCCTCCACCCACAGGCCGACGATCTGGACTGTTGCCATATCGTCGATCTCGGCATGGACCCCGGCGATCAGCTTGCCCTCGGCGTCCGTGAGCTTGCGGCTCAGCTCCAGAAATGGTCGTTTCGTAATATAGGCGTCGTCGTATTCTCTGAGTTTCTGATCCAGAAATTCGGCGTCCTCTTCGCTTCCGCTTCGGATCTCAAAGCGGAAGCTCCCTTCCAATGTATTCGACGTCTTCCTCCTCGCAGGGCTTCCCTTCATAGTGCAATTCCTTCATTTCCTCGATGGTCATAAAAACACGCTCCTTCTTTCCCGAAACGCTCGGCGTCTCGGCTTGATTCCACAAAAGGGTAAAAACCCTTGATCTCATGCTGGTATTATATCGCTGAATTCAGCGCTTTGCAAGACTTATCCAAAGGGAAAAGGGTATTGCAGACGATCACGGCAATGCACGATCCGCCGCCTGTCTCAAAAACTGCCCCGCAATCAGTCGAAAACTGATTGACTGCTGAGCAAAAACAGAATAAAATACAATGAGCGTTCAATCAGGGAGGAATGATACAATATGATAAAGACGATCAAAAAACGATTCGGCGGGATCGATTTGACCTGGCCGAGGCTGATCATCGCAGCTGTCATTGCCGGTGTGTTTACCGCGGTCATGGCGCTCATCCCAGCGCTGCACTACACCTCATTCCATACGATCGCCGTATCCTTCGAGGTTTGGATCCTGTTTGGGATCCTCATCATCATGAACAGCAAGAGCAATCTGGACGCCGCGCTCAAATGCTTCGTGTTCTTCCTGATCAGCCAGCCGCTGGTTTATCTGATCCAGGTGCCTTCAGTGAGCTTGGGTGGGGGTTGTTCGGATATTACAAGTTCTGGTTCATCTGGACCCTGCTCTGCTTCCCAATGGGCTTCATCGGCTATTATATGAAGATGGATAAATGGTGGGGCTATCTGATCCTGCTTCCGATGATTGCCCTGACAGGCGAGTCTTACCTCGGCTATTTTTCCAAATTTCAGTTTTCCATGCCGCGGTACGTCCTGATCGTCCTGTTCTGCGCGGCGGGAATGATCCTCTATCCCGTTTTCATCTTTGAAAACAAGAAGATCCGAATCGCTGGCGCAGTGATCGGCGCCGTTTGCGTTGTTGTTTTAACGGCCCTGTGCCTGCTGAATCCTCCGGTCTACAGCACCGATATCATGGGCAATAACGAGGAGCATCCGTTTGACGATTCTTACACGGTCTCTCTGGCGGACACTGCATACGGCGACGTTTCCATCCGCTACGAGGAAGGCGTGGAGGACTACACTGACCCCGAAAACGCCAGAGGGAGACATGTCTACGAAAAGCTCGGCTTTCGGTCGGAACACAAAATGCTTGACGACGAGGAATTATTCAAAATCGTCTTTGATTGATCCGACACCGGTTTATCGAGCTGTGCAATGCGTACCTTTTGTGCGCTCTTTCCTATCAAAGAAACCTCTTTTGTCAGTTCAGCCAAGGCAAAAGAGGTTTTCTCATTGCTTAACACGCTTGGCTGTGGTATAATGAGGTCGATAAACCGGTATTCGTGGGGTAGTAGAGAATGATTGCGAAACATGTTGTTGTCCTTCCGTATGATGAACAATCAAAGACTGGTGTTGAAAAAGAAACTATAGGAGGCAAGCAGAGTCGTATGAATCAGGATTTCCTGGACTGCATTTCCGTTGCCAATATGCGCGAGAGCGACCGGCTGACCATCGAGCGCTTCTGCCCCGGGCGGACGCTGATGTACCGGGCGGCGCTGGGCGTCTACCGGGCCGCGGCGTGGGACGGCGTGACGGCCATTGCGGTCGGCGGCGGCAACAACGGCGGCGACGGCTACGCCCTGGCCTGCATCCTGGCTCGGAACGGACACCGCTGCAGGATCGTGAAGCTCAGCGAAAAGCTGACCGAGGACAGTTCCTTTTACGCGAATCTCGCCGCCGAGCTTAGCGTGACCATGGAGCCCTACGTTCCGGGCGCCTTTGCGGCCTGCGATACGATTGTGGACTGCCTGCTGGGGACCGGCTTCCAGGGCAGTCTGCGGGAGCCCTGGCTCAGCGCGGTGCGGGAGATCAACGGCTCCGGGGCCCGGGTGATCAGCGTCGATATCAACAGCGGCATGAACGGCGACACCGGCGAGGCTGAAACCGCCGTCTGCTCGAATCTGACCGTGACCGTGGGCTTCGTCAAGCGCGGTCTCGTGACGGAAAACGCCGGGCGGTACATAAAGTGCCTCGTGGTCGCAGACATCGGGATCGTCCTGGAAAAGCAGGAGGACAAGATCTGCACCTCCGGAGCAACGGAACCACCTTCCGGCTGGTGTGCCTGTCCCCCCTGGCTGGAGCGGGAGCCCATCGACGTCCGCTCCGCAAGCGAACAGGAGCTGGCGCGGGGCTGATTGCGGGAAAGTGATGCCATGGGCTGCTTATCACCTGAAATCGGATTTCGCGCCGATACGCAATTCTATTCCCCAAGGCAAATAAGTGATCTGGAGTGATAATATGAAATCGTTTTTCATAATTGATGGAGACTCAATAACTGGCATCATAAGAGCTCATTTCTTTGGATTGAAAGAAATGTTTTGTAACGGAGAAATGACTAAAGCAGTTATTGCAGCAAAAGAAGAAGGAAGTCTAAAGTCTTTCAAAGAATTCTTCCTATCGCTTGAGCCACAAATGGATGTGGTCTGTCTTAAGGCAGGCTCATCTCCCAATCAGGCCGATATCCTTTGTGGTGTATGGGCTGGAAGATTTATTGAGGAAATCATTGCTTCAGATTGTGAAGCTATTATTTATTTGATTTCTCGGGACAAACTAGTTTTATCTATAGGTTCAGAAATACAAAAAGCTGGAATTAGATTAGTGCTTCCTGCATTGCCATGTGCTCAATTGGTCAGTTATCATAATGATTTTACGACGTTAATTGATTTAGAAGGTGCTGTCAAAAGAAAACATAACGATCGCTCAGATACTTACCCGGTTCCAGAATGGTATTCCAGAACCTTATCGGAGGAAGAATTGCTAATTGGGTTAGAGTGCATAAAAGTGGGATCTGAAAAGATTCTCAAAAAGCCCAGTTTTATCCCTTTCTCCAACAGCGCAAGGATTACAGTGGGCAGCAAAGCAGATATCTCTTTAGCGATTTGGGATGTTCCTAAAGGTCTATACACAAAGAATGTTGAGTTTTCTTATTCTGCACTGCCGGAGGAAACATGGAAGATAAGATCTTTGAAAGGACATAGGCGCGGTCCAAAAGAAATATCTGTCAACGAAAATCTAATTGATGCCAGTAGCGGAGAAATATCTATTGTTGATGGAGATAGTATTAAGCTTGGAAGTTTTTCTTTTCGATTTAGAACTCAGAAATCTGAAGAACTATTTCGTTATGCTACGCCAGAATCCCTGATGGTTGCGCTCGAAAAGCACTTAAAACACTTGGTCGATACCTCCTCAGATTTTATTGTTCCACAAGATGTACTAATTGAAATCACAGTAGACGGTGTTCCTTCTTGGGAGAACGCATATATTTGCCATTATAGGAAATTCTTATCACATAATTGGTCTAATCAAAAACTAAAAAGCATAAGGACCCTTTTCGAAAGCAAACGTCAATTTAATAGTAAGTTTGTAAAGCTGAATAATATACGCAATAAAGTTATGCATCCTTCCCGAGAGAGTATCAGCGATGAAGAAAAACATTTGTTGGTTGCTTTCTATCTTGCGTTTAAGGCCTTCTAGGTCTATCAATTTGTAAAGCTTCTTGAGTTGCTTATTTCTGATGGATTCTATTTTTTCTTTACGACAGAAGTATATGCTTAGCTGTAAAGCGGAACGAGCAATGGTGATAATCTGATGATAGAAATCAACGGCGTTTACGCCAACGCAATCGTCTATTCGGACGAGATCGAGGCTTCGGCCATCGGGCAGATCCAGGCGCTCTGCGACCAGCCCTTTGCCGCAGGCAGCAAGATCCGCATCATGCCGGACGTCCACACGGGGAAGGGCTGCACCATCGGCACGACCATGACCGTCGGCGAGTACGTGGTCCCGAACCTGGTGGGCGTGGACATCGGCTGCGGCATGGACGTGGTCCTTCTGAAGGAAAAGCGCGTCAACCTGCCTGCCCTGGATTCGTTCATCGGCAAAAGCATCCCCCACGGCAGAGACGTGCGGGAGAAGCCCCACCGCAACAGCGGCCGGATCGACCTTTCCGAGCTGGAATGCTTCGGGCAGATCGATACCCGGCGGGCCGCGGAGAGCGTCGGCACCCTGGGCGGCGGGAACCATTTCATTGAGGTGGACCGGGACGAGGAGGGCAATCTCTATCTTGTGATCCACACCGGCAGCCGGAACCTCGGTCTGCAGGTGGCGGAGCATTATCAGAAGCTGGCCTATGAAAGCGTCGGCGGCAGAGCCCAGAGCGAGATCCCCTTCGAGCTGGCGTACCTGCGCGGCGAAGAGCGGGAAAAGTATCTGCACGACATGGCGATCATGCAGCGCTACGCGGCCCTCAACCGGCAGGTCATCAAGGACTGCATCCTGGACGGTCTGAAGCTCCACGAGGCGGACTTCTTCACCACCGTCCACAACTACATCGACCTGGAGCACGGCATTTTGCGGAAGGGCTCGGTCTCCGCAAGGGAAGGCGAGCGCCTGCTGATCCCGCTGAATATGCGGGACGGCGCCCTGATCTGCGTCGGTCTGGGGAACGACGACTGGAACCAGAGCGCACCCCACGGCGCGGGCCGGCTCTTCAGCCGCAGCCAGGCGGAAAGCAGCTTCACCCTCTCTGCCTTCAAGAAAAGCATGGAGGGTATCTATACCTCCACCGTCAGCCAGGACACCCTCGACGAGTGCCCCATGGCCTACAAGGACCCGCAGACCATTATCTCCGCCATCGGCGACACTGTCCGCATCGAGAAGCAGATCCGCCCGATCTACAACTTCAAATCCAGCGACCGGTTTACGAGCAAAAAGAAGAAATAAGCGGAAATAATATATGGGTTGGAACAGAAGGACCTTCAGACCTACGGACGCTGGCTCGTGGGAGACGGACGGATCTGTATCTATTTCGTCTACGACGGGATCCCGCATCGCATCCCCTTCCGCGCGATCATCACGGAGCAGCTGCTGGTTTGGCTGAAGCAGGCCGCTGTCCTGCTGATGGAGGCGGCGCTGGACGATATCGTAATGTTGCCCAAGATGGAAGCTCTGATGGAGCAAGTGCGAAAACGAGATTCTTTTTCTGAATCCCTTACCCAAAGCGCTCCGTAATTGCATCACAGAAACAAAGAGTACCGCTGACGGCGGGGCCCCGTATCAAAGGGGCTCCGCCGTCGGTGGTTTTTGCTTGTTGGGGCGGTCATTGTGTGCCCGCACACGAGGCCGTCCTCCCATTATTCTGAGTAAAGCGAAGAATCCGCGGCCCCCGTCCCCCTTGACAACTGTGATATAATAAATTCCGAACAAGCAGGCAACGCAAACGCAGAAAGGAGCCACTATGGAAAAATTCATTCCCTATGAAAAGCTCTCAAAGAAGAAACAGCGGGAGCTGAACGCAGCCCGCCGCGGAACCTGGACCATCAACCCGGTCACACGAAAACCGGCAAACCCCAAAGCCTACAACCGCAAAACGGCACGGAAATGGAAAGACGATTCCAATTCCGTGCCGTTTGTGTCTGTTTTTGCGCCGCTGTAAACAAAGAGGAAGCAAATCGGTCAGGGGAGAGCTCCGTAGGGGCCGAACTCGAAGAGTCACGAAGTATGCCCACATCGGCCCTCGTCCGTAGCGCGGGCAATCTGCCCGCCTTTCCCTGTAGCGGCGATGCCGCCAAAGGGCATGGCATGTCGCTTCGAGCAAAGCTCTACGCGACTACCCGCAGCAGCCCACCGGGCTGCTGGCGCTGAACGCGCTTACAGTGTGCGCCACATTGCTTCCAGGTCTTGCAGCTCTATTCTCTGTATTCGTGCGGCTGCGGCTTGTAGTCCTTCACGTCGTAGTCGCCGATCTTTTCATATTTGGAACCCGTTCCTGCCTGCGGAACATCCGGTTCCGGCTGCTCGCCGAGGAAGGCGTCGAAGAAGATCCTTTCCAGGTACTCGTACTTGGAATAAATCCCCTGCGATGCCCAAACCAGGGCGTTCCGAACATAAGGCGCATGAACCCGAAACAGGTCGTGGTCCACGTCAAAGCCGAAATGATTCCCCAGCAGTACTGCAAAAGCGATCACAGCTCTGGTATTTCCTTCCCGGAAGGGGTGGATCTGCCAGATTGCTGCGAGAATACGTACCAGGCGGAAAACCAGATCCTGATCGTCCTTCCCGCTGCGCCGAAGTTTGGCAAGCTCCTTCATGGCGGTATTCAGCTGCTTCTTGATCTCTCCCGGAGGCGCATAGCGGACCGTGTCTCCACCGAGGATCTCTTCCCGCTTGATCATGGGAATCGCGCGGAATTCTCCCGCCCAAGCATAGATCTGACCGAAAATCATGCGGTGGATTTCACAGAGCGTTTCCGTGTCAAAGCGTTCAAACCGCTGACAGTAGACGCCAGTCATAGCGATGTTGGTAATATCCGCCTCCGCTGTCCGGAGCAGCTCCCGGTCCTTGATTCCGGCCAGGTTGACGAGGACGTTTACGTCCTCATACAAATAAGGATCACGCATGGGAAGCACCTCCTGTAGAGAAGCCATAGCGCTTCAGGATCGTATCAAAGGCAGCCAGATAGGAGGTCGCACCGGAGCACCATGCAGCTACCTCGGAAGCAGCCTGCTCCGTTGCCGGGACGCCTTCCACAGCATTGAGAGCAACGCCGAAGGAGACGGCTTTCTCCCTTTCCGCGGAAGAAAGACTGTCCATGCCGCTAGCCAGCTTGATCCGCAGCATCTGCTGCGCCAGTCCGTGACCGATCAAGCGCCCGGCATATTCCAATTCGCCCAACCGGACATTGATTCCGGCAAGCTCTTTTTCGTATCGTTTCCGTTTGGCGAGCTCCTTCTTGACCGGCGTCACTTCGTCGGACTTCAGATACCGACTCACAACACGCCCTCCGTCCCTGCATTGAAGGTAGCAGTATTCGTTTCCCTTGATGGTTTTTACGGAAATACTTCCTCGTGCCAGCACAGCCAGCTCTGCAGTCATCTTCGCTTTTTTGCTCTGAAGCGTCCTGTATTCCTTCAGCAATGCGTCAGACATAAACTCACCTCCTGCAAACAGTATACCACAAGATAACTACAAATACAATATAAAACTGAAATAATGTAGGTAAAATAAAGACAGTGGATCTTATATCAAACGGTCGAAGATCTCCTGTAGAAACGATCTAAAATTTTGCGCCGCTGGAAACAAAGAAAACCGGTCCGGGGAGAGCTCCGTAGGGGCGGATGCCCACATCGGCCCTCGTCCGTAGCGCGGGCAATCTGCCCGCCGTTTCCCGCAGCGGCGCACAGTGTGCGCCACGTTCCCACGCCTTGGGAACATTTGGGAGGAACCAAAATGGAGCAGAAGAACAAGCACCTGGGCATCCATATCGATCCCGAGCTGCACTACAAACTGAAATACCTGGCAGCCTACGAAGGCCGGTCCATCAACGGCGAGGTCCTCTACCTGGCCCGCCGCGAGATCGAAGCCTTCGAGAAAGAGCACGGCAAGATCGAGTTGCTGGAAACTGCGGAAGAATAAGTGTAAAGCACGGCTGCCCGAGCATCATACCGATGTTCGGGTGGCATTAATAGAACTCTTTGTGCATGACAAATACAAAGCAGGGGTTTCCACAAAATGTAGTGAGGAAGCATTGAAGTACTAAATTGGGGGATTGACAACGGGTGTATAATAAAACCGTATTATAAAAATATCAAAGGGATGATTAGACTTGTATTATGCAGTAAAAAGTGGACATAAAACGGGGGTATTTGATAATTGGACTGATGCTCAGGCTGCAATATCAGGATTTTCGAACGCGGACTACAAAAAATTCCGCTCATTTGATGAAGCAAATGCGTATCTTTGTGGTCGAGATATTTGGAAAGAAAAGGTTGAAGAAGATAACAGTAAAGGATTATTAGTTGCGTTCACAGATGGTAGTTATGAACAAACATTAAATAGGTATTCGTATGGCGTTGTTTTCATTTTGCCTAGTGGAGAAGAAAAATGTATATGTGGGTATGGGAGCAACAAAGAATACATTGAGAGCAACAACATCATCGGTGAATTGTTTGGAGTGATTAATGCATTTGACTGGGCAATCTCTAATGGTTATGAAAAAATAAAAATTTACCATGATTATGCGGGACTGTCAAAATGGATTTCTGGGGAATGGGATGCTAAAGCAAAAGTAAGTCAAATGTATGTAAGGCTATTTAAGGCAAAATTTGATGGATTTCTTCAGGTTGAATTTGAAAAAGTTCCCGGACATACGAATGTATGTTATAATGAGAAAGCAGACCAACTTGCAAAAACTGCTTTAGTTGATAGAAAAAAAGTGGCTATACAGGGAGAACATTGGTTCTCTATACCATATTTTTGTAAAAATGACTTTGATGCATTCGCTGAAATTATTATAGAATCTGACGCAAGCATTACCTTTACAGTAGATAACCAACCACACAAATCAATTTACAAGTTTAAACTGAATTCAGATTCTGTAACTGTTTCTCTTTTTAAATCAGGAGAACATAAACTTCTGGTGCAAGGAAAAAACACATATCTATTTCAGGTGATAACGACGACTTTAGTAGAACTTGATGATAGCATAAAAATTGATCAAATACTTGGGAGCGCATATCGTGTTACGATTGAGAAAACGGTTATCGATAAAGGATATTTACCAATAGAGAGAGGACTTCCCAAGGATTATCCTCCGTCAGTAAAGCGGCTACTCAAGCAGGCTGTTATTAACCTTAACTATTATGTTGAAAGCGAAGACTATTCACAGTATGCATTTCCGGCATTAAAGGCACTAGAAGGACATATCAAATATTTAATTAACCTTGCTGGTGGAAGTGTTGGGAGGGCATTTACTTGTTTTGGTTTGGATAAAACAGCAAGTCCAAACAAGTTCTACTTAACGGAAAGATTTCCAGACACCAGTAAAAACCCGGCTATAGAAACCTGTTATAATTATTACAATTCACAAAGGAATACGGCATTTCACTTTGGCGACGTTTTTAACTCAACAAATGATAATACAAGAATCATTAGCGATAAAGCAGAAGCAGATGAGATAATCAAGAAATGTATTAATTTGATAGAAACACAGCAATAAAGAAAAGATAAGTGTTTGAGAAAAGGAGGAGCTATCATGAGCAGTTATTTTATCAAAGAACTAAAAACTGAAGGTTATGACAGCTTTCTTCTTTGGTTGTCTTCTGAAAGTTTAATCGATAATATTCACAGCATAGAACAATCCCCTAATATTTCCAACGCCTCTGGCAAAATGTTAATAGATCAATTGTTACTAACCGGTAACGGAGATAATCGGTTTATTAGTTGTGATTATCATAATGGCAAACTAGATCTTCGTTCAGTCAGTGTTGCCTTTCCAACGGACTTTTTTCGCAAAGAAACTATGAAATGGCTGCATGATCATTATGATTATTTGAGTTGTTCTATTTTGACTGAAACATTGCAACAAAAGATTAGAGATGGAGTAGATATTTAAGAAGGAAAGCGGGTGACCTTACATTGGCTCACCCGCTTGTGTCTTTTTCTGCACTCAGAATTTTATGTAGGGTCTACTGAAAAAGCCTTTCTGGTTTAGAAAGCATGGCGAATACAATCAGGGGACGGTTCTCTGATTGACTGTTAAATAATAGCACTACCGTCGTTGTTGTCAATCAGAGAACCGTCCCAATGCCATTAAGGCAGCCTCCCAAATGACGGGAAACGGATGAATAAAAATCAACTATTCGAG
>JAFRPC010000027.1 GCA_017429325.1 Oscillospiraceae bacterium | reverse complement strand
TAGGCTCCTCGGCTTTGCTACACCGCTTCCTCCCCCGTCGCCATTGCTGACTCCGGCTTGCGGTTCGCTACACTTGGCGGTAAATACCCGTGGCGGGACTTTCACCCGCGAGAATCGTGCCATGCCCGGCACACCAGGAAACGGCGGCCAGGGGTCTGGCCGCCCTACGCTGGGGCGGCGGACGGCTGAGAGCCGTCCCTACACGATTTTTCCCTGTGCGATGTGGAAGGTTTTGCCGAGCTGGGTGACGGCGTCGGCCTCGCAGCAGGTCACGAAGACCTGGCCGGTGCGGATGCCGTTGAGCACGAAGTCCCGGCGGCCCGGGTCCAGCTCGGAGAGCACGTCGTCCAGCAGCAGCACCGGCTGCTCGCCGGTGTCCGCCTCGAAGAGGTCCCGTTCCGCCAGCTTGAGGCTGATGGCCGCGGTGCGGGTCTGGCCCTGGGAACCGAAGGCCTTCATAGAGATGCCGTTCAGCGTCGCCTCAAAGTCGTCCTTGTGGGGCCCGGAGAGGCACTGCATGGACTCTATCTCGGCCCGGCAGTGGGAGGACTGGTGCTCCTTGAGCTGCTCATAGACCTCTAAGGCCGGTGCGGTGGGTTCCGTCACAGTGGAGACGGTCTGATAGCACAGGCAGAGCTCCTCCCGGCCTCCCGAAAAGGCCAGGTGATGGCAGGCTGCCCGCTCCGCCAGCTGCCGCAGGTACTTGGCCCGGGTGGTGATGATGATGGCGCCGGTCTGGGCCATGCGCTCGTTGTACTCGGGCAGCAGCTCCAGCATCTCGGGCCGATCCACCCGCTCCCTCAGGGCGGCGGATTTCTGGGCCAGCAGGCGGCGGTACTCCTCCAACGCCTTTGCATATCTGGGCCGGAGCTGGCAGAGGGCGTCGTCCAGGAGCTTCCGCCGCTCGGCGGCGCCCTTTTTGAGGACCAGCAGGTCCTCGGGGCAGAAGAGCACTGTGTTCAGCACCCCGTCCAGGTCCTCCCGGGAGGCCTTTTTGACGCCGGAAAGCCAGAGCTGCCGGGGCCTCCGGCCCGCGAACATCACGGTCCGCAGGGTCTGCTCCCGCCCGAAGGACTCCACCACGGCGCTGAGCTCCGCGAACTCCGCCCCGAAGCGGATCAGCTCGGCCTCCTTCCGGGTGCGGAAGGCCGCGCCGCGGCTGAGGTAGCAGATGGCCTCCAGCAGATTCGTCTTTCCCTGGGCGTTCTCCCCCACGATCAGGTTGACGCCGGGGTCGAAATCGCAGTAGAAGGATTCATAATTGCGGAAGCCTTGGATGGAGAGGTTTTTGATGATCATGTTAGATTTTCATTTCCCTGCGTAACAAGGTACATGTTTCCGTCAAAGCCCACCCGGTCGCCGGGGCGGAGCTTTTTGCCCCGCATGGTGCAGACCTCGCCGTTGACGGTGACTTCCTCGTTGAGAATGAAGTTCTTCGCCATACCGCCGGATTCCACGACGTTGGCAAGCTTCAGGAAGCTCTCTAATTTGATGTATTCCGTGGTAATGGGGATTTTCTGCTCGTTGGGGTCGATGCGTCTGACTCTGACTTTCATGGCAGTACCTCTATGATACAGGGAATCGCGGGCGGAATTGATAATTGAATGTGTTTTTCAAATTGCGATTTGAAAAACTCCACAACTTTCAACTTTTCACTTTCAACTTTCAACTGTTCCCGGGCGGGGGACGGCGGGCGCTCAATGAGCGCCCCTACGGGCGGGGGATGGCGGGCGCTCAATGAGCGCCCCTACAGGCGGGGGATGGCGGGCAGATTGCCCGCGCTACATTTTTCAATTGAGGCGAACCGGTTGGATCAGGTAGGTGAAGTCCGTCTCCTCGCCCTCGCAGGGGACCAGGAGGATGGGAGACAGGCCGCCGGTGAGCAGCAGCGTGACCTCCGACGTGGGGACGGCCTTCAGGGCGTCCAGCATGTAGCGGCAGGAGAAGCCGATCTCCGTCTCCTTTCCGTCGCCCGCCAGGCTGCAGCCGTCGTTGGCCGCGGCGATTGTGGTAACGGTGCGGAAACGGGCGCTGTTGTTGGAGAAGACGCAGCGCACCGGGCTCTTGTACTTCTCGGAGACGATCAGACCCACGCGCTCCACCGCCGCCGTCAGCTCCGCCACGTTTGCCACCAGGGAGATCGGCGTGGAGGCCGGGATGAAGCGGCGCCACTCGGCAAATTTGCCCTCCAGCAGGCGGCAGATCAGGGTCGCGCTGCTCACGGAGAAGGAGATGTGCTTTTTGCCCAAGGTAAAGCGGACCTCGCCCTCGTCGTCGGTCAGGATCTTCTCCAGCTCCCGCAGGGCGGCGGAGGGGGCCACAAAGCTCATGGACGGGAACTCAATCCCTTCGGCGTGATAGGCCCGTTTCGCCATACGGTAGCCGTCGATGGCCACCATGGTAATGGTGTCGCCGGAGGCCTCCACCAGGCAGCCAGTGTAGATGGGATTCGCCGTATCATCGGAGACGGCGAAGATGGTGCCGGAGATCAGCTCCCGCAGGGCGTTCTGGGGCAGGGACACGGCGTTTTCCTCCTCCACAGAGGGCAGGGAGGGATATTCGTCAGAGGTGGAAGCCATGATTTGGAATCTGGCGTTGCCGCCCTGAATGGTGACGCGGTAGTTCTCGTCCACCTCCAGCTCCACCACGTCCTCCGGCAGCTTGCGGACGATGTCCGCGAACATCCGGGCCGGCATGACGCACTCGCCGGTCTGCCGGACCCGGGCTTCCGTCCGGACGGTGATGCCCGTTTCCAGGTTGTAGCCCGTCAGCCGAAGGCCCTCCTCATCCGCCGCCAGGTAGATGCCCTCCAAAAAGGCTAAGCTGCTCTTGGGACTGACGGTGCGGGAGACGATGGAGATCGCGTTGGAAAGGGTGGTTTTTTCACAGATGATCCTCATAAAAAATCTCCTTTCCCTTCTCTCTCGTAAGAGAGAAAGAGAGAATATATTAGAAGTCGTTACCGTAGGGGCTGTGGATGGTGGAAAACCTTAAAATTCGTTGAAACAGCGGGCTTTTGAATCCACAGGGCATGGGGAAAGTAAAAAGGTTTTCCACATTGGGCCGGAGAAAAAAATCGGAGAAGAGAGATTTCCACGAATGGTTTTCCACTTTCCCCATGCCCTGTGGATATTTCAGGGGCTGGTTGTTAGTTGCTAGTTGCTAGGGAAATAATGACCCCAGCCCCTGACAACTAGCCCCTAGCACCTTGTGGATATTTCAGGGGCTGGTTGTTAGTTGCTAGTTGCTAGGGAAATTATGACCCTAGCCCCTGGCAACTAGCCCCTAGCACCTTGAAAATCACAGCTTGGAGTTAATATTCGCGGTGATATCCCGGATATTGTCCATGGTCTCTTTGTCGTTCTTCGCCAGCAGGGCCTCCACCTTTTGCAGGGAGGAGATGACGGTGGTGTGGTCCCGCCCGAATTCCCGACCGATGACCTTGTAGCTCTGGTGGGTCAGCTCCCGGATCAGATACATGGCGATCTGGCGGGGCATGACCACGTTGTTGGACTTCAGGCGGCCCCGGAGCAGATTCTCCTCGATGCTGTAGAAGCGGGAGACCTCCGCGATGATCAGGGCGGCGGTGGGCAGGCTGTGGCCGGAATCCATATACATGTCCTTGATGGCCCGGGAGACGTTGGGCAGGTCCAGGGGCATCCCGTTGAGCTCGTGGTAGGCCTTGATGATGTTGACCGTGCCCTCTAAGGAGCGGACGTTGTTGGTGATGTTCTCGGCAATGTAGTTGCAGATCTCGCCGGGCAGGTCCAGGCCTAAGGAGTTGGCCTTGTTCTGGATGATGGCCATACGGGTCTCATAGTCCGGCGGGATGATGTCGCAGATCAGGCCGCCCTCAAAGCGGGTGCGGAGCCGGTCTGCCAGCAGGGCGATCTCACTGGGCGGACGGTCCGAGGTGACGACGATCTGCTTGCGGCCCTCAAAGAGCTCGTTGAAGGTGTGGAAGAACTCCTGCTCGGTGGAGGCCTTGCCGCCGATGAACTGCACGTCGTCCATCAGAAGCAGGTCCGCGTTGCGGTATTTCTTGCGGAATTCCACGTTCCGGGCCTCCCGCAGGGCGGTGATGAGCTCGTTAGTGAACTGCTCGGAGTTGATGTAGATGATGTTGAAGTCCAGGTAGTTCTTTTGGATCCGGTTGGCGATGGCATAGAGCAGGTGGGTCTTGCCCAGACCGGAGGGGCCGTAGATAAAGAGGGGGTTGTAGGCCTCGGCGGGCTTGTCTGTCACCGCCAGGGCCGCGTTGTAGGCGAAGCGGTTGGAGGGACCCACGACGAAGGACTCAAAGGTGTACTGGGGATTGAAGCGGGGCTTGCCGTTCTGGCCCCTGGCCTTGCGGAATTCTTCTAATTCCTCCTCGCAGACCACCTCAATGTTCTTGTCCTGGCCGGTGAGCTCCTGCACGGCGTCCCGGATGTAGCCCAGGCAGCGCCGCTCAATGACCTCCTTGCAGAACTCCGAGGGTGCATAGACGGTCATTTTCTGGTCCGTCATCTCTAAAATGTAGGACTGGTCAAAGTAGGTGGACACGATGCCGGGGGACATCCGCTCGTCCAGATAGGAGATGACCTTGGCCCATACATAGGCGTTGGAATAATTCATAACACACCTCCGACGTGTGAAAAAAAGCACAGTTTCATACCCCTATATTATACCACATTTTTCTCTGTTTTACAAGCATTTCTTTATTATATTGTATGGTTGATTTTACTAGGCAACAGGCAACGGGCAACAGGCAACAGACCCGCCCGTAGGGACGGCTCTCAGCCGTCCGCCGTTCCCCGCCTGTAGCGCGGGCAATCTGCCCGCCGGTCCCTGCCCCGCCGTAGGGGCGCTCATTGAGCGCCCGCCGTTCCCCGCACGGACGAGGCAACAGGCAACGGGCAACAGGCAACAGACCCGCCTGTAGGGGCGGTCATTGGCCGCCCGCAGTTCCCCGCACGGACGAGGTAAGAAGTAAGAGGGAAGGAGTAAGAAGTAATCGCCCGGCAGCGGCGCACAGTGTACGCCACGGGTCCCGCCGTCCCTCGCCGTAGGGGCGGTCATTGGCCGCCCGCGGTTCCCCGCACGGACGAGGTAAGAAGTAAGAGGGAAGAAGTAAGAAGTAATCGCCCGGCAGCGGCGCACAGTGTGCGCCACGGGTCCCGCCGTCCCCCTCGCTCCGGCGTTCGAGAAGGTAAAAACGGAAATACAGTGTGAGGAATATGAACAAATGTTTGCAATTTTCAGCGCGATATGGTAGAATAACAAGCAAAGGATGGTGCTGAAAATGAAGAGAGGGACGCAAAAAGAGAACGTATTTACATTTATAGAAGAATATATTTCATTACATGGTTATGGTCCGGCTGTGCGGGAGATCTGCGAGGGCTTGGGGCTCAGCTCTACAGCGACGGTCCACTATCATCTGCGGGCCCTGGAGGCGGCGGGACGGATTATCATGGAAAAGGGAAAGAAACGCGCCATATCTCTGCCGGGCAGCGAAGCAAAAAAACAGGAGACGGCAAGAGAGCTGTCTGGAACTGTTGAAGAAGTGGTCTCTATTCACAAGGGGCTGACGGGGCCGCTGGTTCCCATTGTGGGCACCGTGGCTGCCGGGCAGCCGATTTTGGCTGTGGAGAACATCGACGGCTGGCTGCCCTGGGAGGGCGGCCAGGGCTGGTTCGCCCTGCGGGTTAAGGGCGAGAGCATGAAGAATGCAGGCATCCTCCCCGGCGACAAGGTGGTGGTTCGGCCCCAGCCCACGGCGGAGCCCGGCGAGATCGTGGTGGCCCTGCTCGGCGACGAGGCCACTGTCAAACGCTTTTCCCGGCGGGGCGGCCAGGTGTGGCTCCTGCCTGAGAACGAGGCCTTCTCTCCCATTGATGGCCGCGAGGCGGTCCTCCTCGGCGTCGTCCGGGGCGTCGTAAGGGAATACGATTAGGTAAGAGGTAAGACCCCGCCTGTAGCGCGGGCAATCTGCCCGCCGTACCCCGCCAGGATAAAGTAAGAAGTAAGAAGTAAGAAGTAAGAGGAAAAAGCTGATTTTTCCACCTACTTCTTACTTTTTACTTTTTCCTTTTTACTTTACAGTTGTTTCACGTGAAACAACAAAAGCTCTGCTTTTTTTCTTGCATTTTGCCTGAATCGTGGTATAATAATACGAAAGAATGACGGGAGGGGAAGTCATGGGCAGGCTGGTTGCCATTGTAAATCAGAAGGGCGGCGTGGGGAAGACCACTACAGCCGTCAATCTGACCGCCGCGCTGCGGGAAAAGGGCGCTCGCGTCCTCCTGGTGGACTTCGACCCCCAGGCCAACGCCACCTCCGGTCTCGGCGTCAGCCGCCGCTGCAAATTCACCTCCTACGACGTGATCATCAACGGCGTTGCGGTGGACCAGGCCATTGTACACACGGCCTGGGGAGACCTGCTGCCCTCCTCCTCCGCTCTGGCGGGCGCTGGGGTGGAACTGGCCGGGATGGGGCAGCGGGAGTATGTGCTGAGGCAGGCCCTGGAGCCCGTCGCCGGGTACTATGACTATGTCTTCATCGACTGCCCGCCCTCTCTGGAGCTGCTGACCCTCAACGGCCTCTGCGCGGCCCAGCAGATCCTGATCCCAGTCCAGTGTGAGTACTACGCCCTGGAGGGCCTTTCGGATCTCATGTCCACCATGCGGGCGGTGAAGCGGCGGCTGAACCCGGAGCTGACGGTCTTCGGGGTCCTGCTGACCATGTTCGACGGGCGGACCAACTTCTCCAGCCAGGTAGCCCAGGAGGTGCGCCGCTTCTTCCCCGGGCGGGTCTACGGCACGGCCATCCCCCGGAACGTCCGCCTGGCCGAGGCCCCCAGCCACGGGATGCCCATCACCGCCTACGACAAAAACGGCAAAGGCGCGAAGGCCTATATACAGGTTGCCGAAGAGATCATATCGCGCAGTTGAAAATTGAAAGTTGAAAGTTGAAAATGAATGTGTTTTTCAAATTGCAATTTGAAAAACTCCGAAAACTTTCAATTTTCAACTTTTAACTTTCAACTCAACGAATCCAATAAGGGAGGAATAGTATGAAACGTCAGTCCGGGCTGGGGCGGGGCCTTGGGGCTCTGCTGGACGACCCGAATTTAGACTTCACCCAGCAGCGGGGCGGCGTCCTCTCGGTGCCGCTGCATAAGGTGGAGCCGAATCCCCTGCAGCCCCGCCGGGAGTTTGATGAGGAGGCCCTGCAGGGTCTGGCGGACTCCATTGCGGAGCACGGCATGATCCAGCCGCTGACGGTCCGGGAGACCGGCACGGGCTACTACCAGATTATCGCGGGGGAGCGCCGCTGGCGGGCCGCCCGCAAGGCGGGTCTCTCAGAGGTCCCGGTCCTGGTGGTGGAGGCCGACGACCGCAAGGTCATGGAGCTGGCCCTGGTGGAGAACTTGCAGCGGGAGGATCTGAACCCCATGGAGGAGGCGGCAGGCTTCCGGACCCTCATGGAGGACTACGGCCTGACCCAGGCCGAGACCGCACAGCGGGTGGGAAAGTCCCGGCCCGCCGTGGCAAACGCCCTGCGGCTGCTGAGCCTCTCCGACGAGCTGGCGGAGCTGGTGCGGAACGGGAGCCTCTCTCCGGGCCACGCCCGGGCCCTGCTGGGCCTGAAAAGCGAAAAGCTCCGGATGCAGGCCGCTCGGCGCATCCTCGCCCTTCAGCTCTCGGTGCGGCAGGCGGAGACCCTGTGCAAGACCCTGGACCGGGAGACCGAGACGCCGAAGCCCGCGCCTTTGGAGGTGGACTACGTGGCCGAATGCGAGCGCTCCCTGAGCCGCCGCCTGGGTCGGAAGGTCCGCATCGTCAACGGCAAGCGCAAAGGGCGCTTCGAGCTGGAATTCTACGGGTCCGACGACCTGAACCGGCTGCTCTGGGCCTTGCAGCATCTGCCCGCAAAGGAGGATATGATAGATGACTGACGACGAAAAGAAGGTCATGCGCTCCGAGCCGGACCATACGCCCCCTCCCGCGGACCCCTCGCAGGTCCTGTCGCCCAAGCGGCGCTCCGCCCTGGTGATGTATCTCGCCATCCTCTTTGCCGTGGCCTTCCTGCTGGTGGCGGTGATGATGGTGGTGGAGACCCAGAAGCTCAAGACCATGAACCAGGAGCTGAAGGACAGCAGCCAGAAGACCTCCGCGACCCTGACCGGCAGCATCAACGCCCTCCAGGAGGAGAACCAGAAGCTGGCGGAGGCCAACGAAGCCCTGACGGCCCAGATCCAGGAACTGGAGCAAGCCGCCGCCGAGGCCGGACAGCAGGCCGGGGAGCAGCAGGCCGAGATCGAACGGCTCACTGGAGAACAGCAGCGGCTGGAACAGGAAAAGCAGGAGATCCAGCAGCAGCTTCAGGACCAGGAAAAGCGTGTCGAGGATGCGATCACCGTCAGCGAGCTGCTCCAATCGGCCCTGGCCGCCGACGAGGAAGGGGACCTGGAGCGCTTACAGGAGCTGCTGGACCAGATTGAGCCCCTGAAGGAGCTGCTGTCGCCCACCGAGGCGGACATTTACGAAGAATTGAAGATTGCTTAATTCGTGGCGCACACTGTGCGCCGCTACAACAAGGAATAAGAGGTATTGATTATGCTTGATATCAGAAGAATCAAGGAAAATCCCGAGGAGGTCAAGCGGCTGCTGCGGGCCAAGGAAGTGGACTGCGACGCCGCCGTGGACCGCATTCTGGAGCTGGACAAGGAGCGCCGGGAGCTCATCGCCTCCACCGAGGCCAAAAAGGCTGAGCAGAACAAGGTCTCCAAGCAGATCCCCGTGCTGAAAAAGCAGGGCCAGGACGTGGCCCCCATCTTCAAGCAGATGGCGGAGCTCAAGAACGACATCGCCGCCAACGACAAGCGCCTCACCGAGGTGGAGGCCGAGTACCGGACCTGGATGCTGAGCCTTCCCAACCTCCCGGACCCGGACCTGAAGCCCGGCGGCAAGGAGAACAACGAGCCCCTGCGCTACTACGGCGAGCCCCACCAGTTCGACTTCGAGCCCAAGCACCACGTGGACCTCTGCACGGACCTGGGCCTCATCGACTATGAGCGCGGCACCAAACTGGCGGGCACCGGCTTCTGGATCTACACGGGCCTGGGCGCAAGGCTGGAATGGGCTCTGCTGAACTACTTTATGGACTGCCACCTGGCGGACGGCTATGAGATGGTCATCCTGCCCCACATGTTAGAGTACCAGTGCGGCGAGACTGCGGGCCAGTTCCCCAAGTTCGCCGACGAGGTCTATAAGATCGCCAATCCCACCGACGAGCGGATGCATTTCATGCTCCCTACGGCGGAGACAGCCCTGGCCTCCTTCCACCGGGGGGAGATCCTGAACGAAGCTGATCTGCCCCATAAGCTGTTCGCCTACACTCCCTGCTTCCGCCGGGAGGCCGGCTCTCACCGGGCCGACGAGCGGGGCATGGTGCGCGGCCACCAGTTCAACAAGATCGAAATGTTCCAGTACACCCTGCCCGAGAAGTCCGACGAGGCCTTTGAGGAGCTGGTGAAGAAGGCCGAGAACCTGGTCAAGGCCCTGGGCTTCCACTTCCGCACCGTGAAGCTGGCGGCGGGAGACTGCTCCGCCTCCATGGCCCGGACCTACGACATCGAGATCCAGATCCCCTCCATGAACGGCTACAAGGAGGTCAGCTCTGTGTCCAACGCCCGGGATTATCAGGCCCGCCGGGGCAATATCCGCTTCCGCCGGGAGGCCACGGGCAAGATCGAGTTCGTCCATACCCTCAACGGCTCCGGCCTGGCCACCTCCCGCATCTTCCCCGCCATGGTGGAGCAGAACCAGCGCTCCGACGGCTCCGTCGTCGTCCCCGAGGTGCTCAGGAAGTACCTGGGCGGGCTGGAGGTCATTACCAAGAAATAACGGTGCACCTCCCGTCGGGAGGTGATCGCTATTTGATTTTACGAGAAAGGAGGAAAAAGAAATGGCAGAAGAAAAGAAGGGCTTCATCAAGGAGTTTAAGGAGTTTGCGATTTCCGGCAATATGTTCGATATGGCCGTCGGCATCATCATCGGCGGCGTGTTCAAGGACCTGGTCGCCTCCTTCACCAACAACATCGTCATGCCCATCATCTCCATCTTCACCGGCGGCGTCAACTTTGAAGAGTGGAAGGTCGAGCTTCCCTCCATCTTCAACAAGACCATCGAAGTCACCCAGGAAGACGGAACGGTCGTGACGGAGCAGGCCAAGAACTTCCTGAACTACGGCTCCTTTATCTCCGCGATCATCAGCTTCCTGATTTTGATGCTGGTGGTCTTCCTGATGGTCAAGGGCGTCAACAAGCTCCGCAAGGCCGCCGAGGCCAGAAAGGCCAAGGGGGAAGAAGAGAAGAAGGAAGAAGCACCCCCCGAGCCCACAGCAGAGGAAAAGCTTCTCATTGAGATCCGCGACCTGCTGGCCGAGAAGAAATAGCGCAAGAAAAATCGAACCTGTCGGTGACAGGTTCGATTTTTCTTGCAGGTGCTGGGTGTTAGGTATTAGGTGCCAGGGATTGGGAGTTGAGATTCGGGGAATGGTTGTTTGATTTACATCAAATGCGGTAATTGAAACAATAAGACGGGAAGGCGAAGGGAAGGAACAATCATTGAGCGATCAGGAAAGAAAAATGATTGATCTTGATAGAGATTTCGCCAGGACTGAACCATATACGGCTGCGGAGATTTGCGCTATGCGGGAAAAGCGATTTCATCCACAGGCGCGGCAATCCGCGTCCCCCGTCCCCCGGTGGAATTGAGAATTGAGAAGTAAGAATTGAGAATGAATGTGTTTTTCAATTTGCAAATTGAAAAACTCCGAAACTTTTAATTTTCAACTTTCAACTTTCAACTGTTTCCGGGCGGGGTACGGCGGGCGCTCAATGAGCGCCCCTACGGCGGGTACGGCGGGCCGTCCAGGGACCGGCCCCTACGGCGGGGAACCGCGGACGGCTGAGAGCCGTCCCTACGGGCGGGCCTGTTGCCCGTTGCCTGTTGCCTTAGAGCGAAGAATCCGCCTCCCCCGTCCCCTGGTGACTGGTGACTGGTCACTGGTCACTCGACCGGGCGGGGAACCGCGGACGGCTGAGAGCCGTCCCTACGGGCGGGCCTGTTGCCTGTTGCCTGTTGCCTGTTGCCTCATTCGGGCGTGGTACGACAGGCGCTCAATGAGCGTCCCTACGGGCGGGGACGATACCACGCTGGCACGATGCCGTCGCCGTACCAGGACAGGACCTGTTCGGCCTGGCGGCGCATGACCTGGACCTCCTCTTCGCCGTAGGGGATGGCCCAGGGCAGGTTGCCCAGAAGCAGGCAGCAGAGATAGAGGGCCAGCAGCCGCCAGAATTCCTCCGGGGGCGGGCCGTCGAAATAGCCGTCCACCATGCCCCGGGCCAGGGCGGGAGAGGCCTGGACGCACCAGGGAAGCTTCTGAAATTCCTGCCAGGGGTCCCCGAAGGCGAAGCGGTCAAAGTCGATGATGCGCAGGGCTCCGTGCTCGTACATGAAGTTTCCCACGTGGTAATCGTGGTGCTGGAAGCTCTGGGGCCGGTCCTTCAGCAGCTCCCGGTTCCCGGAGATCCCGGACAGAAGGGGATCGTCGCGCTCGTATTTCAGCGGGCAGGCCAGGTATTCCGCCACCCGGCGCTCGATATTCTGATTGAAGCGGGTCTCCCAGTCCGGCAGCTCCGCCGGGGCGGGGATGGTATGAAGGCGGCGCAGGACCCGCCCCGCCAGGAGGCCGTCCGTATAGTGCTGGGCCTCGGTCCGGGCGGGGAGGGCGTCCCGGGCGTCGATCCCGTCGATCCAGGTCTCTAAGGTGTAGAAGCCCTCGGCGCAGGTGCCGCATTCCAGGGGGCGGGCGATGGGCAGGCCCAGGTCCGCAGCCTGTTGCTGGAAGCCGAAGACCTCCCGCAGCCGGGCCTCCCGGGACGGCGCGCCGATGCGCAGGAACCAGACCGAGCCGTCGGTGGCCTCAGCCCGGTATTTCCGGTCCGCGGACCACCCGCCGGAGATGGGCGTCCGGGAGAGGATGGTATTATAAAGCATAGAAGCCTCCTTATAGGTCGGGTAAGATGCCCGTGCCGTTGAATTCCGGGACGTATTCGAGGCTGGCGGCCAATGACCGCCCCTACGGCGGGGAACAGCGGACGGCTGAGAGCCGTCCCTACGGGCGGGCCTGTTGCCTGTTGCCCGTTGCCTGTTGCCTCATCCGGGCGGGGAACGGCGGGCGGCCAATGACCGCCCCTACGGCAGGGAACGGCGGGCGCTCAATGAGCGCCCCTACGGCGGGAGGATGCCCGTGCCGTTGAATTCCGGGACGTATTCGAGGCTGGCGGCCTCGGGGCCCTGGAGGAAGCCCGCCTCCAGGCCGAAGAAATACAGCCAGGAGAGCACGGTGTCGTATTCCTCCCGGGTGATGCGCCGGTCGAAGGGCGGGACCTGGGCGGCGGGGCCCATGGGCACGTACTGGCTCATGAGGGACACCAGCACCGCCCCCTTCGGGAAGGCGTCGGCGATCCACTCCAGCACCCCCACGGAATTGTCGATCTGCCCCGGAAGGATGAGGTGGCGGATCAGCACACCCCGCTTCAGCAGGCCCTTTTCCACCACGCAGGGGCCGGTCTGCCGGTACATCTCCAAAATGGCGGCCTTGGCGGTCTCCATGTAGTCCGGGGCGGCGGAGAGCTGCCGGGCCAGGCGGTCGTCGGAATACTTCAGGTCCGGCAGCCATACGTCCACCTTGCCCTCCAGAGCCCGCAGGGTCTCCACCCGCTCATAGCCGCCGCAGTTGAAGACCACGGGGACCGGCAGCTTCGGCTCTAAGACCGGAAGAATATCCGGCAGGAAGTGGGTGGCCGTCACCAGGTTGAGGTTGTGGCAGCCCGCGGCGATCAGCCCCTCGAAGATCTCCCGGAGTCGGGCGCTGCTGAGGGGATAACCGTGCTTTTCCGTGGAGATCTCGTAGTTCTGGCAGAAGCGGCAGCGCAGGGTGCAGCCGGAGAAGAAGACCGCCCCCGAGCCGTACTCCCCCGAGATCACCGGCTCCTCCCAGTAGTGGGCCGCCGCCCGGGCGGCCACGGGATGGGCGGGCATCCCGCAGAAGCCAAGCGCCCCGGCGGTCCGGTCCACGCCGCAGCGCCGGGGACAGAGCTGGCAGTTTTGATAGGACAGGGCAAAGCTTTCATTAGACAGGGCAAAGCTTTCGTTGGAACGAGCGTCAGGAACCATGGAGGGCCTCCGAAAGACGAGCCGCGGGAGGACCCCGCGGGTTTTTCCTTATCATAGCAGAATTCTTTGAAAAAGACAAGCCCTTGAGCAGAAGCAGAATCCCCCTGTGAGCAATCGGAAGGCTTGAAAAATATTTGAAAAGCTGGTATAATCAAAGAAAAACATCATGGGAAAGTGCAGGCGGTCTCTATGAAACACGTTCTCTTCCGATTCTTCCTTGTGTTCTGCCTGGCGGTGCTGTTTCTGAGCGGCTGTGCGCGGGACAGCAAGACGACGGAGCCCAGCGGCGGGACCTTGCCGGTCCTCTCCACCGGCGCGGCGGAGAGCCTTCCGCCGCCGACGGACGGGAGCCTGCCCGCCGAGAGCAGCGAGACCGAAGCGCCGACTGGAACGACGGAGACGCGCCCCGCCGCAACGGCTGCGCCGGAGACGGAGCCCCCCGTCAGCACCGAGGCCGAAACGGAGCCCGCCCCGAGCACGGAGGCCGGGACCCGGCCCGAGGAGGGCTCCGAGCCGTCGGCAGAGCCGGGAGAGCAGGACCCGGATGCGGTCTACTATCTGGCGGACGTGAAGCAGCTGCTGGAGCAGCCCGTTTCGCCCTATGCCCGGCACGTCTTTTCCCACCGGGGCACCGACGCGGAGGCCTGGCCGGAGACCTTTGCGGCCTATGACCTGGCCGTGGCCTACGGCTCCCGCTTTTTAGAGCAGGATCTGGTGGTCTCCGCCGACGGCGTTCTCTACTGCTGCCACGACCTGAGCCCCGAGGCGCTGACCGGAGAGACCCGGCCCTTTGCGGAGTTGAGCTCCGCCGAGGTGGACGCGCTGCGGACCACCGACGGGACCCAGCGGCTGCTCCGGATGGAGGATGTGTTCCGGCGCTACGGGACTTCCGTGACCTACGTGGCGGAGCTCAAGGCCGGCGGCCCCGCCGTCGAGCCATTTATTGAGCTTGTCCGAAAGTACGGCATGGAGGACCACGTGATTGTCCAGTCCTCCAGCCTCTGGTATCTGCAAAAGATGGAGGAGGCCTTTCCCGAGATGCCGAAGCTCTTCCTGCTGTTCAGCCGGGACGACTGGGAGGCCGCGCTGGCGGCGGACTATGTGGACATCCTTGCCGTGGACGTGCTCGACCGCGGCTGGAGCCATTTTGATCAGGAGAGCTGCGACGCGGTCCACGCGGCAGGGAAGCAATTCTGCGCCTACGTTTGCAACGCCCCGGAGATCATCCGGCAGGCCATTGAAATGGGCGCGGACTGCTACTTTACGGACTATACCGCCAGAGCCTTCGCCCTGGAGGCGCTGTATCGGAAATAATCGGATAGATGTTTCACGTGAAACAATCGGGAACGGATGCCTCTCCGGCGGAAAACGGCGGGCCGTCGAGGGCGTCGGCCCCTACGATGGAGGAAGACGGGAGGATCGGGCGGCGGGATGCCGCTCTGCGATGGGAGGAAGGAACCATGCTGAAGGTTGGACAGACGGAGAAGGTCGAGATCACAGGCTATTCCTCGGAGGGAATGGGCGTCTGCCGGATGGACGGCTGCGCGGTGTTCGTGCCAAACGCCATCCGGGGCGAGCTCTGCGTGGTCCGCGTCACCCACGTCAGCCGGAACAGTGCCCACGGGAAAATCGAAGAAATCGTGCAGCGCTCCCCCCACCGGATCTCCCGGGCCTGTCCCCAGGCGAAGCTCTGCGGCGGCTGCCAGCTCCACCACATGGACTACGAGGAGGAGCTGCGCTTCAAGGCGCAAAAGGTGTACGACGCCCTGACCCGCCTGGGCGGACAAAGCCTTCCCCTTGGGGGGAAGGTGCCCCCGCAGGGGGCGGATGAGGGGACGTCCGACGATCGCGCTCTCTCCATCACCGGCGCGGCGGGCACTTGTCCCGCAGGGGGCGGCGCCTCGACGCCCCGTACCGCCGAACCGGCAGGGGAAACGGGCCATCCAGGGGCCGGCCCCTACGACACGATCCAAAATGTTCACGCTGAGGCAGAGCCCAAAGGGTTTGCCCTCCCCATCACCGGCGCGGCGGAGATCGGCGGCTACCGCAACAAGGCCCAGTACCCCGTGGCGATGAAAAACGGCAGGCCCGCGGCGGGCTTCTACAAAAACCGGACCCACGAGCTGGTTCCGGTGCGGCGCTGCGCGATCCTCCCGGAGGTTTTCGACCGGGTCCGGGACGTGGTGATGCGCTGGGCGGAGGAGGACCGCGTTTCGGTCTATGACGAGGCCACGGGCCAGGGCCTGCTGCGCCACATCTACCTGCGGCGGGGGGCCGTCTCCGGGGAGCTCATGGTCTGCCTCGTGGTCAACGGGGACAGCCTGCCCCGGGAAAACCGCCTGCTGCACGCCCTGGAGCGGGAGATCCCCGGCCTGGCCTCGGTGGTCCTCTCGGTGAACCGGAAAAACACCAACGTGGTCCTGGGAGACGAGCTGCGGACCCTCTGGGGCCGGGACTGGATCGAGGACGAGCTCTGCGGCTTCCGCTTCCGGCTCTCGCCCCGCTCCTTCTATCAGGTGAACCACGACCAGGCCCAGCGGCTCTATGAGAAGGCCGTGGAGCTGGCAGGCCTCCACGGCACCGAGACCGTGCTGGACCTCTACTGCGGCACCGGCACCATCACCCTGGCCCTGTCCCGGTACGCCGGGCGGGCCGTGGGCGTCGAGGTAGTCCCCGAGGCCATCGAGGACGCCAAACAGAACGCCGCGAGAAACGGCGTCGCCAACGTGGAATTCTTCTGCGCGGACGCTGTTCAGGCCGTAGGGGGCGGCGCCTCGACGCCCCGTGCCGACGGATCGGAACGGGACCCGGGCCGTCCAGGGGCCGGCCCCTACGACGAAAACCCCTTCCAATTTCCAATACCGGATGTCATTCTCGTAGACCCGCCCCGGAAGGGCCTGGCCCCGGAGGTCATCGACGCCATGGTGCGAATGGCCCCGGTGCGCATCGTCTACGTCTCCTGCGACCCCGCCACCCTGGCCCGGGACGTGAAGCTCCTGACCGGGCGCGGCTACGCCCTCCAGACCGCCGAGGCCTTCGACCTCTTCCCCCGGACCTGCCACGTGGAGACAGTAGTATTGATGTCAAGGCAGAAATAAGGACTTTTGCGGGGAACTACGCAACTAAACATAACAGAGGTTGATAATTTTTTATACCTTTGATTGGTAGATAATCGGGCAACTTTTCATTACATTTTTCATAAGAGTCAATCAGCTGTCCGTTATAACTGCGTTTTGAACAAATAAACATACTCCCATTGTTGAGGGAAAACAATGTCAATCCATTATTATTACGTTGACATTGGCTGCACGGATCCTGCCCCTTTGTAAAACAGGACTGTGGCACAAAAGCGGAGAAAAGAGGGAGCTTTTGAAATGGAAAATAGTATGAAGTACAGGACAGTATCTGAAAAACCGCATCGGACGGAAAGCAAAGAACGCAACTACAAGGCGGATAATATCCGCTTTATCTTAATTTTCCTGGTTGTCTTCGGTCATTTCCTGGAGTTGTTCTCCGGTACATACAGGGGGGGTCTTTATAAGATCATTTATACATTCCATATGCCCTGCTTCCTGTTTCTGACCGGCTATTATGCAAAATTTGACCCTTCCAAACTATTGCGGCATCTGGTCGTGCCATATCTGGTATTCCAGACGCTCTACCTTCTTTTTAATCATTATGTGTTGGCCGATCCGGAACAGGTTTTGGTAATACAGTTTACGACCCCGTATTGGCTGCTCTGGTATCTTCTCTCCGTCATTTTCTATTATCTCCTGCTGCCTGTGATCACCACCGGGCATAAAAAAACAGCGATTGCCGTCATTGCCGTATCCATTCTACTCTCCATTTTAGCGGGGTTCGACAAAACCCTCGGATACTATATGTCGCTGTCCCGGACTATCGTGTTTTTCCCTTTTTTTGTGACCGGCTATTATCTTTCAAATGTTTTCAACCGGCAAAAAATACAGGACTGTGAAAAAAAGCACAGGGTCGTCCTGACCATACTTTCCGCGGCGGTACTCACGGTTTGCGGCTGCTTCGTAATTAAGCTAAATGTACCGCCGGCGGCTTTGTACGGCTCATACAGCTATGCCGCGGCAAACAGCACCGCGGCGGTCAGAATACTGATTGGGTCGTGCGCAGTTGGCTGGATCCTTTTTCTGTTTCTCGTGGTCCCAAACAGGCGCTTTCCTTTTCTGACCACGATCGGGCAGAACACCTTGGCAATCTACTTGCCACATGGTTTTCTCCAAAGAGCAATCTCAAAACACGGCATATTCCATTATTCGCAGTTCAAAAACCTTCTGCTGGCCGCAGTGATCTCCTGCGCCATCCTTGCATTCTTCGGAAATAAATATGTCGGCAGGCTTTTCAAAAAGATTTTCTGAGCGATCTAATTGCAGCGCACGGAGACTCTTCCCGTTGCCCGTTTCTGCCAGAGCTTTCCTGGAACAGGGAGATTGTGGGCATCAAAATGAACGTGTCGAGCCACGTCGAATCAGTCGTATTGATGTCTCGACCCGGGTCGTGACTACAGGTTAGAGGTAAAAGAAAGAGGTGAGAGATTAGTGACGAACATTGATGAAATATACGATTTATTTACATGGGACAGTAGCTATACTCCTGAAGAGTATAACCGTCGTGAACAGCAAGGACTTGAGCTTGCAAAAGGAGTGAAATACTTATTTCCGTTCTTGCAGCCGATTCTTCCAAACGGGAAAAGCAAGTCTGTGTGGGAGCCATGTGCAAAAGTCATTGCGGACAGATCCGACGAGGAATTGACGCCATATCTTTATTCACTTTTTGAGTGGCTGCAGGATTTGAATTGGCCTGGGTCTGAGATTATTCTCGACCGGCTTGCTAAAATGCCAAAGGCTCTGACCGAGGAAACGCTGAAATACAGTAAGTCCAGAGCAGAAAAGAATCTGGACGAAATGTGGCTTGTGTGGTTGAAAGAATTTGAAAGCAGACAAGCGAGGTATAATTGCTGATTAGGAAGATTGGTCAAAGGCATATTCTTTACGTCGAGGGGCGTGACAACAGCGTGAATATGTGCCTTTTTATTCATGCTATTGTCCCAAGGCATGTGGAGTGCGTGACATTGATGACGAGATGTGAATAAAAAGGCAACTGCCCGGAAGAGCGCGTCACCCATGCACAGCTTGCGGAGATGGTAGGTACGTCGCTTTCGTACATCAGCAGGCTCATTAACAAACAGAACAGTATCGTGAACAAGGTGTTTGTGGATATGCTCGAAAAGCCGGGCTATGTTATCCAGATCACGTATGTGAAGAAGGAAACAAACTGACAAATCCCCGTTTGTCAAAAACGTAAAGGAGAAAACACAAATGGGATACAAAACAATACCATGCGTTGAAGGTGACGATGAATTTATTGCGGATAAGCTCAATGCGATCACCGATTCAAAGATAGATTTTGAAGATGCTATCGAGGATGAATTGGTCGTATTCAAAGTTACCGACAGCGATGGAAACATCATTGCAGGGTGCAATCTTATTATTAACTGCTGGAAGGCTGCGGATCTGGACATCCTGTGGGTGGAAGAAAAATACCGCAAACAAGGAATCGGCTCCGCGCTGATTCGCGAGGTGGAGCGTGCCGCGAGAAAAAAAGGCTGTCATTTTATGACACTCGGTACCTTTGATTTTCAGGCAAGGCCGCTGTATGAAAAGTTCGGGTTTGCGGTATGCGGTACGATTGAGGATTGCCCGACAAAGGGTCATTCGCACTATGATATGATAAAACGGCTTGACGATTCTTCTAATGAGAGCGTTACCGCCGCTTCCTGCACATATGAGATTCAGCCAGGTGACGAGGACGATGCCGAGTACATTGACGACAAGCTCGTGGAATACAACTGGTCACAGGTGCCCGCTGTGCATGACTTTGAATGGATCGGAAGGAAGATTCAGGGCGATCACGACGAACCAGTAGCCGCTGGCTTTGCGGGCGTGAACTTCTGGAACATCGCGTTTATTGAAATGCTGTGGGTGGATGAGCCACACCGCAATCAGGGCATGGGTTCCTGTCTCCTCTCGGATCTCGAGCGGGAAGCGAAGAAAAACGGCGCTTGTATTGTGATGATAGATGCTCGCGACTGGAATGTGGACTTCTTTAAGAAACTCGGCTATACGGTATACTGCACACTCGAAGATTACCCGAACGGGTACAGCAAGTACAAAATGCAAAAACAGCTTTGAGCAGGCAGGTGCAGTGCGGCGAATTCCAGTTTACTGGTCTGCTGATATTCAACTTACTGTCTCGGCCCTGACCAGTCCCGGGGGATTGCCCATTCCTTCATTGGGATGAGCCGGTGGGTCGAATACAAGCCGTTTTATTTGACCTGCTGCTCCGAGGCATGTGGAGACGGTCGTATTGATGAAGAGAACCGGATAAGTGTCAGATGCCTGGACGAGCGCGTCACCCAGGCGCAGCTTGCCGAGATGGTAGGGACTTCCGCTCCGTACATCAGCAGGCTCATAAATAAGAAGGACGGCATCGTTAACAAGGTATTCGTGGAGATGCTTGAAAAGCTGGGCTACGATATCCAGATTACGTATGTGAAGAAAGAAACAGACTGACAAATCGGGATTTTGCGAGGTGAATGTATGTATCTATTTGAGAAGCCTCTTATCAGAGGAACACTGTTGAAAAGAAAAAGCCAATTCACAGCTTTGATAGACATAGACGGAGAAGAATTGATCGCTCATATCCCGACGACGAACCGTATCGGCGATGTGGAGAATAAAAATCTGCCATGTCTTCTATCCTATCATGACGATCCGAAACGCAAACTGAAATATGATATCGAGGCGGTACTGCTGTCCGATGATGAGAACTGGGTCGGGATCAATCAGATCCTTTCCAACAGACTGGTGGAGTACTTCTTCAACGAACACGAGCTGGACGAGATCGTCTCTGATTTTGACAGTGTTCAGCGAGAAGTGAATCTGGGAATATCCAAACTGGATTTCAAAGTCGGAGATACCTATCTGGAAGTAAAGACTCCTCTGACTACGATCAATGTAAAATACGGGAAGGACATAAAGACGCTTCCACCCAAGCCGTTTTCATCAACTGACAGGATGGTTAAGCACCTTAAGGAGCTTGCCGGATCGCTTAAGGATCATGAGAAGGCGGTTTTCCTGCAGGTGTATCAGTACCGCATAACAGAGAGGAAGGAACGGCTCCGATCAACTCACTATGAAGAGGTGTCACAAACCTTCAAGGATGCGGCAGAGGCAGGCGTCGAGTTCTGGGAAATCCAGATGGATTTCAGACCGGAAGGAGTAACTCTTTGCAGCGTGACGAGAAGTAAAGACTTGTAACTCGGGATTTGGCAAGGAGAGATTACATATGAAATATGATGTGACTATCGATAAGGAATTGTTCAGCGTCTATCCGGAGATCAGACTTGGGCTCTTACGATTCCATGCAGATGTGAAAGCGCCGGATGAACGTTTCTGGGATTATATGAATACGGAAGTTCTGCCGCAGGTGAGAAGCTGTATTGAAGGAAAAGAATGGAACGAGATACCCGGTATTAAAGGCAGCCGTGCTGCTTATAAGGCTTTTGGAAGAAACCCGGGCCGCTATAGAGTTTCATCTGAAGCTTTGATTCGCAGAGTTCGCCGTGGGGATGAACTGTACCACATCAATTCTGTCGTCGATATGAATAACCTGATCTCTGTGAAAAGCGGCCTGTCTGTCGGGTCATATGATCTCGGCCAGATTCATGGTGCAATCAAGCTGCGCAAAGCGGAACATGGCGAAGGTTATACAGGGATCGGCAAGGATTTTCTTGATATGGAGAACATGCTTGTATTAGCTGATGATGTTGGGATCTTCGGCTCATCCATGTCTGATTCTACTCGGGCGATGGTCACAGACTCTGCATCTGACATTCTTGCAGTGGTTTACTGTTTCGAGAATGACATCGATCTTGAGACACTGCTCTGTGAAGCAGAAAAGGCATTCGTACAGTTCGCCGGAGCATATGACATAGATACTTGGATTGCATGAATTTGGTTTGTCATAGGAGAAGACAAGTAAGCATGGATTCAGAATATAAGAGTTTTGGCAAAATATTCATCACCGGATGTCTCTGGGGAACGATCGGGCTATTTGTAAAATTGATGGAGGCGCAAGGCTCCTCATCACCGTATACAAGCTTTCTCAGATTATTATTTGGCTTCATTCTGCTGGCACTTATGACTCTGATTATTGATGGGCCGAAAGCGTTCTGCATTGGGAGAAGGACGCTGCTCTCCTGTGTCCTGCTTGGGATCATATGCCAGGGTATATTCAATATTCTGTACAGCACGTCCATTAGCATGAATGGGATGTCCGTCGGTTCTGTCCTTTTATATACTGCGCCGATTTTTACTTGCATTACATCGATGTTGCTCTTCAAAGAGAAAATGAACTTTTTGAAATGGGTTGCTTTGCTGGTCAATGTTGTCGGATGCGCACTCACTGCAACCGGGGGTGACTTCAGCGCAGCATCACTTGCCCCCTTGGGGCTTTTAATCGGTGTCGGTGCTGGCTTCACTTATGCTATGACCGCTGTGATTGGAAGGATTGCCATGCAGGAGGAAACATCCCCTTTCGCCGTGGCTACCTATAATCTGTTCTTCGGGTGCCTTTTCATCGCGCTCGTGCGGCACCCGTGGACGACAGTAGACGCCCCTTTTAATGCGAGACTTCTTCTGTATGGACTTCTGTTCGGACTGATTGCCACGGCTCTTGCATACAGCATCTATTTTAGTGGGCTTTCAAAAATCACGGAAACAGGCAAAGTCCCGGTGGTTGCGTCAATTGAGTTGGTTGTCGCAACGATTATCGGTGTATTTGCCTTTTCGGAGAGTATGACGATCATAAAAATAGTCGGGATTGTTCTGGTCTTGCTTTCTATCCTGCTATTTAGTTGGAAAACAACTTCTGATTAGAAAACAGAAACGCAGACAAATTCCAGTTTTATGGGATGATTTCGTCTCGATCTATTATCAAATCTGCCCACTCGACCGTTTCAGGGAGTGGGAACTGCTCAACGAGGGAGGACGAGCGATCAGCGTGAATAGACGCCGTTTTATTCACGCTATTGTCCCAAGGCACGTGGAGACGGTGGCATTGCTCACGCGGGGCGCGGTTGAGACGACAGGATAGATGAAAGAAAAAACAAACCGCGAACCGGGAAGGTATGGAGGCATAATTCCATGATACACTTGGAAAAAACTGGTTCCTCAAACATCTGTGAGATTGTTGATCTGAAGGTGTTCCGGGCGCAGAAAAGCTTCGTTGCGGAAAACTGGGTCAGCATCGTCCAGGCATACGGGGTCCGGGTTTCGGCCACGGCGGCCTTTCCCTTTGCCATTTACAACGACAAAAGACCGGTCGGCTTCCTGATGATCGGATAAAATGGACGGAGACGAGATCGTTGCGGTGTTGAAGCTGTAAGGGCGCTGGCCGCCTGCGGTGGGAACGGCGGCCAGGGTCTGGCCGCACTGCGGCGGGAAACGGCCGTATAACGCCGTAGGGGCGCTTATCAAGCGCCCGGTTTGCGGAGCAAACAATCGTTTGCGTCAGCAAACGATCCAGCCGCAGTTCGTTTTCGGAAACGTCCAGGATTTGCCTGCGGCAAATTGCATTCGTTCCAAATGCCGGGCGGTCAATGACCGCCCCTACGGCAGGGAACGGCGGGAAGGGAGACCCGTCCCCTACGGGGGGAAAACGGCGGCCAGGGTCTGGCCGCCCTACGGCGGGGACGGCGGACGGCTGAGAGCCGTCCCTACTGCGGGGGCGGCGGGACGGGAGACCCGTCCCCTACGGGGGGAAAACGGCGGCCAGGGTCTGGCCGCCCTACGGCGGGGACGGCGGACGGCTGAGAGCCGTCCCTACGACGGGGAACGGCGGACAAGCAATGCTTGTCCCTACAGGCGGGGACAGATGACCCGCGGGATCGGAAGGAATGAGGAGAACAGGATGAAAAAACGGATGCTGGAGCTGATCCGGGCGGATCGGTCTGTGAAGGACTATGCCGGGGCCGTCTTAGAGGTGTTTGGACTGAACGCGGACAAGCACTATGACGCCTTGGTGGTCGCGCCGGGATGGAAGCCGACGAAGATCATGACGGGGTACGAGGTGGAGATCGCCTGTACCGCGGAGCATTCCTACGTTTCGGGATATGAGGTCAAAGGGGACGGCTTTCTGATCGGGTGGATCCAGATCAGCTCGGGCGCGAGCTCGCTGATCGATCACGTGTCCCTCTGCGCCGCGCTGGATTTTGAGAAGCTCATCTTTGTCGGCGCGGTGGGCGCACTGATCCCGGAGCTCCCGGTGGGGGCCCTGTGCACGCCGTCCCGCTGCGTCGCGGGGAATCTGGCAAACGGCTATCTGCTGGAGGACCTGCGGGCGTATCAGCCCTTTGAAACCGTGCGGCCCAACGAGCCCGCCTTTGTGGAGCGGGTGGCGGCGCTTGCCGCCGAGCTCGGATATGAGCTGAAGCAGGAGCCGGTATTCTGTACGGACTCCATTTTCTGCGAGTACTCCCACCTGGACTTCATCCGGAGCTTCGGCGTCAGCCTCATTGAAATGGAGACAAGCTCCTTTTACAGGATGGCGGACTTGATGGAGAAACCAGCGGTCGCCCTGCTGGTGGTTTCGGACAATTCGGCCACCGGAGAGACCTTGCTGGAAAAGAGCGAGGCCCAGGAGCTGGCCTACAACCGGTGCCGCAAGCAGATTATCCCGCAGCTGATATTGCAGATCGCAAAGGGCTTGGAGAAGGAGAAGAACAGATGAAGCTGTATGAAACGGAATTGAACGAGGCGGTGCTGGAAAAGCTGATCGCCCTCTCGGAGGCCTGGGCCGCGGAGAAAAGCTGCTTCGGCTACAGGGCAAACGAAAGGGCCGACGTCGAGGGGAACCGGATCTTTTTAGCGGAAGAGAACGGGGAGATCGTCGGATACTTGTTTGGAAAGCTGTCTCAGGCAAAGCAGACGTGCTCCGTTATGGCCGAGGGCACGCCGTATTTTGAGGTGGAGGAGCTCTACGTGGTCCCGGAGAAGCGCTCCCGGGGGATCGGCGCGGCCCTGTTCCGCTTTGCGGAGGACGCGGTCCGGGGAGAAGCGGAAATTATTCTGCTGAGCACCGCGACGAAGAACTGGAAAGCCATTTTCCACTTTTACCTGGACGAGCTGGACATGCAGTTCTGGAACGCGAGACTGTTCAAAAAGCTTTGACCGACGTAAGGAAGGAGTTCATGGATACGAAGGCAAGGACAGAAGGGAGAGAGAATACCATGAATTTAGAATGCTTTGTCAGGATGATCAATCAGATGGAGGATTTCGGAGACGGCGCGTATTGGCGGGATAAGGGAGCAAGAGCGCTGGCCGACGTGTTTGAAAAGTATCGTGACAAGAAGATTGAAGACGCGGAACAGGAATGTCAAACAGCGGACGAGCGCCTGTATATAGCAATCAGAAAAAACGTCGAAAAAAACGACGAAAAAAACGACGAAAAAAACGGACGGTACAGTTATTTACAGGCGGAGGGCCTGACCGCGGAGGTGGACGCATTATATCCGTATCTGGATGATAAAAAAGTATTGAACCAAAAATGGCATGTTTTGATCAGCATGTTGGCTGTGCTGGATGTGGCGTCCTACGGGGAAACGCTGAAGAACGAAAAGGAATTATCAAATTTTCGGATCGGAGCGATCAAAAAGATCCATTTCACGGGAAAGACGCTGTCGATCGAGCATGAAGAGAAGATAAACGGCAGATCCCGAAAAACGTACAGAAGCAAAGGAATGATAGAGTTTATAAAGAAGGCCGTTCAGGATAAGCGCAGAGAATAGGATCGCTGTGGAAAAGAGGGGGAAAGCACATGGCTTCGAGGAAAGAGTATCTGGAATATATTCTGGATCAGCTCTCCCTGCCGGAGGACGTGAGCTGTCGGGCGATGATGGGAGAGTATATCCTGTATTACCGCGGCAGGATCGTCGGCGGGATCTATGACGACAGGCTTCTGGTGAAGCAGACACCCGCCTCCCTGGCGAGGCTGCCCGGCGCGGCGCGAGAGCGCCCCTATGAGAGCGCCGGGGAGATGCTGTTAGTGGACGAGGTGGACGACGGAGCCTTCCTGCGGGAGCTGTTGGAAGCGATGTATGAAGAATTGCAGGAGCCGAAGAAACGGAAGAGAACAGAGCGGAAATAAGCCGTCGGAAGGACGGAGAAGCTATGAGGAGGCGGAACAATGCTGATCGGGTTTTTGATTGAGCTGGCGGTGGGCCTGCTGTGCATCGTACAGGGACTGCTGATCTGGAAAAAGCAGAAGGTCTCGCTGCTCCACGACTACCATTATAAAAATGTAAAGGAAGAGGAGCTGCCCGCCTATGCCCGAAGGATCGGGATCGGCCTGATCGTGATCGGCGTCGGGCTCTGCGTCACGGGGGTCCTCAACCTCCTGGAGTCTCCCCTGTGGTGGCTTGCGATGCTCCTGGGCTTTGCCGCGGGCCTGACCGTGATGCACCGGGCCCAGAAGCGATACAACGGGAGCTGGTTCAGTTGAGCGGGAAGGACCAAAGCGGGAGAAAGGACCGGGAGCGCCGGAACGGAGGCCGCCGGGAGCGGGAGATGGAACAGGAATTTGTTTGGGAATATGCGTCTCCGCTGGGCCCTATGCGGCTGACCGGCGACGGGGAGGCCCTGACGGGGCTGCGGTTCCTTGAGCCGCCCGCCGGGGCGCCGACGGCGGAAAAGAGGCCGCCTTCCGGGGGGGCGACGGCGGAAGAGAGGCCGCCTTCCGGGGTGCCGACGGCGGAAAAGAGGCCGCTGCCGGTCTTTGTCGAGACGGCGCAGTGGCTGGACCGTTATTTTGACGGCAGGGAGCCGGGGGCCGCGCCGCCGCTGCGGCTGCGGGGGACGCCCTTTCAGCGGGCCGTGTGGGCGCTGCTGCTGAGGATCCCCTATGGCAGCACGACGAGCTATGGCGAGCTGGCCCGGCAGCTGGCGGCGCGGGAGGGCTTCTCCCGGGTCTCCGCCCGGGCCGTGGGCGGCGCGGTGGGGCGGAACCCCATCGCGGTCATCCTCCCCTGCCACCGGGTGGTGGGCGCGAAGGGAGCGCTCACCGGCTACGCCTGGGGCCTGGAGCGAAAGGCGGCGCTGCTGGAGCTGGAGAGGAATGGAAAAAAGTTGGAAGGAGAATTGAGAAAATGAGCCTTTCAGGATATGATGGGAAGCCGGTGCGGCTGACGACGGAGTGGGGCGAGGTACTCACGGGAGCGGCGGAGTTCTGCTCCGCCGGGGAAAATCTCGACACCTTCGGACGCGCGGAGGAAGGACTGCAAATCGACGACACCGTCTATTTTTTGTCCCAGATCGCCGCTCTCGAGGACCTCTCGGCGGGCACACGGCCCGCCGAAGCGCCGGAGGACCGGGACGCCCTGATGGGCGAACTGCTGGAGGGACCCTTCTGGGTGGCGGACCTGCTGCCCCGGCGGGTGCCGCCGGAGGCGGCGGACCGGTATTTCGCGGTGGAGCGGTACTTCCGCCAGCCTGCCCGGCAGGCGGAGCTCCACCGGCGGCAGGCGGAGCTGCTGCTGCGGCTGAACTGCTACGCGGATATGGACGTGTCCTTCGACGGCTGCGAGACCTGGGCGCGGAACCCGGAGCCGGAGGCCTTCGTCCGGCGGCTGGAGGCACTGGCGGGCAACGACTTCCTGCGGGCGGTCTTCCCGGCCTGGGCGCTGATGATCGACGTGGAGCCGGGGGACAGCTGGATGACGGTCTACTGCCGGGCCGGGACCCTGCCGGAGCTCTTCCGGAACCTGGCCGCCGCCGCGGGACTGTTCCTTTGGCCGGGAGAGGATGCGTAAGCGACCAAAAAGCGGGATGGAAAACGGCGGGCAGATTGCCCGCGCTACGGGCCTGGAACGGCAGGTTTGCGCCGTAGGGGCGCTCATTGAGCGCCCGCGGATGCGCTGTAGGGTGCGGCTCTTATCCACCGCAGGCGGATGAGCCGCCCGGTTTGCGGAGCAAACAATCGTTTGCGTCAGCAAACAATCCAGCCGGGCTGCGTTTTCGGGACCGGGTTGGATTTGCCTGCGGCAAATGCGCTCGTTCCGAGCGCCGGGACGCTCACCCCTGCGGGGTAAGAGCGCCCCCTACGGCGGGGAGTGGCGGGCAGATTGCCCGCGCTACGGGAGACGGCGGGCAGATTGCCCGCGCTACAGGAGACGGCGGGCAGATTGCCCGCGCTACAGGAGACGGCGCGGCCATTGACCGCCCCTGCGGCGGGGGACATTGGTCGGCTGATAGCCGACGCTACAGGCGGCGCGGCGGACAAGCGATGCTTGTCCCTACAGGCGGAAACAGGACAGGAGGAAAACAGGATGAAAGTCAAGCTGACGATCACGGAGAGCCGGTGCCGGGAGGGGTACTGCCGGGCCGGGGACGTGTTTTATGTGGACGGGCTCTGCCCGCCCCTCTGCCACGAGCTCTGGAGCGGGATCTATCCCCAGGTCTTCGCCCTGCTGAACGGGGCGGAGCTGGATTACGGGGAGAGCCGGGCCCGGTGCTTTGACGCCGCCTGCCCCGACGGGGGCCGGGTGAAGGTCCACGGGGAAGCCGTGGAGGAGCGCGAAGCGGAGGACGGGACACAAGATGCGGAGAACGGGAAAAACGAAACGGAAAACGGGAAAAGCGAAGCGAAAAACGAAAAAGGCGAAGCGGATGAGGGAGAGACGAAATGAAACAGGTCCTTCAATTTTTGAAAAAAGAGATGATGTTGACCCTCTCGCTGCTGGCGGCGGGGATCGCCCTGCTGATCACGCCGCCCTCGGCGCGGCTGCTGGAGGACATCGACTGGCGGACCTTAGGAACCCTGCTGATGATGCTCTGCGTGCTGGAGGGCTTCAAGCAGGAGAACGTGCTGCGGCCCCTGGTGCGGCTGGCGGGGGGCCTGCGGCGGATGACGAGCCTGACCCTCTTTCTGATCTTCGGGGTGTTCTTCAGCTCCATGTTCGTCACCAACGACGTGTCGCTGATCATCTTCGTGCCGCTGACCATCCTGCTCTTCCGCAGCGGCGGCAAGGAGAAGTACATCCTGCCCGTGATCTCCATGCAGAACATCGCGGCCATCCGGGGCAGCCTGCTGACCCCCTTCGGCAGTCCCCAGAACCTCTTCCTCTACGGGCAGGCCAAGGTCAGCGTCTGGCACTTCATGCTCCACATGCTGCCCCTGTGCGCTATGTCGGCGGTGCTGCTGGTGGGCTTCGTCTTCTTCCTCTACCGGAAGGACCTGCGGGAGGAGATCTCCGCCGCCGGGGCCGAGACCCCCTGGCGGCCCGAGCGGAAGCGGCAGCGCGTGGCCTACGCCCTGCTCTTTGTGCTGATTTTGCTGGTCATCGTCACCCGGACGCCCTACTGGTACGCCGCGGCGGCGGTGGTGCTGGGGGTCATCCTGGCGGTGGACCGGAGGCTCTTCGCCAAGGTGGACTATGTGCTGCTTGTTACCTTCCTGTGCTTCTTCATCTTCTCCTCCTCCGTGGCGGCCAACGAGAAGATCGCCGGAGCCCTGAAGCAGGCAGTGGCGGGGAAGGAATACTGGTGGGCCATCGGCCTGAGCCAGATCATCTCCAACGTCCCGGCCTCCATCGTCCTGTATCCCTTCACGGAGAATTTCGCCGGGCTGATCTACGGCGCCGACACGGCGGGCCTCTGCTCCCTGATCGGCTCCCTGGCCTCGGTCATCAACTACCGCATCTACGTCCGGGAGTACCCAGGCCGGGGCGGGAAGTTCATCAAGACCTTTACCCTGGTGAGCTGGGCCTTCTTCCTGATCGTGGTGATTCCGGGCCTGCTGCTGTCCCGGTGGAGCTTCTTCTGATCCTGTAGGGGCCGATGCCCACATCGGCCCTTCCCCGCGTTGAATCGGAGGGCCGATGTGGGCATCGGCCCCTACAAAAAAGGAGTATCATGATGAAACACCTTGATTTGCTTCGCAAAAGCGCCGGGGCGGCGCTGGCGATCGCCCTGGGGGACGCGGCCCTGCTGAAGCTGGGGACGCCCCTGGGGCCCTTCCTCTTCACCCTGGGCCTGCTGGCCGTCTGCTATATGGGCCTGAACCTCTTCACCGGCAAGTGCGGCTTCCTCTTCGCGGACAAGATCCCCCTGACAGAGCTGCTGCTGATCCTGCTGGGGAATCTGGCGGCGGGCTGGGTCTTCGGTTGGCTGCTCTCCGCGGCGGACCCTTCCCTGGCGGCCCCGGCGGCGGAAAAGCTCGCTTCCTGGGAGCTCTCCCTGTCCTTTTTCCTCAAGGCCTGCCTCTGCGGCGTGGTGATGTATGTCGCCGTGCTGCTCTACCGGAAGGGGACGCCCCTGGGGATTTTGGTGGGAATCCCCCTCTTTATCTTCTGCGGCTTCCAGCACTGCATCGCCAACGTCATCACCTTAGGCGCCGCCCGGAGCTGGGACTGGTCCCTGCCCCTGGCTGTGGCGGGCAACTTCGCGGGCTCCCTGGCGGCCTGGTGGGTCACGCGGGAGAGCAATTGAGAATTGAAAATTGAGAATTGAATGGTATAATCAAAAAAGAACAACAAAAAAAGGGATAAAGGAATTTGGCTATGCAGACCTCCAAGCTCTCCAAGACCGAGCTCTTTGAGCGGGTGTCGATCCCCCGGGCCCTGGCGGCTATGGGCATCCCCACCATCATCAGCCAGCTCATCAATCTCATTTATAATATGGTGGACGCCTTCTTCATCGGGCGCACCGGCAACTCCTACATGATGGCGGCCACCACCATCACCCTGACCCTCACCATGCTCAACGTCGCCTTCGCCAACCTCTACGGCGTGGGCGGCGGCAGCCTCATTGCCCGGCTCATGGGGCAGAAGCGGGACGAGGAGGGCCGGAAGGTCAGCGCCTACGCGGTGCGGGGGGCCATTTTGCTGGGCCTGAGCTACGCCGCCGTCGTCGGCCTGTTTATGAGCCCCATCCTCCGCTTCTTAGGAGCCTCCGAGAACACTCTGGGCTTTGCCGAGCAGTACGCCACCTTCGTCATCGTGGTGGGCACCACCCCCACGATCCTGGCCCTGACCCTGGCCCACCTGCTGCGGAATACCGGCCACTCCTCCCAGGCCAGCCTCGGCTTGTCCATGGGCGGCATCCTCAACATGGCCCTGGACCCCCTGTTCATGTTTGTGATTTTGCCCAAGGGCCAGGAGGTCTTAGGCGCGGCCCTGGCGACCCTGATCTCCAACATCTTCGGGGTCAGCTACCTGCTCCTTGCCTACCGGAAGGCCTCGGCCCGGGCGCCCCTGACCCTGCGGCTGGGCCAGGCCCGGGGACTGGCCCGGGAGCACAAGCGCAGCCTCTACGTGGTGGGCGTGCCCTCGGCGGTGCTGACGGGGCTCTTCGACGTGGCCAGCGTCTGCGTCAACCGGCTGGCGGCGGCCCATGACGACCTGGTCCTGGCGGCCTTCGGCATCGTCATGAAGGTGGAGCGCATTCCCAACGCCGTCAACGTCGGCCTCTGCCAGGGCATGATGCCCATTGTGGCCTACAACTACGCCGCCGGGAACCGGGCGCGGATGCACGCGGCGGTGCGCAAGGCCCGGCTCTACGGCCTCATCGTCTCGGGCGTCAGCATCGCCCTGCTGGAGCTGCTGGCCCGGCCCGTCTCCAACCTCTTCCTCAGCACCTCGGCGGAGGACGCGGCGGGGGCCCTGACCACCGTGAGCTTCGCGGCGGCCTTCCTGCGGGTCCGCTGCCTGGCGGCCCCGGTGCAGATGCTCAACTACCATACCTCCTTCAGCCTCCAGGCCATCGGCAACGGGCGGGACACCATGCTCCACGCCTGCGTCCGGGAGCTGGGCATCTACATCCCCCTGATGTTCCTGCTGGACAAGCTCTTCGGGGAGATGGGCCTGGCCTCCGCCCTGCCCGTCGGGGAGGGCCTGGCGGCGATCTTCGCCCTCTGGCTGCTGCGCCGGGCTTTTCGGAAGTCTGCAAATTCGGGTCTGGAATAAGGGCCTGTGCAGGCTCTTGCAATTCTATGGAAGGGACAGAAGTGCAGTAAAATTTAACTGCTATTTGAAAAAGCAATAATAATTAACTGCAAATAAAAAGTGCAGTAAAAAATGATTGCTTTTTGAGCCTGTTTATGCTATGATGATCTAAACACACAAAACAGGGGTGGAAACTGTATGCTGGCGGCTGCACTGATGATTGACTTGAAGCATTCCCGACGCTATGCGCCGGAGGCACGACAGCAGATCCAACAGTATATGATTCGGGCGGCGGAGACGGCAAACAAGCTGTTTCGTCACGTAATGCTGCGGGAGTTGTGCTTCAATGGCGGAGACGAGGTCCAGGCGCTGTTTGTCAGCCCGGTCTGGGCCTATCTTTGTCTGCGGCTGCTGCGTCGTCTGCTCTTTCCTTTGGAGCTCCACGCGGGCATCGGCGCCGGGGAATGGACCACACAGATCGAAGACAAAAACACCTTTTATCAGGACGGCACCGCCTATCACAGAGCCAGAGAGGCCATCGAGCTGGCGAAGCGGGACAACGACAACACGGCGCTGCTGATGTTTGGCGAGTCAGGTGACGAGGTTTTTCCGTCCAACCGTGCCTGGAACGCCATGATGAACGCGGGCTTTTGCCTGACAGAGCGCAATACTGCCTATCAGAACGAGTTGAGTCTGCTGCTGGAATGTATGTACCCGTTTTTTGGGAACGAGGAGGATTTTGTCGAGTGGGGTGAGGAGTGCTTCGAAGCGTGGGGCAAGGTGGTTTTACTAATGCAGTCGCCGGAGGCGGAGGCTGTGTTCGGGATGGAGAAGCAGGAAAAGCGCCGCAGGCCCTTTGCGGAAGTAAAGTCGGAACTGTGGAATAGACGATCGGTGGCAGAGGAACCGCAGATATTCTATTCGCAATGGGGATCGCGATTGCGAGGGCTTACATTGAGGGCAGCCATGAATGAAGCTGGAACAAAAAATAGAAAGGATCATTATTTTGCAGGAAACATAGAAACATCTTTGTCGAAATCGCGGTTGAGCATATATGAAGAAGCGCACCCGCGCGGCGCGGCGACCGCTGTGGCGTTAGCCGCCGGGCTGAACCGGCAGACGGTGGACATCGCCCTCCGGAGCTCCAACGCCTACGCGGAGCGGGCTTTGGCCCTGGCGCTGACGCAGGAATTGAAACAGGCCTGGGAGGAATACTGCCGGGACAGAGAGAAAGAGAGGACAAACAGATGACGATCCTGTTGATGTTAGGGATCGCCCACGTGCTGGGGGATTACCTTTGCCAGCCCGAATGTCTGGCAAAAAAGAAAACGGAGAAATACAAATGGCTGCTTCTGCACGCGGGAATTTACGGTCTGATCATGCTTGGGGCAGTTTTTTTCTGCGCGAAAGGCGGGCAGGCACTTTGGGGATGGCTGATTCTGGCTTTCTCCCATTTTATCATAGACTTCCTACGGGCTTATGTTGCGGAAAAGATATGGAAGAAGCCGATGGGTCGTTTGAACATCTTCTGCATGGACCAGCTCCTGCACGTTGTCGCCATTGTCGGCGTCTGGTATTTTCTGCTGCAGAGAAACGAGACGGCACTGCTGACAAATCATAAAAATATGTCTGGCTTTTGGCCGGTGCTGGTCTGCTCAGCCCTGACCTGTGTGATATGGGATCCTGCGGCGGTCCTGATTCGGAAGGTTTTTGATTTGTTTCAGCCTGCGAGCAACACAGCGCAGGAAACGAAAAAAGCCGGAAGGACACCCGCAGTTCGCAGCGGCGAGCAAATCGGAAAGCTGGAACGGCTCATCATTTCAGTTTTGGTACTTTGCGGGCAGTTTGGCGCCATCGGCTTCGTGCTGACGGCCAAGAGCGTGGCCCGCTTCAAGCAGATCGAAACAGACCGGGATTTTGCGGAGCGCTATCTCGTCGGTACGCTGGTAAGTGCAGTTATCGCCCTGCTGGCAGGTCTGGCGGCGAAGGCGCTGCTCTGACAGACAGGAGGAGAAAGCAATGGAATACGCGTTTTTGTTTATTACCTTTGGCTTCGGCGGGATGCTGCTGCTCTACGCGGCGCTGCTGCGGCTGACCCTGGACGTGCGGCTGATCCCCAGGAACTACGCCGCCGAGATCAAAAATCCCAAGGCCTACGCCAAGACCATGTCCCACATCATCGCCTTCCTGGCCCTGGCCTTCCTGACCGGCGGCTGGGTGGGCAGCTACGCGGGACCCCTGATGGGGACCGTGACCTTAGTGGCCTGCCTGGCCCTGGCCATCTGGCTCTGCGTCCGCCTCTGGAAGCGGAAAAAATGACAGAGGGAAGGCTCGCGCCCGCCGGTCGGCAGGCGCCTTCCATATTATAAAAATGTATAGGAGACAGTTATGGCAAAGACGCTGGTTTTGGCTGAGAAGCCCTCGGTGGGCAAGGAGCTGGCCCGGGTCCTGGGCTGCCGCCGGGGCGCCGACGGCTATATGGAGGGAGACCGCTGGATCGTCACCTGGGCCCTGGGCCATTTAGTGACCCTGGCGGACCCGGACGTGTACGACAAAAAGCTGGAAAAATGGAGCATGGAGGACCTGCCCATGCTGCCGGAGAAGATGAAGTTGGTGGTGATCCCCGAGACCTCCCGCCAGTACAAGGTGGTCACGGGCCTTATGAAGCGGGGCGACGTGTCCGATCTGGTCATCGCCACCGACGCGGGCCGCGAGGGCGAGCTTGTGGCCCGGTGGATCATGGTCAAGGCCGGGTGGAACAAGCCCGCCAAGCGGCTGTGGATCTCCTCCCAGACGGACCGGGCCATCCGGGAGGGCTTCGCCAACCTCAAGCCCGCCAAGGACTACGACAACCTGTTCAAGAGCGCCCAGGCCCGTTCCGAGGCGGACTGGCTGGTGGGCCTCAACGTCACCCGGGCCCTGACCTGCAAGCACAACGCCCAGCTCTCGGCGGGCCGGGTCCAGACCCCCACCCTGGCCTTAGTGGTGGCCCGGGAAGAGGAGATCCGCCGCTTCGTGCCGAAGGAATTCTACGGCCTCTGCGCCGAGCTGGAGGGCTTCCGGGCCACCTACAAGGACGAGAACGGCAACGCCCGCTCCTTTGACCGGGAGAAAATGGAGCAGCTTTTGAAGCAGTGCGAGGGCAAGGAGGCCGTCATCACCCAGATCAGCAAGATGCGGAAGATGACCCCGCCCCCGGCGGCCTACGATTTGACGGAGCTCCAGCGGGACGCCAACCGGAAATACGCCTACTCCGCCAAGGAGACCCTGAACCTGATGCAGAGCCTCTACGAGCGGCACAAGGCCCTGACCTACCCCCGTACCGACAGCCGCTACATCTCCGACGACGTGGTCCCCACCTTGCCGGACCGCCTGCGGGCCGTGGCCCAGGGGGAGTACAAGGAGTTGGCCTGGGCCGTCCAGCGGAAGAAGCCCCTCCAGACCAAGTACCTGGTGAACAACGCCAAGGTCACGGACCACCACGCCATCATCCCCACCGAGGAGGCCGCCTCCCTTTGGGAGCTGACCGGCCCCGAGAAGAACGTCTACGATCTGGTGGTGCGCCGCTTCCTGGCGGTGCTGATGCCGCCCTATGAATACGAGCAGATCTCCCTGACCCTGAAGCTCGGGGAGCGGAGCTTCACGGCCTCCGGAAAGCGGGTCCTGGACCCCGGCTGGAAGGCCGCCTATGACAAGAACTTCTCCGCCCTGGAGGACGAGGACGCGGAGGCCGAGGAGGACCAGCGCCTGCCCGACCTGCAAAAGGGCCAGCGCCTGCGGGTGCGGAAGCTCCGCCTCACCACAGGCAAGACCTCGCCCCCGGCCCGCTACACCGAGGCCACCCTCCTGACCGCGATGGAGCACCCCCAGGGCCAGGTGGCCGACAAGAATCTGCAGAAGATCCTGCAGGAGACCTCGGGCCTGGGTACCCCCGCCACCCGGGCGGACATCATCGAAAAGCTCTTTTCCTCCTTCTACATCGAGCGCCAGGGCAAGACCCTGGTCCCCACCTCCAAGGGCATCCAGCTGGTGGGCCTGGCCCCGGCGGAGCTCCGCAGCGCGGAGCTGACGGCCCGCTGGGAGGACCGGCTGGCCCGCATCGCCAAGGGGCAGGAGCGGGACACGGACTTCGTGGCCCAGATGCGGCAGTACGCCGCGAAGTTAGTGAAGGACGTGCAGGCCAGCGAGGCTGCCTACTCCCACGACAACCAGACCCGGAAGCCCTGCCCGGAGTGCGGAAAGCTGCTGCTTTTAGTGAAGGACAAGCGGGGCGAGCTGCTGGTCTGCCCGGACCGGGAATGCGGCTTCCGCAAGCGCACCACCCAGGTGACGAACGCCCGCTGCCCCAACTGCCACAAGAAGTTAGAGCTCTGGGGCGAGGGCGACAAGCAGACCTTCGCCTGCGCCTGCGGCTACCGGGAGAAGCTTTCGGACTTCGAGGCCCGGCGGAAGCGGGACGGCGCGGGCAAGTCCGACGTGCGGCGCTACATGGCCCAGCAGGAGCAGAAGTCCGAGGCCAACCCCGCCATGGCCGACGCCCTGGCAAAATGGCTGGCGCAGAAGAAATAAACAGTGTCCGTAGGGGCCGATGCCCTCATCGGCCCTGCCTTCCGTCCGCGAACGAGGGCGGATGTGTGCATCCGCCCCTACGAAACAGGGGCGTCGGATAGAAAAAAAGACAGACCCGGAAGGGAGCGATCCAAATGATGCGGGATGCGACATATCAAAAATACGATCAAAAAGACTATCATATCTGGAACGGGGACTACGCGGACGCCTTTGAGGAGCCCCTGTTTCTCCACAAGGGACAGCCTGCCGTCTGTCTGCGGAACCTCTTCGTGCTCCAGAAATATCGGAACCTCAAGAACGAAAACGAGCCGGAGACGGAGCTTTGGACGCGGCTGGGGGCCTTCGTGGAGGACGAAAGCAAGGAGCTGCTGATCCTGGAGGGGGACGCGGGCTGCGGCAAGACCAGCCTGGTCCAGGCCCTGTGCTGGCACAAGCGGGCAAGAGACGAGATCGGCAGCCGGGTCCTGGGGGACCGTCCCCTGGTGACGGTCCGGCTCCGGGAGCTGGACAAGGAGCGCATCACGGCGAAGGAGGGTCTGCTCCCGGCCCTGCTGGACGCCTTAGGCGCTCCGGCGGGGGAGAAGTGGCGCCGGAAGCAGTGGCTGCTGGAGCGCTTCCCCAAGGCTGTGTTGGTGCTGGACGGCTTCGACGAGCTCTGCATCATCGAGGGGATCGGAGACTATGAGAATCTGCTCTACCGACTGACCGCGGAGCGGCTGGCGGGCTGGCGCTTCATCGTCACCTCCCGCCCCGGCTATATCCGGCATGACATCGACATCTCCACGGACATTTTGGAACTGCGGCATTTCGACGAGGAAAAGCGGGCAGAGTGGATTGAGCGCTACACGGACCCCAAGGGCTGCGCCTGTGGGCTTCCGGAGGATCTGGCGGCCTACATCCGCAAGGGTGAGGAAGAGGGCGTCTGCGACACCCCCCTGACCCTCTACCTCCTGGCCGCCGGAGCGGTGGGGCCGGAGGAGCGGGAGAACCTGTGGAAGCTGTATCACCGCCTGTTCTCCGAGCGGCTCACCAAGCGGCTGCACGACGAGGAGGCCCACCCCGGCGTCGAATATGGGGCCGCCCCCTACAGGCTGGCGGAGGAGATGGCCTGGCGGATGTACCGCGGGGGCAACGAGCGGCTCTATCTCCAATACGAGGAGCTTGCTTCCATTGCCGACCGCCTGTGGGAGGAGGACCCGAGTTTCCGCAGGGGCCTCCGGGATGAAGATACCGCCCGGAGCCTGGCGGAGCGGAACGCGGGGCTCTGCTGCTATCTGAAGTCCAGCGAGGACCGGGGGGCCGTGGAGTTCTATCACAACAACATCCGGGACTTCTTCCTGGCGGAGAAGCTCTGGCGGGAGCTGCTGCGCGTCTACGAGGACCCCGCACCGCGGGAGGAAAAGATACGGAAGCTGACCATGTTCTTCCGGGACGAGCTGCGGACGAGGCTGGAGCCTCGGGTCATTGAATTTCTGTATCTTCGGGCAAAAGCCGAAGGGAGCGGAAGGGGGCTGCCCACCCGGGAGCGGGAGCAGGAGCTCTGTCCCGACCTGCTCCAGCTTCTGCTGGGCGACGGCAGGGTCTACGACGGCTTGAAGGAGAAGCGCCTGCTGCCGACCATTACCGCGATTCTTGCCAATGTGGTCCGCTGCGATTGGGCTCTGCGGGAGCCCCTGTGCCGGGAGGGAGAACGGCACCGCTGGTGGCGGGACGTGAAGGAGCTCAACGACGCGGGGCTGCTGCCCACGGTGTTTGGGGATATATTCCGTGGCTTTTGGAGCGCAGGAGAGGGATATGAACCCGGAGCCTTCGGCGACTTTAGAAGTGTTTGGCTTGGATTTACGAATCTATATGGGGTTAGTCTGCGCGGAGCAAATCTGAGCAGAGCGTATCTGTACGGAGCGTATCTGCGCAGAGCGGATCTGCGCGGAGCGGATCTAAACGGAGCGGAACTGCACAAAGCGATTCTGGGCGAAGCGAGACTGTACAAAGCGGACCTGGGCGGAGCAGATTTGAGCAGAGCGAATCTGCGAGAAGCGGACCTGCGCGAAGCGGACCTGAGCGGAGCGGATCTGCGCGAAGCAGATCTGAGCAGAGCGAATCTGCGAGAAGCGGACCTGCGCGGAGCGAACCTGCGCGGAGCGAATCTGTTCGGAGCGAATCTGTGCGAAGCGGATCTGCGCGAAGCGAATCTGCGCATAGCGTATCTAAAGGCTGGCATTCAAAGCATGGAGAATGACGAACAGCGGGAGCTATTGCGGTCAATGAAAATCCCAGGGTTGAAGCTGTAAGTGCCGGACCGACGCCGCAGGCACGCTGACCAAACGCCCGCGGCTGCGCCGTAGGGTGCGGCTCTTATCCGCCGCAGGCGGAGGAAACGCCCGGTTTGCGCCGTAGGGGCGCTTATCAAGCGCCCGCGGATGCGGAGCATCCATTGTTTGCGTCAGCAAACGATTCAAGCGCGAAACCCGATCCAAGCGCGAAGCCTTTTCCGGGACGGTCTCCTGTTTGGGGGACCGTCCCGGATTTGCCTGCGGCAAATGCGCTCGTTCCGAGCGCCGGGCGCTCAATGAGCGCCCCTACGGCTGGAACGGACGGCGGGGGCGGGGGACCCGTCCCCTACGGCGGGGAACGGACGGCGGGACGGGGGACCCGTCCCCTACGGCGGGGAACGTTGGGTTTGCGCTGTAGGGTGCGGCTCTTATCCGCCGCAGGCGGAGGAAGCGCCCGGTTTGCGCCGTAGGGGCGCTTATCAAGCGCCCGCGGATGCGGAGCATCCATTGTTTGCGTCAGCAAACGATTCAAGCGCGAAACCCGATCCAAGCGCGAAACCTTTTCCGGGACGGTCTCCTGTTTGGGGGACCGTCCCGGATTTGCCTGCGGCAAATGCGCTCGTTCCGAGCGCCGGGCGCTCAATGAGCGCCCCTACGGCTGGAACGGACGGCGGGGGCGGCGGGGGACGGCGGGGAATCGTAGGGGGCGGCGCCCTCGACGCCCCGTGCCAGCGTATCGTTTCGGGAATGCGGGTCGTCCGGAGCTTGGCCGCTATGGGTGGGGAAGTTGTCGTCGAGGCGACCCCTCCACCGGCCTTGAGGCCGGTCCCCCTCCCCTGCAAGCAGGGGAGGTTTTCGGGTCGTCCGGGGGCCGTCCCCTACGGCGGGGAACGGACGGCGGGGACGGCGGGACGGGGGACCCGTCCCCTACGGCGGGGAAAATTTTTTGTGAATTTTTTGTGAAAAGGTTTTTACAATTTCTGCGACGCAGCACTTGACCGCGGAGGGATTTTCTGATAGAATATAGAGTACCCAAAGTGCTGACTTGCAATGCAGATTTGAATAGGATTCTTGTATCAAGTGCATATTTGGCGGATTTTGCCGGAATTTGGATAAACTTGGAAACGGCTTCGGAAAAATCCAAAAAATCAGCATGACGGTCGGAAAAAACGTATATTTTCCGCTCCCGGGAATTGAGCGGACGATATAAATATTTTTATAAGGAGACATGACAATGAAGAACACGTCGCTGTTCCGCCGGATCCTGTCGGTGGTCCTTGCCCTTGCCATGATCGGCTCCTTCCTGGTCCCCGTGGCCAGTGCGGAACCGGACAAGGCGGCAGGGAAAACGGTCGAGGAACTCACCTTGACCCCCATTGACCCCGGTGAACTGGAGTCTCAGAAGTTGGGCAAAACCGACGAAGAGACCTCCATCGCACAGGAAGACCATGCGCTGACTGACGTGGTTCGTGTTTCCATCGCCCTGGACAAGGCCTCCACTCTGGAAGCCGGCTTCAGCGCCGAGGGAATTGCGAACAACGCAGAAGCCAAGGCCTACCGCGAAAACCTCCGCGCCGACCAGGCAGCCATCACCGCCAAGATCGAAAACGCGATCGGCGGCAAGCTGGATGTTCAGTGGAATCTGACCCTGGCGGCCAACTTCATCTCCGCGAACGTGCTTTACGGCCAGATCGAGACCATCAAGGGCATCGAGGGCGTCAAGGACGTTTTCCTGGAGAACCGCTACGAGCCTCAGGTAGCTGAGAAGGGCGACGAACCCAACAACGGCGCCGCCTCCTACATGATCGGCTCCAACATCGTCTGGGCCGCCGGTTACACCGGCGCCGGCAGCAAGGTCGCTGTCATCGACACCGGTATCGACAGCGAGCACCAGTCCTTCTCCGGCGAGGGCCTGGAGTACGCTCTGGCTCTGAACGCCGAGGAGAAGGGCATGTCCTACGAGGACTACATCGCCTCCCTCAACCTGCTGACCCCCGAGAGCATTGACGCCGTCAAGGATCAGTTGAACGCCAACATCGGTTCCGGCGCCGCGGCTTACCGCAGCACCAAGATCGGCTACGGCTACAACTACGTTGACAAGGACGTCAGCTACATTGAGCACATCAACGACTCCCAGGGCGAGCACGGCTCCCACGTCGAGGGCATCTCCGCGGCCAACCGCTTCATCAAGGTTGACGGCGAGTTCAAGCCCGCGCTGGAAGCTGTCGGCACCCAGGGTGTTGCCCCCGACGCCCAGATCGTCACCATGAAGGTCTTCGGCAAGGGCGGCGGCGCCTACGACTCCGACTACATGGTCGCCATTGAGGACGCCATCATCCTCGGCTGCGATTCCGCGAACCTGTCCCTGGGCTCCGGCGCCGCCGGCTTCGGCTTCTCCAGCGGCTATGAGGATGTCATGAATGAGCTCGTGGAGAACGGCATGGTCTGCTCCATCTCCGCCGGCAACAGCGGTATGTGGTACGACACCCCGAAGAACAGCTCCATGTATTCCTATCTGTACATGGACGACAACAACTACGCCACCGGCGGCAGCCCCGGCTCCTTCACCAACGCCTTCACCGTGGCTTCCGTGGACAACTCCGGCCAGACCGGTATGCCCCTCCTGTTCGGTGACAAGCACGTCTTCTACAACGAGACCTCCGGCTACGGCAACGACCCCATCTCCACCCTGGCGGGCAAGGAGTATGGCTATGTCTACTTCGACAACTACGGCGCGGACGGCGACGGCAACTCCCAGCTGGCCCCCTACGCCGACGTCATCGAGGGCAAGGTCGTTCTGTGCTCCCGCGGCACCTCCTCCTTCTATCAGAAGGTCAACGCTGCCGCTGAAGCCGGTGCGGTCGCCTGCATCATCTACAACAACACCACCGGCGCCATCAACATGAACCTGACCGGCGTCACCACCAACATCCCCGCTGTCTCCATCCTGCAGGCTGACGGTCTGGCCATCAAGGCCATGTCCGAGCCTGTCACCGCGGAGGACGGCACCACCTACTACGTCGGCACCATGCGCATTGCCGAAGAGCTGGAAGTCTACACTCCCGGCCCCTCCGACGATGTGACTGTTTCCAGCTTCTCCTCCTACGGTGTTCCCGGCACCCTGGTCCTGAAGCCCGAGATCCTGGCCCCCGGCGGCTCCATCTACTCCGTCAACGGCCTGAACAACGGCGGCGGCGGCCACGACCAGTATGAGGTCATGTCCGGCACCTCCATGGCCGCTCCCCAGGTCAACGGTATGGCGGGCGTTCTGGCCCAGTACATCCGTGAGAACGACCTGTGCGAGAAGACCGGCCTGAGTCAGCGTCAGCTGATCAACTCCCTGCTGATGTCCACCGCGCATCCCGTCTTCGACCAGTACGGCGAGTACTACTCCGTCATCCGGGTCGGCGCGGGCCTTGCCCACGTGGACGACGCGGTCAGCGCCAAGTCCTTCATCCTGATGGGTGAGGATTCCACCCTCTTCCCCGACACTGCCAAGGACGGCAAGGTCAAGGCGGAGCTGGGCGACGATCCCGACCGCACCGGCGAGTACAGCTTCAAGTTCACCGTGAATCCCATTGAGGGCGCCAAGGAGTTCACGCTCCGCACCGACCTCTTCCTCCAGGATTACGCGGGCAACGGCGGCTACGGTATGCTGCAGTATACCGGCACCACCAGCATCTCCAACGTCATCGGCTACTTCGGCATGAGCGATCCCGGCTACGAGGTCACATACGAAGTCAACGGCGAGACCTACGAGAACACCTACATGCTCGAGGCCGACGTCAACATGGACGGCGTGACCAACGCCGCCGACGCCCAGGCCATCCTGAACTACCTGACCGACAAGCTGCCCGAGGATGCGGACTTCGACGAGGCCGCTGCGGACGTGGACGGCGACGGCAAGATCACCACCTACGACGCCCACCTGATCCTCGAGGCCGCTGCGACTCCCACCATCACGGCGGAGGAGCCCACCGAGGTCATTGTCAACATCAAGCTGACCGACACGGCCAAGGAAGTTCTGGACTACCTGTACGACAGCACCTACATCCAGGGCTACACCTTCGTGGATCCCGTAGCCACCAGAGAGGGTGAGATGGACGTTGTCCACTCCATCCCCATCCTGGCCTACTACGGCTCCTGGACCGACGCCGCCATGCTGGACCGCACCTCCGCCATTGACGAGGCCTACGGCACCGGCAAGCTGCCCTACATCGGCGTCACCAACATCAACTACCTGACCATGAAGACCCCCAACGGCGAGTCCGTCGTCTACATGGGCAACCCCTACATGGTCGAGGACAAGTTCCCCGCCGAGAAGCTGGCCATGAACAGCGAGGCCACCATCACCTCCTACACCTACCTGAACATCCGCAACCTCACCAACCTGGGCTTTGCGGTGCAGGACGAGGAGGGCAAGGTCCTCTTCTCCCAGGTCACGCCCACCAGCAAGTACGGCGCGTACTACTACGTGAACGGCGGCTCCTGGCAGAACACCAGCCCCGCTACCTACAACGTGGGCAAGAAGCTCAGCGCTGCCGGTGTGGCCGAGGGCGACGTTGTCACCGTCAGCTTCTACGCACTGCCTGAGTACTACGCCATGGTGGCTGCCAACATGAAGGGCGAGGTCGCCACCTCCGGTTCTCTGACCAACGAAGACTTCGCGGCTGTCGTGGAGTCCGGCGTGATCGGCGAGGGCGGCAAGATCGCCTACACCGTCACCATCGACAACACCGCTCCCGTGGTCAAGGGCGCTCTGCAGGACCTGATCACCGGCGACATCTACGTGAAGGCACAGGACGAGAACTACATCGCTTACGTTGCCATCACCAACAAGTCCGGCAACAAGGTCTTCTTCGAGACCGTTCCCGAGCAGACCGAGCCCGGCGAAGAGATCGAGGTTCCTCTGGAGCTCGAGGGCGTCTCCCTGCCCAACGAGGTCGTTCTGCTGGTTGCCGACTACGCCGGCAACGAGGCTGCCTTCAAGGTCAACCTGGGCGGCAGCGGCGAGCAGGAGGACAACGGCGGCCTGATGATCGGCTTCGTCAAGGATACCACCACCGCGGCGCCCGGCGAAGGCAACCGCGTCTGGGAGATCGACAAGGACCAGCTGAGCTACAACTACTCCGCCGGTACCTATGAGGGCCTGGGCGTCTACGCCAACATCGACGTGAGCGTCCGCGCCGCTGAGTACGTGGACGGCTACGTCTTCATGGCCGCCACCGACGGCTGGCTCTATGCCGCCGAGCTGACCGCTCTGGACGAGGCTTCCCGCGTCGGCAAGTTCTCCGATACCGTCAACGAGATCTACGACATGGCCTTTAACTACAAGGATGAGACCCTGTACGCGCTCGGCGACGACAACACCGTCTACTCTGTGGACCTGATCACCGGCGCTCTGACGCCTGTCGTGCACATCACCCTGGACGGCGCCTCCGGCAGCTATGCCGTGGCGAACACCATGGCCATCAACGACAATGGCGTGTTCTATGTTGCCGGTTACGGCTCCACCAGCTACGCCACCCTGTACAAGTTCGAGCTGCCTGAGGTCGAGGAAGAGGAAGAGGAAGAAGTCTCTGAGCTCGGCGAAAAGGTCTATGCCTTCGGCTTCGAGACCGACTATGCCGAGGAAGGCTGGCAGTTCATCGACGCTGACGGCGACGGCCGCAACTGGAGCGTGGACACCAGCGCTCCGGCGGAAGGCACCAAGTGCATCCTCTCCGCCTCCTACGCGGGCGGCACTGCGCTGAATCCCGACAACTGGGCCATCTCCCCCGCCATCAACCTGGCTGACTATGACGAGGCGACCTTCTCCATCCAGGGCAAGAACTACATGAGCAGCTACCCCGAGACCCTTGCTCTGTACGCCGGTCTCTCCGACGATCCCGCCGAAATGGTCAAGGTTTCCGAGGACTTCATGCCCGACACCGTTTGGACCCAGTACACCGGCGACCTGGCCGACTTTGTCGGTGAGGAAGAGGTCTATGTGGCTGTCCGTCACTACAACAGCTACGACCAGTTCCGCGTCTATGTGGACCAGATCGAGGTCTTCGGCAAGGTCAATGAGACTGAGCCCGAGCCCGAGGAGCCTGTCGAGGCCCTTGAGATCACTGCGGCTCCCGTGGGCCTGATGGGCGTCTACAACTACAACGGCGGCGGCGCCCTGGCTTGGGACCACAACGAGGGCATCCTCTACCTGGCCTCCAACTACAACGCCACCCAGGACTACGACCACTATCTGTGGGTCATCAACACCAGCAACGGTAAGGCGACCAGAGCCAACGAAGTCGCCGGCACCGGCAACACCAGCTCCAACCAGTCCGCCCGTCTGTACGGCTGCGTCAACGGCCTGATCATCGTTCCCGGCCACACCAGCCTGATCCAGCCCACCGAGGAAGCCACCGATATTGTCGTCGAGCCCGAGGTCCTTTACATGATGAAGGGCCAGTCCGAGGACCTGACCGTCGCGGTCTTCCCCTGGACGCTGATCGACAAGGACGTGACCTTCGAGTCCGCCGATCCCAGCATCGCTTCCGTCAACGACAGAGGCACTGTCTCCGCGGTCAACGCGGGCGAGACTGAGATCACCGTCACCACCGTGGCGGAGCCCAACCTGACTGCCAAGGTCCTCGTGGTCGTCACCGAGCCTCCCGTTGCGGAGCTCCGCGGCGTCATCTGGGACGAGAACGGCAAGGGCCAGGCCTCCGTCTTCGAGACCAACGCGACCAATGATTGGGAAGCCCTGTCCGTGGTCGGCCAGTTCCGCTGGGGCGCTCTGATCGACGACATGGTCTACGGCTCCACCGCCGACACCATGATGGCCTTCGACGCCGACACCTACGAGGTCGAGACCTACGGCGGCATCGTCTCCATGTGGATCCCCTCCGACGCTGTCGAGCTGCAGCCTGACATCGTGGAAGCCTTCGCCGAGATGGGCTACACCGTCGGCCGCGTCCTGGCTCCCAACAACAACGGCACCTACCTGTCCATGATCGATCCTGAGGAAGGCAGCATCCTCTACTTCGACCTGTCCAGCTACGTCTTCGGCTCCGACCCGATGGCTACCATCAGCTACATGGGCCGCGGCGTCTATGACGACGGCGAGGACTACGACGATAACGCTGCCGTCTACTACGTCATGACCGAGAGCGGCGACCTGTACACCTTCACCATGAACCACAGCGGTTCCGTGATGTGGGAGCTGGTCGGCAGCACCGGCATTGACCTGAGCGGCGTTTCTGACTCCACCAACGAAGTCTGGGCCTCCATGGTCTACGTTCCCGAGAACGAGTTCATCTACCTGTCCCTCAACGGCGCTGACGACTACGCACACCTCTACGCCATCGACGCCAACGATCCCACCGTCAACGGCGACGTGGGCGACTTCAACGAGAAGGTGTGGCCCGTCACCGGTCTGTACCAGTATGAGCCCGCCACCGACCTGTCCCTGAAGGTCAAGCCTCTGAACATCGTTCTCTTCGAGGGCGACACCGCGGAGCTGTCCATCAAGGTCAAGCTGGGCGAGACCAACGAGTACACCGTTGAGGTGGCTGATCCCACCATCTGCTCCTTCGAGGACGGCATCGTGACCGGCCTGAAGGAAGGCACCACCACCATCACCGTGACCACCGTGGACACCAACGAGGCCGGCGAGCACCTGTCTGAGACCGTCAACGTCAAGGTCAAGGGCTTCAAGAGCATCGAAGCCTTTGTCGGCGCACAGGTCACAGACGACCTCGGCGCCCGCTTCACCAAGATCAGCCTGGACGGCGCTGTCGCCTCCAAGAAGGGCACTGCGGCCCCCGGCGACGTGACCTCCGGCGGACGCTGCGGCGACATCTACATCGCCGGTGTCGGCACCACGCCTTACGTCCTGGACGCTGAGACCTACGAGACCGACAACACCTGGAACGGCATCGACTCCTACTTCTCCACCTATCCTCCGATGGATATTGCCAACTACCCGAACCATCTGGACAGCAGCGGCAACCTGGACGACCACAGAGCCCTGTTCACCACCTCCCTCGGCTGGCTGGTATATCCTGACTACTACGGCTGGAACCTGTCCAGCATCCTGCCCGACATGGCCGGTATCTGCTTCGGCGGCACCAGCACCAGCGACAGCTCCACGATCTATGTCTACTACGTGATGACCACCGCCGGCGTTCTGTATGAGATCGACGTCGATCCCACCGCCGGCAGCCTGAACTACAGTGAGCTGTTCGACACCGGCATCCTCTTCGAGGACCAGAGCGACTGCTCCCTGGCCTGGCTGACCACTGCTGACCTCCACGGCGACTGGGAGGTCGATGTGGGCGAGCAGGGCATCGTTGTGGCTGACAACGGCTCCAAGAAGATCTACTTCATCGACTTCATGGCTGAGACTGAGGAAGACCTGGTCAACCTGGTCGGCGTGATGGATGCGGAGAACGTCTCCGGCCTGATCGGCACCTTCGACGACCTGGCTACCATCGTGGACGTGGAGCCCGAACCCGAACCCGAACCTGAAACCTATCTCACCGGCGACCTGATCGCAGGCTTCTACTTCGAGGAAGACCCCGAGGAAGAGGGCTGGGTATTCTACGACGACGACGAGGACGGCTTCAACTGGTTCTGGAACCTGGGCGACAGCGGCTACGCCTCCATCGACGCCTACGAGGGCTCCGGTATGCTGATGTCTCACTCCTATGAGAACGACACCGGCGCTCTGTATCCCGACAACTGGGCCTTCAGCCCCGTGATCGACCTGACCGGCGCTGCCGAAGACGTGACCCTGGCCTTCTGGGCCAAGGCGCAGGATTCTGACTGGGCGGATGAGAACTTCGCCGTCTATGTCGAGGTGTCCGGCGAGGAAGGCATGAACGTGCTGATCCCCGAGACCACTGTCACCGGCGACTGGGTGCAGTACACTGCTCCTCTGGCCGACTACATCGGCAAGCAGATCAGCATCGGCATCCGTCACTTCGACACCACCGATATGTACATGCTCGACCTTGACGCTGTCGAGATCCTCGAGAATGTCGAGCTGGTCGAGCCCGGTCCCGAGCCCGAGCCCGCTCCCATCATCACCGGCAACGTCATTGCCGCTGATTCCTTCGAGGGCGATCCCTTCGAGAACGGCTGGACCAACGTGGACGCCGACGGCTCCGACAACGGCTGGTACTGGGACGACGGCACCACCTTCGACGAGCCCGGCGCTTACGACGGTGTGGGCATGGTCTACTCCCAGTCCTACATCAACAACGTTGGCGCCCAGATGCCCGACAACTGGCTGGTCTCCTCCGCCATCGACCTGTCCGACGCCGAGGACGACGCCATCGTCTCCCTGTACGCCAAGGGCCAGGATCCCAGCTGGGCGGCTGAGGTCTTCGCCATCTATGCCGGCACCTCCACCAACACCGATTCCATGACCAAGATCGGCGGCAACTTCACCGCCACCGGCGACTGGACGCAGTACACCGGCTCCCTGGCCGATTTCATCGGTGAGGATGAGGTCTACATCGCGGTCCGTCACTACAACGTCACCGACCAGTACTGGCTGGATGTGGACAAGATCGAGGTCCTGGACGACCTGACCGAGGGCGGCGAGGCTGCCAAGGACGTGCCCGCCAAGACCTACGAGGCCGTGCCCATGGCTCTGGTCTCCAACAACCCGCTGAACCTCGGCAGAGCGATGCTCAATGTCGCTGAGCAGACCGAGGCTCTGACCGCTGTGAAGATGGGCGAAGAGACTGCTGCCTTCGGCGGCACCAACGCCATCCGCGGCGCTGTCAGAGGCGATCTCCGGATGCCCGTGGACGAGACTGTCGCTGAGGACGGCGTCGTCACCATTGACCTGACTGAGGACGTGGCTGTCACCAACGGCCTGTACGCCATCACCTACAATGCCGACGTGCTGACCTTCGAGGAGCTGACCACCGACCTGGTGTTCAACGCTTACAGCCACGAGATCTACGAGCCCGCCGAGGATGAGCCCGCGCTCAGAACCGGCACCATCACCTTTGCCTTTGCTGACGCTGAGGAGATCCCCGCTGAGACCATCCTGGCCTCCCTGAAGTTCTCCTACACCGAGGACGAGATCGACACCACCGTGGTCGTTGTTCCTTACGAGCGCAACGACGAGGCGGTCGAGGACGAGTCCCTGGTCATCCCCATCCACGTCGAAACGCCCAAGGATCCCAACGCCTTCTATCTGAGCGACACGCTGGTTGACGGCGCACAGGTCGTCATCTACGCTCCGTTCTTCGGCAAGGCCCTGTCCAACGAGGCTGTCTCTACCAGCTACCGCGCCGGTAAGGACATCACGCCTGAGGACGACATCGTCTGGAATCCCGCTGCTGACATCGTGTGGAACGTCACCGAGGTCGAGGGCGGCTTCGAGTTCACCGACGCCGAGGGCCACAAGCTCTCCATCCAGGCCGGCAAGAACAACCTGCCTCTGGATGCGGACGACACCGTTTGGGAGATCGTGCCGGCTGAGGCGGACAAGAACGTCTACATCGTCTCCACGACTTCCGTCGGCTCCAGCGGCGACCACAGAGCCATCGAGTGGTACAGCGAGTACAACGAGTTCTCCGCGTACTATCTGGCTGACAACAGCGATTTGACCCTGTTCACCATGCAGATGTACGTCAACAAGAACGGCGACTACGAGCTGCCCGTCCACGAGCACGTCTACGGCGAGCCCGTGTGGACTTGGAACGAAGACCTGACTGCCGCCACCGCTACCTTCACCTGCGATTGCGGCGACGAGCAGGTCCTGGATGCTGAGATCACCGAGGAGATCATCACCGAGGCTCTGCCGCACATTGCCGGCGAGAAGAAGCTCATCGCCACCGTCGAGTTCGAGGGCGAGGAGTACACCGACGAGAAGACCGTCGAGATCGAGGCTCTGCCCTGCCCGTGCGAGATGTTCGAGGATATGCCCGCCTACGGCACCATCGAGCATGACGCCATTGACTGGGCCTTCACCCAGGAGCCCAAGATCACCGAGGGTATGGACGCGACCCACTTCGGACCTGAAGTGATCGTCACCCGTGCCCAGGCGATGCGCTTCCTGTGGAACGCTGCCAAGCAGCCCGCTCCCGCCTCCACTGAGAACCCCTTCACCGACGTGAAGGAAGGCAAGTGGTACACGGATCCTGTGCTGTGGGGCTACCACAACGATCCTCGCATCACCAACGGTATGAGCGACACCGAGTTCGGCATCAACGTCACCTGCTCTCGCGGCCACATCATTACCTTCCTGTGGAATGCGCTCGGCCAGCCTGAACCCACCATCGAGAACCCCTACACCGACATCACCAAGCCTGACGGCAGCAGCAGATTCTACACCACCGCCGCCATCTGGGCCTACGAGGCCGGTATCTTCAAGGGCGAAGACGGTCTGTTCAACCCGGGTGTTGACTGCACGCGTGCTGAGATCGTGACCTACCTGTACCGGTACTACACCGGCGAGGGCCTGATGGAGTAATCGCTGCACAGCGAAAACTCTGAAACAAATCCAAAGCCCGGAGCGGGCAACCGCTCCGGGCAGAGGAACCAAAAAAACCTGGCTGCTTCGGCAGAGGCGCATAAGGAAGTATTTCCTTGTGGGAATGGTGCAGCCCCTTTTGGGGGGCTGCACTGTTTCTTTTTGTGGTGTTTTGCTATGCTGTAGCTTTTGGATGCTCTTTCTGGAATTCGACGATCAGCTTCTCCAGTTCTTTTTTCGTGGGTAGGTCGATCATGCCTGCGGCGGTGAAGTAGATATCGACCTTCACACGGATCTTTCCGCTGGAACGGTCGCTGTTGTGCACCTCGATGCGCCGAATCAGTGTGTTGACCAGCTCGGGAGTCAGTTCCTTTACCTCGGTATACTCCCGCAGGCCTTTCAGCAGCATCCGCAGATCAACGCCGGCCTTGTCCGCGTCCCGGAGCTTCTGCTCGATTTCAGCGACCTCCGCTTCCAGCGCTTTCTGCTCCGACTCGTAGCCTGCCGACATCTTGGAAAAGCGCTCGTCTGAGATTTTTCCCAGGATGTTGTCTTCATACAGCCTGGAAATAACACGGTCGATCTCGGAGATTCGGCTCTGGGCTGCAGTCAAGCGCTGGCGCATTGCCTGGAGCTCTGTTTTCTTCTCTGCCTCTGTTTTCCGGGAAAGCAGATACAGAAATATCGGCTCATAGCATCGTACAAAGTCTGCCAAGTCACTTACTGCTGTCTGAACGATTTGCTCCAGCACCACATTCCGAATATAATGAATTGTGCAGCTTCCGCGACCACACTTGTAGTTGGCGCAACGATAAAACTCCTGATTCGGTTTGAGGCTCTTGGATGCGCAGAAGTGCAGCTTTGCACCGCAGTCAGGGCAAAACAGAAGGCCGGAAAAGAGGCTTGTTCTGCCGGTTTTTGTGTTTCTCCGCTTATTCTGACGAAGCTCCTGTACCCGCAGCCAGGTGTTCTCATCAATGATTGGCTCCTGCATGTTGGGGATGATCTGCCATTCCTCCTCAGGCTTGTAAATAGTCTTATGGACCTTGTAGCTGACGGTTGTGGTCTTGAAGTTGACCGCACAGCCGGTGTACTGACGGTTTGCCAAGATGTTTTCAACGGTTGATTCCGCCCAAAGATAGGGATTGGCGGGCATAGGGTTTCTGGCATCCCGACCTACGGAGACGTAATATGCGGTCGGCGTCAGCACCTGCTCCTTTTCCAGCTGCTTTGCGATTTGCAGCGGTCCCATACCCGCAAGGCATAGTGCGAAGATATAACGGACCACCTCGGCGGCAGGCTCGTCGATATGCCAGATCTCCCGGTTTTCCTTATCCTTTACGTAACCGTAAGGAACCGTGGGGCTAATGCGCTTGCCGTTGGCAGCCTTCATCGCCCAGACAGCCCGGATCTTCTTGCTGGTCTGCGCGGCGTACCATTCGTTGAAAATGTTGTGGAAGGGCATCATCTTCGTGCCGGTGCCAGCCAGCGTGTCCACGTTCTCTTGAATCGCAATAAACTTCACGCCCAGCGTGGGATATACGATCTCAAGAAAACGGCCTACCTCCAGGTAGTTCCTGCCGAAGCGGGAAAGGTCCTTCACAATAATCGTGCTGACCTTCCCGGCCTCGATCAGCGCCTCCATTTCCTTGAAGCCAGGACGCTCAAAGGTGGTGCCGCTTACGCCGTCGTCATAGAAGAACACGGGATGCAGATATCCGTTTTTCTTTGCGTAGCCTTTTTGCCGCAGGCGCTGCAGAAAATCCTCCATGCGGAAAACGTAGGCGAGGCATTCCTCCACGTCCTGCTTCAGAACGTCCCGGTGGGTCAGCTTTCCGGCCTTGCGGACCCAGTAGGCATCCTTGTCGGTTTTGTACAGTCTGGATTTGCCAAGCACGGACAGCTCGTAATTCAGACACAGGGCGTCCGAGACCTCCCGCAGCCGCACATGGTCCCGGATCTTGTTCTGGAACTTCTCGCCGGTTTTGAAGCTGACGGAGTTCACGATAAAGTGGTTGTGCAGCGAATCGGTGTTCAGATGGGTCGTGACGACCACCTCATAATCCGGCCACATGCGGCGGGCGGTCTCAATTCCGATCTCGTGGCAGGTCTCCGGCGTCAGCTCGCCGGGCCGAAAGCTCTGATAACCGTGGTAGGCCACGTTTCCCTTCAGCTTACCGAAGCGCCGCTTGGTCTCCATCATGGACTGACAGGCAGTTTCCAGCGGGCAGTTCAGGGCTGTGACGTACATCCGCTGATCGGTCTTCTCGGCGTTGGCGGCGTATTCCAGGGTGTGGAACAGATCTTCGTCCAGATACTTCCGGTCGATGGTTTTGTCCGGGTTCTCGGCGTAGTCGATCACGTCCTTCAAGCGACCCTTGATGGGCCAGAAGCCAGTCGTCGCCATGACTATCCTCCCGCAAGCTCCGCTCGGATTTCTTCCGGCGTCTGCTTCTCCTGAAGGAAGTAGGTTTCACGGAGCTTCTGAAAGGCGGCGTCATAGCGGGCCTTGTATTCCGGCGAAAGCGCGTGATTCATAAGCCAGAGCAGATCGCTGTGCAGCCGCCAGTATCCGTCCCCAGGCGGGAAGGCTCTGGGGGAATAGCCCAAAGCCCGTTGCCGCAGGTATTCTCCCTGGGAAAGGCCGCAGGCCTCCGCCAGCTTTTCGATTTGCTTCTTCTCCGCCGCCGTGACGGTGAAATTGACTTGGTTTTGTTTCAAGATGATTTCTCCCTTCTGATTATGATTTGTGTTCGAAATGGCCGGCCTGGCAAGGGGGCTTGGGGATCTCCCCAAAAGCACAGGCGGCTTGCCCGGCCTGTTCGGAAAAACTATGGTTTTTCCCTGCTTGTTACGGTATGAGACACAGCCCCCGCAGGGATTACTCCCTCCGGTCTGGCTGTGCCTCATGCCGCTATTGGCTCGCTTTGGCTTCTTGCAGAGCGTCTTTTCTGCCGGAAGAGCGGTGACGTCAAATTGACGTCACGGGACTCTGGAGAAAAGAAAAATGACGTCATAACGACGTCATCCAAACAGCTCCAGATCGTCCAACACGCTTTGATCGTTCTCTTCTTCGGCCGGTGAAGCAGAATCGGCTGCGTCCGTAATGGACGGCATCGCTTGCATTTCCTCCCGGAAGATCCGGCGGATGCTGTCCAGCAGGGTGGGATCTACCACGTTTGTGTTTTCAGCCCGGACGCGAGTCAGCACGGCGTTTACCACAAAGCGGTTGCAGTCCCCGTGCTTCAAGCTCTGCAAATACTCCGCCGCGCCGCGTTCCCCGGCGTCTTCCAGATTGAATCGTACCGTGATCCGATAGACGCTCATCCCGTCCGCCCCGCCTTGATCTGGATGCCGGCCAGGTATTCATAGCCCTTGGCCGCCGCGCAGATGTCCTCCACAAAGCGGACGCGCTGGGGATCAGCCTTGCCGAAGTGCTTCACCAGGCAGCCGCCTCCGCCCGTGATCCAGAGGGTCATGGTGCGCTCGTCGTAGCCGTGCTCCCGCAGCCTGCGGAAGAGCTCTTCCACGTAAGCTGCGGCGGTGGTGCGGATGATGGATAGATCGTCTTCGTCAATCCCTGCAGTTCCGGTGCAAAGCACCTCATCAATGATGGCGTCGTTGAGCTCTCGCCGCGTTTGCCGCAGGAAGGCCTCCCGCACCGCCAGCGTACACTGGTAGACGCCGATCTTCTCCGTGAACATCTTTCCCGACTGGGGCTTGCCGTTGATCAGGTAGAGGATATTCATGGTGCCGTTACCGACGTCGGCAATCATGTTGACGCCGGTCATCTGCCCCTTGATCTGCGCGATGGCGGCGTAGCCCTGCGGATAGACGCTGACGCCCACGATCCGTACACGATAATCCGCCTTTCGGAAGGTAAAGGACAGTTCGGAATACCTGCTGAGATAGGCGGCAAAGGCCTCCTTCTGCCCAGCGGTCCAGGTCAGGGGCAGGCCTACCGCCAGATAGACACTTGCTTCCTGCAAGCCCTCGTCGGCCAGCTCCATAGCGATAGCCGCCAGCGTCAGCACATAGTAGTCCTCGTCGAGGCTCTTGTCCGGCAGGAACTCCTTGTGGCCCTCTCCGATGAGATAGTACCCTCCGTCATAGATCAGCAGGTCCTTGGTAAACAAGGGCTCGCTGTCATAATGCAGGAGGCCGGTGGGAAAACAGTGGCTGGCAGTCTTCATGTTGCCAAAGCCGTGATCCACACCGATGATTTTGAATCCGTTGCAATCTTTCATAGTGTTTTACTCCTTTGTTGAATTGGTTGTGCCGCCTCTGAACTGTTGCGTTTCAGGGCGGATTTTGTGTTTTCCTTCGCCGCTGCGCGGCGTTTGTGACGGGGTGAGGGTTACTACCCGCTGTCGTGATAAGCCTGCTTCCGCATGGTTTGTGCATCTCCTTTCGACGATTATAATTTGGGGGAATAGAAAAAGCCGTCAGGGATCAACGCCAAACGGCGCGGTCTCTGACGGCTTTTTCCTGCCCTCACTAATATAATAGTCGAAAAGTCGTTTTTCCCGACATATTCAGCAACACATGAAAATTAATAATCGCAACATTCAAAAAACGTTGAAAAATAAGGGCTTGTAATTGATTTTGAATTATTGTACAATGAATTCGCAACATGAAAAGCGAGATTTTTCAAAAAATTTATATTTGTACTGATTTTAGGCCAGCAAATACTGTAGAATTTGTTCAGGCCTCAGTGGAGGTGCGGAGCATGAACACGACGAGCTGTTTTTTCACAGCAGACTACCGGGACGGCCAGGTTTACTACGCCGGAAAAAAGTATCCCGCAGGCCATTTCACAGTCACGCTGATGAATCAGTATTATAAAAATGATACCGCAGCACGAATCGCTGTTTTCAGCGGCTTCGGTTTCCGAATTCTGGGGCAGCTTCGGGATGGGTTTCTGAACGTTCGCGAGTTCCACAAGGTTGGTGAAAACCTTCATTGGGCGGTAAAAGCCCTTCCCCGTCTGAC
>JAFRPC010000026.1 GCA_017429325.1 Oscillospiraceae bacterium | reverse complement strand
TCCGAACAGGGCGAGGTCAATGGCGAAGTGCCGCTGACGCCGATCCAGAAGGCCTTCTTTGAAGAATGGAAGCTGGCAAAGCCGGAGCATTACAATCAGTCGCTTCTGTTTACAGCAGAAGAAAGGATCCCCGAGGAAGGCCTGCACGCGGTGCTGCGGAAGCTGACAGAGCACCATGATATTCTGCGTGCGGTCTACCGCGACGGGAAACAAATCATTCTTCCGGTCCGTGAGAGCAGGCTGTACACTCTTGTGACAAAGGAACTGACCAGCGCAGAAGAATTGGAAGCGGAAGGAAACAAGCTGCAAAGCAGCATCAGCTTGGAAGAGGGACCACTGTTCAAGGTCGGACTGTTTTACGTGGGGAACAGAAGCCATCTGCTGCTGATCATCCACCACCTGGTGGTGGACGGCGTTTCCTGGCGCATTTTGCTGGAGGACTTCAAGACTGCCTATCAGCAGTGGAAGGAAGGCGAAGAGCTCCGGCTCCCACCGAAGACGGCCTCCTTCCGGGAGTGGGCCGAGCTGGAGGCGGAGTACGCCGGGAGCAGAGAGCTGGAACGAGAGCGCGACTACTGGCAGAAGACAGAGGCGGAAAGCATGAGCCTGGAAGGGCTCGGAGAGACCGGAGAAAACGGGATCGGAGAGACGACCATTACGCTTTCAGCAGAACTGACGGAGACGCTGCAAAGAGAAGCCATGCGGGCATATCGTGCGGAGTGGAACGACATTCTGTTGACAGCTCTGGTCCGGACAATTTCTGCATGGAAGGGCCAGGACGGGATCACGGTGTTCTTGGAGGGCCACGGCAGAGAGCCGCTGCATAAGCCGATTTCCATTGATCGAACGGTCGGATGGTTTACCAGCACCTATCCTGTCAACCTAAAGAATGAGATAGACATCGAAACGACGCTGATTGAGACCAAGGAGCTGCTGCGCAGAGTGCCGAACCACGGGATTGGCTACGGCCTCCTGCGGTATGGCAGCGAGGTCCGTCTGAAAGGGATGCAGGAGGAGATCGCCTTCCATTTAGAAGAGAGCCTTGAGGGCATTTCCCTCTCCTCTGCGCCGGAAAATGAGCAGCAGGCAGTGATTGCCGTGAACTGTAATCTTCAGGACGGGCAATTGTCGGTTCGTATCAGCTATGACCGCCGACGGATCTCATCGTCCGAGGCCAACGCTCAAATCAGAGCAGACTATGAAGAAAACCTGCGGGAGCTTGCGCAGCGCTGTGGGAGCACAAAGGAGATCAGGACTGCGTCGGATTATGGTAAAATCAAGATCTCCATGGAAGAAATAGAAGATATTGAAGCGATGTTTTCTGTTGATTAATTCTGTCGAAAACGATATAATATAGGGGAGAATCCAGGGAGGAGCGGATGAGTATGGACAGCAATCAAAAGAATGGCAGCAAGTCGAATGTGGAGAGGATCGAGAAACTGACCGCGCTGCAGGAAGGCATGTATTTCTATCATGAGATCAACCCGAACGACGGCGGTTATCATGAGCAGAGCACCTACCATATCAAGGGAAAATTTCAGGCCGAATACGCGCAGACTGCAATGAATCTGCTGGCGCAGGCCCATGATGCGCTGCGGTCATCGTTTCTCACGTTAAAGAACGGCGAGATCGTTCAGGTCATCTTAAAGGAACGGAAGCTGGAATGCAGCTGTGAGAAAACCGGGAAGAGCCTGGATGCGTTGCGGCGCGAGGATATCCAGAGAGGCTTCAACTTTCAGAAAGACCCCCTGCTGCGGCTGAAGATCGTGGAAGCTGGCGAGGAGGAGTATTATCTGATTTGGAGCTATCACCATATCATCATGGACGGCTGGTGCATGAGCATCATCATGGGCGATTTCCTGCGGTTTTATAACGCCCTGGAACATGGGACCAGCGAGGCAGCGCTTCAGGAAGAGATCCGGAACAGGCTTGCGACCCAGCCGGGCTATGGTGATTATCTGCGGCTGAACACGAGCCGAGATAAGGAGGAAGCGCTTCGGTATTGGAAGGACGTGTTGGAGGGATACGAGAACGCTGCCGGGATCCAGCCGGTCTCTTCCGTTCCGCAAGAGACAGAGGCGTCTGTTGCCAAAGAGGAGATCACGCTTCCGACGGAACTGACGGCATTGCTGAGGAAGCGCGCAACAGACGCACAGGTCACTGCCAATACGATTTTGGAGACGGCTTGGGGTCTTGTGCTTCAGCGGTACAATCACACACGGGACGTGGTGTTTGGGAAGGTCGTCTCCGGACGAGATGTGGATCTTCCCGGCGTGGAAAAAATCGTCGGCTTGTTCATCAATACGATCCCCTGCCGGATCGAAACGGAGGAAGGCGAAAGTATTGAGAAGCTTTTGCAAAAAGTGCAGAGCAACGACAACAAAGCTGGGGAATACGACTATGCCCCGCTGGCAGAGGTCCAGGCGCAAAGCCTGATTGGCAGGAACCTGATCCAAACACTCTTCGTTTTTGAGAATTTTTACTTTGATGAGAGCGCTGTGGAAGGCGGCATGGAAGGCGCGGAGATCGAGCTGTTGAAGTCCAGATCGCAGACAAACTACGCGCTCACGTTATCCGCTTCCATGGGCAGGCAGCTCCTGCTCCAGTTCAAGTATGATCCGAAGAAATATTCTGCGGAGGAGATCAAAGCAGTCCTGACGCATTACATGTTGGCTCTGGAGGAGATCGCGAAAGACCCCACAAGGCCGGCAGAAGAGATCGCAATGTGCACGGAGGCCGAGCGCAGGCAGATCCTGGAAGTGTTTAACGACACGGCAGTGGAGTATCCAAAGGAAAAGACAGTGATTGACCTGTTTGAAGAGCAGGTCCGGAAGACGCCGGAGAAAACGGCAGTCGTATTTGAGGACAAGCAAATCACCTATGCGGAACTGAACGAAAAGGCGAATCTGCTGGCGAGAAAGCTGCGGATGCTGGGCGTCCAGACGGGCAGCTATGTGGCGATGCTGACAGAGCGCAGTCTGGAAATGGTCATCGGGATCTACGGCGTCCTGAAAGCAGGCGGCGCTTATGTTCCGCTGGACCCGACTTATCCGGCGGAGCGGATCCGCTACATGCTGAAAGACTGCGGAGCAAGAGCGGTCCTGACATATCACGCAAGGGTAAAGACGAATATTACAGTCCTGGATCTGGCAGGCAGCGAGGTCTGGACAGGTTCGTCCGCAGACCTGGAGCACCTCGCGAAACCGAGCGATCTGGCCTATTGCATTTATACGTCCGGTACTACAGGGCAACCCAAAGGCGTCCTGGTCAAACATCAGAATGTGGTAAACTACACGATGCAGTCAGAGAAGAGCATTATGGCGTATGCCTTTGCGGAAAAACTTGATCGAATTGTGTCAGTGACCAATATAACGTTTGATATTTTTGCGACCGAGGCGATCCTCCCCCTGTGCAACGGGATGACAGTGTATGTAGCCAATCGGGAGGAACAGGTCGATTTACAGCGGTTTGAAGCGTTGGTCAGAAACAATGCAATCGAAATCATGCAGACGACGCCGAGCCGGATCAAGGCCCTGCTTGCGCAGAACGCCGATACGGAGGCGTTCTCGGGCATGAAATACATCATGCTCGGCGGCGAGACAGTCGGGAGCGACATTGTAAGGCAGCTGAAGACAAGGACCCGCGCAGAGATCGTGAATGTATACGGTCCGACAGAAACAACGATTTTTTCAACCTGCTATACCATAAAGGACGATATGCAGACTATCCCAATCGGAAAGCCGATCAGCAATACGAAGGTATACATCTGTAACGGAACAAAGCTTTGCGGCATTGGGATACCGGGCGAACTGTGTATCGCCGGAGACGGCGTCGCGAGAGGCTATCTGAGACGGCAGGAGCTGACGGCGGAGAAGTTCATCGACGATCCCTTTGGCGAGGGAAAACTGTATCGTACCGGTGACTTGGCCCGGTGGCTGCCGGACGGGAACCTGGATTACCTGGGGCGAATTGACGAGCAGGTGAAGATTCGGGGCTTCCGGATCGAGCTCGGCGAGATAGAAAGCTGCATCCGGAGTATCTGGAGCGTCAAGGACTGCGCGGTGATCGCCCGGGCGGACGCCCACGGCGAGAAGGCAATCTATGCCTACGTCGTCAGCGAGGAGGGGATCGGCGTGACCGGGATCCGGGACAGGCTCGCGCAGCTGCTGCCGGAATATATGATCCCGGCCTATATCACTGAGATCGAGAAGATTCCCATGACGCGGAACGGCAAGCTGGACAAGCGGGCCCTGCCGGAGATAGAGAGCAAAAGCGAACGGGAATTTATCGCACCCAGGAACGCGGAAGAGGAAGCGATCTGCGCGGCCTTCTCGGAGGTCCTGGGCGTAGAGAAGGTGGGCGTCAAAGACAACTTCTTCGAGCTCGGCGGACACTCCCTGAAAGCGGTCTGGCTCGTCAAACAAATCGAGACGAGGACCGGACACAAGATCACACTCAACGATATTCTGACGAGCCCAACGGTTGAGATGCTTGCAGAAATCATTACGGGCGGTGCGGAGAGAGAAGCGCTGAAAAAGGAAAACACCTATGAAACGATCAGCCAGTTGACAGTGGGTGAAAACGAGCCGGCGATCATCTGTTTCCCATTTGCGGGCGGATTTGACTCCGCCTATTGGAAGCTCTCGGAGGAACTTCGCAAACAGATGCCAAAGGCAACGGTGTATTCCTTGAAATACGCGAACTGGGTCGATATGGATTTTGAAACCGCATTGAAAGAGGTTTCCGAGATCATTGAAGGGGCGCACAGCGTGATCCTGTACAGTCATTGCGGCGGTTCGGGAATGCTGCTCCGGATCTGCCATAATTTGGAAAACGCAGACAAGATCAAATACTTGATTATCGGCGCGAGCATCCCCAAAAAGCGTAAAAACGTGATCGAGAAAATTTACCAGGATAAGCCGGCAACGGATGAAGATTTGAGGCAATCTTTGGCACATGCGGGATTCATGTGGGAAGAAATACCGAAAGAGCTGGAGCAAGATGTGCTGGATCAATTCCGGAAGGACGCGGAGTCCTGCTTCAAGGACCTGGATGACCTCTACGGAATTCCGCTCAAGAGCCTGCCCTGCAAGGTGGTCGTCGGCGACGCGGATCCTGACATTCCGGAACTTGATGAAGTCGAGATCAGATGGAACCACTATTTTGAAAAACCAATCAATCTTGTTGTGCTGCACGGTGCAAACCACTACTTCCATAAGAAGCGTGCCGTAGAACTGGCTACGATCATTAGAAGGTGTTATGAATGAGACTGATTATGATCCCTTATGCGGCCGGTACGGCATATTCCTTCCAGGCCCTCCGCAGCAAGATCGGTCAGGCTGCGCAGACAGATGTCTTTGAGTATCCGGGACACGGACAGAAACTGAGCCTGCCGTTATTGCGGTCTGTTTCTGAAATGGCACAGGAGATGCTGACGCAGATGTTTCCTGTCTGGGAGCCATACTGCCTGCTGGGTTATAGCATGGGAGGGATTGTCCTGTGCGAGCTGTACCGACTTCTGCTCGAAAAGAATTATCCGCTGCCTGTCCATGTCTTCCTCTGCGCCATAGACGTTCCGAGGCAGCAGCCGGAAGAAGAAACGGACATGTCGGATCAGGCGCTTCTGGAAAAATTGAAAGAATTGGGCGGCACTGCGCCGGAAATATTGGAGAACCCGGAATTTATGGAATTGCTGCTGCCGATCTATCGCGCAGATATTCTTGCTGAGAGAAATTATGTGTTGCCATATGAACAAATATTCAGATGTGAAGGGACGGTGATCGTGGGCGAGGAGGAATTGAATGAAGAAAAACAGTTTTCCGAATGGCAACGCTATTTCGATAAGCCGATTCGATTCTGTAAAGTGAAAGGCGGACACTTTTTCATACAGGAAGAACCGGAGACATTTGCGAAAATTCTGAAAGATACCTTAAGAGAACTAAAACGAGTCACGAATTAAAGAAAATGGAGGTTCAACAATCAATGAAGATGAAAAGACTTTCCTGCGTGATCTGTGCCTTGCTGCTGCTGGTGTCAGGATTTGCGCTGCCGACGTTTGCGGCGGAACAAAACGTTCTTCCCTCCGGCTTGACTTATGACGAGGTCGGCCAGGCAGTTGAGGCATATGCGGAAGAGCATCAAAAAACCATGGCAGGCGTTTCCACGGCAGTGTTTGACCGGAATGGTCCTGTCTATGAGGGCTATTTCGGCTATGCCAATCGGGAAGACGGCATCGCTGTGGATGCGCAAACGGTCATGGAGTGGGGCTCTGTCACCAAACTGACTGTTTGGGTCAGCGTAATGCAGCTTTGGGAGCAGGGGAAAATCAATTTGAACGAAGATATCAAAACCTATCTTCCGGAAGGCTTTTTGAAGAATCTGAGCTTTGAGAAACCCATTACCATGCTGGATCTCATGAACCATAGCGCAGGCTTTGAGGAACTTGTTTTCGGCTTGAACGCGGACAGCGAAGAAAGCATTATTCCTCTGGAAGAAGCGCTTGCCCGCTATCAGCCGACACAGCGTTTTGAGCCGGGGGTAGTCCATGCATATTCGAACTACGGTGCTGCCCTGGCAGGCTATATCGTGGAACGTGTCAGCGGACAGTCCTTCGACGCTTACGCCAAAGAGCACATCTTTGCGCCTCTGGGGATGGAACACACTTCGCTCAAGCCTGATTTGAGCGACAATTCCTGGGTTCGGACACAGCGGGAACTGCTGCACTGCTATCGAACCGATCTCACGCAGATTGTCAACGGGCGCGATTATGTCAATTTGTATCCCTGCGGCATGTGTATCTCGACCTTGGAGGATTTCGTGAAGTTTGGTCAGGGGCTGCTTGACACTTCCGGCCCGCTGTTTGAAGATCCGGCAACCTACGAAGAGTTCTTTTCTCCCTCTGCCTATTGCGGTGAGACGGACGTCCCGTCCTGGTGCCATGGTTTTTGGACGCTTTACGGCAGACCCTCGCTGGTTTATCATGCGGGAAATACAAAAGGCTGCTCTGCCGCACTGTTCCTGGACCTGAATACAGGTACAGGTATCGCGGTCATGACGAACCAGCAAGGCGAGTCCATCTTCAACTACGGCCTTCCCCAGCAGGTTTTCCTGGGCGAACGGGATCCGTCTATCGTCGAGCCTGATAATATTTACTCCGGTTTCGTGGATACATCCCGAAACATCTGGACCGGCCCGCTGAAATTATACCGCCTCATTAATCTCACTGCCATTGATGGGGTCCAGACCTATTTTGCGAAAACTGACAGCTTCGGCGTTCCGCGCTATTCCAGCCTTGGCGCAGATTATCTGCCTGTCAGCACTTCAACGGCGATCTTGATGTATGTCTCTATCGCCTTGTGGGTGATCGTTTCTGTGTTTTCCTTCCTTCGCCTCCTGACCAGACTGGTGAAGCGGCTGTGCCGCAAAGAGAAATCGCCGCTGGGCGCCTGGGGCGTTTGGAGCTGCCTGGTGCAGCTTCCCATGCCGCTGCTGCTCCTGCCGCTCGCGCAGTCGTTGATGACGCTGGAGTGGTGGCCGATGTGGTGCTACAAACTGTTGTTTGTCTTAGCCTTCCTCCTCTGCCTGGCAATGGCGATCCTGTTTGTGCGTGGGCTCCTGCGCAAGGCGAAGGCGGAGCTGACAAAAAAACAGAAGCTGCTTCGCTTCATCCTCATGGTGAACCTGCTCATTGCCATCTGGAACATCATTTATTGGAATTTGTTTATGTTCTGGAAGATTTAACGCTCACCCGGGCGAAGAAGCTCGCATAGCAGGGAGCTTGCAAGATAAGAAACTGAAAAGGAGAAAACTATGGATAACATAGGCAATAATGGCTACAAGGACTCATTTCTAAAGAATAACAAGCTGACGCTGTTTATGGCAGGCCTGTTTACAATTATCAGCGCGGGGTCGAATATCGCGGTGGCGTTTCTCCTGCAAAACCTGGTTGACGTTGCGGTTGACGGTACCCTTGAGGACCTGCGCAATCTCGCGTTTTGGACCCTCGGGTTAGTGGGGGCGACAGTCGTAGTCGCATTAATCAGAAGAACGTTCACCCACTATTTCTATTATCGCGGCTTAACAAATTACAAAACCTTTGTATTCAAACGCCTTCTGACAAACGATGTGAATACCTTTGGCGAGGAACAAACCGGCAGATATCTTTCCGGCCTGAGCAACGACGTGACCTCCATCGAGACCCAGTACCTGGAGAGTATTTTCAACATTATCGCCGGGGTAGCGCTTTTTGTCGGCGGCTTGCTTTCGCTGTTTCTGATTCACTGGTGGATCGGTGTGACAGTCGTCGTATCCTCGATCCTTCCACTTTCCGTGGCTCTATTTTTCGGAAATGTGGCACAGAAAAGAGAAAAAGACGTTTCAGCAAAAAACGACCGTTTTGTCAGCAGCTTGCGGGATATTCTGGGTGGTTTTCCCGTTATCAAGAGCTTTAAGGCAGAACCCGAGATCCAGGCGATATTTGATAAAAATGACGACGAACTGGAAGTGGCAAAGCGGAGAAGAAGAAATACGATTTCCAATATCGACCTTCTTTCCATGGTGGCCGGTATGCTCATGCTGATGATCGTGCTGGCCGTCGGGGTGATGCTGTCTATCAAGGGAGTGATCACTGCCGGCGCCATTGCAGCCTGCGTTCAGTTAATGAACTACATCACCCAGCCAGTCCAAACGCTGCCGACGGCTTTCAGCAGACGAAAGGCCGCACGTGCGCTGATCCAGAAAATGAAGAATTCCCTGGAGCACTCGGAAGTGGGAGAGCGCCGCGGCTCCATCGAGAAGCTGGAGCAGGGAATTCGATTCAACGATGTTTCCTTCGGTTACGAGCAGGATAAAACGGTTCTGAACGGCGTGAACTGCTTCCTGGAAAAGGGCCGCAGCTACGCGGTCGTCGGTATCAGCGGCAGTGGCAAAACGACGATGCTGAATCTGCTCATCGGGGCATACCCCGGCTATTCCGGAGATGTTCTGCTGGATGATCAGCAGATCAGAGACATTTCCATGGACAGCCTGTATACGATGATGTCGGTCGTCCAGCAAAATGTGTTTATCTTCGACGATGACATTATTTCCAATATCACGATGTACAAATCCTTCCCGCAGAACGAGATCGACAGAGCCATTGACTATTCCGGCCTCAGAAGCCTGATCGATGAAAAGGGCCTGGACTACAAGTGCGGCGAGGGCGGCAGCCGTTTGTCCGGCGGTGAAAGGCAGCGTATTTCGATTGCCAGAGCCATCCTGAAGAAAATGGACATCCTGCTGATGGACGAAGCAACCTCTTCTCTGGACAATCAGACGGCTCGCGAAGTGGAGGAGGCCATTCTGAGTCTGGACGACATTACCAGAATCATTGTTACGCACAAATACAGCGCGGATATCCTGAGACAGTTTGATGAAATCATTGTTCTGCAGGACGGTGCAGTCAAAGAAAAGGGACCGTTTGACGAGCTGCTGCGGTCAAAAGGATACTTCTTCTCGCTGTATCAGCTTACCGGCGCAAAAAACTAATTTGTCAGATACAAAAAAGGCGCGTTGCAAAACGGAAATTGCAACGCGCCCATATTATGTTTGTATTTATTCGTCCGGCGTCATGCTCTCAATCATCCGGTACAGCTCCGGCAGGAACTCCGGGCTGATATTGCTGAAGGACGTCAGTTCAAAGCGGTAGCTGTCCTCGTTCCATTGCATATAGAGAAAACCTTCCGCCTCCGCATACTCCACTGTGACGGTTTTGTCGCCAAGCTGGACCTCGCTGGTCTCGACATCCTGCGTTTTCCCGACAAATATCTGCTCGCTGGAGAAATACGGTTTGTTGCGCTGCTCCAGCAGGATCGAACAGCCCAGTGCTTCATTCGTAAACACCTGCGTCAGCGTCTTCTCGAAACCCGGCTCGAAGCTCGCCAGCACAAAACCGTCGGGCAGGTAAGCGGGACGATAGACCCGGTCCGGCAGGGGGTAGGACTGGGTGGGCTCCGGCTCCACATAATGCAGGGGCATATAGACCGTGACATCCTCCACAGGAGCCAGACTGGTAACAATGTCGCGGAGGGTCTCTCGGGGCAGATCCAGCTTGGTCTCCAGAGAATAGAGATAGCTGCCGTCAGTCCAATAGCAGTATTGGCCGCCGTTGGAAGAGGCGTAACTGTTGATCCGTTGTCCGTTGGGATCCAGTTCGCTGCGAGTGATTTCCGACGGGGGGACCGTGACGAGCTGCACGCTGAGCGCTCCGAACTGCAAGGTTTCGATGCTGTAGTCGGAGCCGAAACCGAGACTTACGCTCAGGTCCAGGTCCTCGGCGGTCCGCCCGCCGACGGCGTACTGCCGAAACAGTACGGATTCTCTTTGTCGATCTCGGTAGAACAGAAGCTCCGTCTCGGTGTCCTTCAGCAAGCGCTCATAAATGGAGGCTTCTGTGCCGTCCCCCTGCTGGACCTCCAGGACCTCCGGCTCCCAATGCTCCGCCAGCTCCATGGGCACGTACCGGGTCTCTATTGTTTTCGGAGCCTGCTCGGTGTTTGCCAGCTCCGGTAAAAGCTGAAGCTTTGCGGTCTTTGCAAAGGAGATATGCGGCCCGAGGACGAATCCGGCCTCGCCGGTCTGAGCGACCCGCAGACCCAAAAGCTGCTGGAGCGCCGGGCTGGCGGCCACGGTGATGCTCATGACCACCAGCAGCACCGCCGCCGACAGGGCGATGCGGACGGCCTTCCGCCCGGAGCGGCGCACAGTTCGCTCGCTGTGCTCCACAAGGGCCGGGTCGGCCTGGCCGATGGCTTCATACAATTCGTTGACGTTCATTTCAGATAACCCTCCTTCATCAAATGCTGCCGCAGCTTGTTTCGGATGCGGGACAGGCGCACATAGACGTTGGCCTCCCGCAGCTTGTAGCGTGCGGCGATCTCCTCCGTGCTCTCGGCAAAGTAGTAGCGCCGCAGAAAGAGGTCCCGGTCCCGGACCGGCAGCCGCCGCAGAAAACGGTTGACCTCCGCGGCCAGGTCCTCCGCCAGCACGGCCTCCTCCGGGGAGCCCGCTCCCGCAACGCACTCGGAAAGCTCCTCGAACACCAGAGCGGCCTCGCCGCCCCCGCGCTTCTCTGCGGTTTGGGTCTCCCAGCGGCTGTGGGCGGTGTTGCGGGTGACGGCTGCCAGCCAGGCCTTGAGCTGCTGCGGGCGCTGGTGGGGCAGGGTCTGCCAGGCCCGGTGCCACACGTCGTTCAGACACTCCTCGCAGTCCAATGGGTCCGGCAGCAGGCTCGAGGCGATCTTCCGACAGTAGGCGCCATACTGCGCCTGCACGGCGACGATCGCCTGCTCGTCCCGCCGGTCAAACAGTGCCAGGATCTCTTCGTCCCGCATTCCTTCACCTCCGATTGTGATTCTGAAAAGGCCTTTTCACCCTAATAGACGGATTTTGAAATGAAATCTAACAAGAAAAAAACGGGCAAGAGGCGCACATACAAGAAAAAACGGCCAAGGGGCGCACATAGGCGCTCACGGTCGTTTTTTCAGCGATATTCGTTTGTTCAGTTGGCTTACCGCAGCACACGGAGGGAGGAGTCCAGGCTGGAAACGGCGCTGTTGGTGGACAGACCCAGAACGGTGGGCAGAGCCAGGATCTGGTCCTTCACAACGACAAAAATGCTCATGGTTTTTCTCCTTTCAAATTGGTATTTTTCTTTTCTGGGCACATATTAGCACAGCTGTGCATAAAAGTCAAGTATATACTGCATATAGGAATATATGAACTTTGTACAATTACACGGCATAGAATTGTGCAAAATATACAAAAATCTGGAGACGCGTTTCTCTCCTTGCGCCGCCGGGAAAAATGCGGTATACTGAATGAAACGGCCAGGCTTTTTGTGAAATAAACGGCGGGGCCGGAGCACAGAACGCGAGACCCCTGTTCCCCAAAATTTGAGAAACGAGGTATCTGAATATGGGACCCAAACGAAAAACCGTGATCATCGGCGGCGTGGCCGGCGGCGCGAGCTGCGCGGCCCGGCTTCGCAGACTGGACGCCGACCGGGAGATCGGCCTGCTGGAGCGGGGCGACTACATCTCCTACGCCAACTGCGGCCTGCCCTACCACGTGGGCGATGTGATCCGCAGCCGGAACGCCCTGCTGCTCATGACCCCCGCGCTGATGCAGGCCCGCTTCCGCATCGACGTGCGGGTGAAGCATGAAGTCACTGCCATCCATCGGGCGGAAAAGACCGTCACGGTCCGCCGCCTGGACAGCGGGGAGGAATACGAGGAGGCCTATGACGACCTGGTCATTGCCACAGGCTCCTCGCCCCTGCGGCCCCGCATCCCCGGCATCGACAGTCCCCGCATCCATACCCTTTGGACCGTCCCGGATGCCGACGAGCTCCGCCGCCTCATTCAGGGCGGGCTGAAGACCGCGGCGGTCATCGGCGGCGGCTTCATCGGCCTGGAGATGGCCGAGAACCTGCGTCACGCAGGCTTGAACGTCACCATCATCGAGGCCCTGGATCAGGTCATGGCCCCCCTGGACTTCGAGCTGGCACAGCTTCTGCATGAGAACATCCGGCAGAACGGCGTGGAGCTCCGGCTGGCGGACGCGGTGGAGTCCTTCTCGGACGACGGCAGCCGCGTCACCGTCAAGCTCAAGAGCGGCGCGGAGGTCCCGGCGGAGCTGGTGATCCTCTCCATCGGCGTCCGGCCCAACAGCCAACTGGCAAAGGAGGCCGGACTGGAGCTGAACCAGCGGGGCGGCGTGGTGGTGGACGAGCACATGCGCACTGCCGACCCCCACATCTATGCCGTGGGCGACGTGGTGGAGGTGGAGGACTTCGTCTCCAAGGAGCGGACCATGGTGCCGCTGGCGGGACCTGCCAACAAGCAGGGCCGCATCGTCGCCAACCTGCTGGCCGGGCGGGAGGACGCCTACCGGGGCACCCAGGGCTCCTCCGTGGCGAAGGTCTTCGACCTGACCGCCGCCGCCACCGGCGCCAACGAAAAGACCCTGCTCCGCCGCGGGCTGATGAAGGGGAAGGACTATGAGAGCCTCATCATCACCCAGAACTCCCACGCGGGCTACTACCCCGGCGCGAAGCCCATGACGCTGAAGCTCCTCTGGGTCCCGGAGACCGGAAAGCTGCTGGGGGCCCAGATCGTGGGCCGCGAGGGTGTGGACAAGCGCATCGACACCTTAGGCGTGGCCTTGCGGCTGGGGGCGACCGCGGCGGACCTGAAGGAGCTGGAGCTGGCCTACGCGCCGCCCTACTCTTCCGCCAAGGACCCGGTGAATATGGCGGGCTTCGTGGCGGAGAACATCCGCACGGGCCTGGTGTCCATCGCCGCCTGGAACGAGCCCGACACCGCCCCCGAGGCCGTCCGACTGGACGTGCGGGAGGAGGCTGAGGTCCAGGCCTACGCCATTCCCGGCGCCGTGAACATCCCCCTGGGCCAGCTCCGGGACCGTCTGGGCGAGCTGGACCCCGCCAAGCCCCACATCGTCTTCTGCGCCGTGGGCGTCCGGGCCTACAACGCCGCCCGCATTCTGAGCCAGAACGGCTTTGACCGGGTTAAAATCTATCCGGGCGGCGCCCGCTTCTATGGCGCCACCCACCCGGCCCCGGTCCCTGCCCCCGCCGCGGCGGCACCCGTCCAAGCGAAAGACGCGCCTGCAAAGGAGAGGAAAATCGCTGTGGAGCCTGAACAGAAGCTCACAAAGGTCAAGCTGGACTGCTGCGGGATGCAGTGCCCCGGCCCCATCATGGAGGTCTTCAAGTCCGTCAAGTCCATGCAGGACGGCGAGCTGCTGGAGGTCACGGCCTCCGACCCCGGCTTTGCCCGGGACATCGTCTCCTGGTGCGAGCGCACCGGCAACACCTTGGTGGGCGTGGAGCAGAAGGGGAGCGACTACGTGGCGACCCTCCGCAAGGGAACTGCGGCAGCGTGCGGAGCTCCCGTTCCGCGGGCCGCCGCCCCGCAGGCGCTTGCCCCCAAGGGCAAGACCATCATCGTCTTCGACGGCGATATGGACAAGGTGCTGGCCTCCTTTGTCATCGCCAACGGCGCCCTGGCCATGGGCCGCCCTGTCACCATGTTCTTCACCTTCTGGGGCCTCACCGCCCTGCGGAAGAACGAGAAGGTCCCCGTCAGCAAAAACCTGATGGAAAAGATGTTTGGCGCCATGCTGCCCCGGGGCGCTGCCAAGACCAAGTTGTCCAAGATGAACATGGGCGGCATGGGCACCGCCATGATGAAGGGCATCATGAAGGACAAGAACATCGACAGTCTCGAGGACATGATGAAGAAGGCCATGGAGAACGGCGTCAAGATCATCGCCTGCTCCATGAGCATGGACGTGATGGGCATCCGCCCCGAGGAACTGATCGACGGTGTGGAGATCGGCGGCGTGGGCACCTATCTGGGAGACGCCGAGCAGTCCGACGTGAATCTGTTTATCTGATCGAGTTACCGTGAAAGAATGCGCGGCCCCTTCCGGGGCCGCGCTGAAAAAAGGAGAAGCCTATGGAGCTGCTGCGATTTGACCGGGTAGAAGAGCTGGACCTGCCGAGACTGATGGAGGTCTACCGGGAGAGCAATACGGATAATATTTCCTACTTTTTCCCGGAGGAGACGGACCCGGAGCGGGGCCGTCGGGCCGTGGAGGCGCGGTTCTGCGACTATCTGCGGACCGGCTTCTTCGCGGCCCCCGGCAATCGGTATTACGTGCTGTCGGACGGCGGACGCTGGGCCTCCGCCATCCGTCTCTTGCCCGTTCCGGACCGGCCCGGGGCCTGGTATGCGGAGGCCCTGGAGACCGCGCCGGATCTGCGGCGGCGGGGCTATGGCCGGAAGATGCTGGAGCTGGTCTTCGCCGCCCTGGCCAGGGAGGGTCCCTTCGAGGTGACAGACACCGTCAGCAAGCAGAACGCCGCCTCCCTGGCCTTCCACCGGAGCCTGGGCTTCGAGGTCTTTCAGGACCCCGCAGTCTCCGCCCTGAACGGCAGCGTCAATCCCCGCTCCTTCGGCCTGCGGTATCGCTATGGGGGCCGGGACAACGGGGGAGCGGAGGCCTTCTGTCCGGAGCGGCTCTCCGCCCGCTATGAGGTCCGCCGCCTGACGGAGGCGGATATCCCCTCCGTGCTGACCCTCTGCGAGGGCAATCCGCTGTACTATCGGCACTGCCCGCCTCCACCCTCTCCGGAGACCCTTCGCGCCGACATGGCCGCCCTGCCGCCCCGCAAGACCCTGGCGGACAAGTACTACCTGGGCTTCTTCGAGACCGGGGAGCTGGCGGCCGTTCTGGACCTCATCACGGGCTTTCCCAAGCCGGAGATCGCCTTCTGGGGCTTTTTCATGCTGCAAGCGGGCCTCCAGGGGCGGGGCGTCGGCACGGCCCTGGTCTCGGAGCTCTGCGCTGCCCTGACGGAGCAGGGCTTCCGGGCCGTCCGCCTGGGCTGGGTCCGGGGCAATCCCCAGGCGGAGCATTTCTGGAAGAAGAACGGCTTTTTGGAGACCGGCGTCAGCTACGACGGCGGCGGCTACACGGTGGTGGTGGCCCAGAGGGAGTTGACATAATATGGAAATCCAGACGGAGACCCTGCTGATCCAGACCCTCTGCGCACCCTGCGGCTGCCGCTGCCGCTACTGCCTGCTGTCCTGGGACGGAAAGCCCGTGGGGGCGGACTGGGAGCGAAGCACTGCCCTTGCCAGGCGCATCAAAACGGCGCTGGCGGTCCGGCGTCCGGCGCTGCGGGTCCGCTTCGGCTTCGGCTACGCCATGGAGCCTCCGGACATCCCCGCCGCCTTTGCGGTCTTCCGGGAGCTGGACAGCCCCCATGCGGAGTTCTGGCAGTGCGACGGGATGCGGCTCCGGGACGAAGCGGAATGCCGCGCCCTGGCGGAGCTGGTGGCCCGGGAGGGCCTTCAGGCCCTGAACTTCACCCTCTACGGCCTGCGGGACTACCATGACCGCTTTGCGGGCCGGGCCGGGGACTTCGACGGCGTTCTCCGGATGATGGAGGCCGCGGCGCAGGCCGGGCTGGCGCTGAGCTGCGGCGTTCCCCTGACTCTGGAGAACGTCTCGCAGACGGAGGAACTGATCGCACTCCTCCGGGAGCACACCCCGGGCGCACGGATCTTCCTCTTCGTCCCCCATGAGGAGGGGCGGGGCGTCCGCCTCACGCCCATCCGCGTCACAGCCACAGCCCTGGCTGTCCTCCCGGCGTCGGTGCTGGCCCTTTTGAACCGGCGGCTTTTCCGCACGGAAGGGGAGTGGGTCCGGGAGCGGGATTTCAGCCCGGAGACGAAGCGCTCCCTGCTCCTGTCCCTGACACCGGAGAACATCGGAAGATACGAGAACATGGACCCCGCCGCCCTCGTGCGAGAGCTGGAGGCCCTGGACGAAGCCTATTACGCGGCTTTCCCGACGCTGGAGGAGCTGGCGGGGCGCTACGGCGACCCGGCGGGCGACTGCCTCTACCGGCAGCGGGACCTGTTCTATCACTACCGCCGCCGCTGCGCCGCGGAGTTCGGCGTCCACCCCTACGACGTGACTGACGAGCGCCAGTCCGGCAGCCGCCGGTATTGAGCGCATCCCCCTGCCGTAGTACTTGCATTTTTCACGACGCCCTGTTATAATAGTCTCGCAGTATTTCCCGGGAAGGAGACAGAGAAAACAATGAAATTCATCCTCATACTGTGGTTCTGCAAGCTGCTGGCGATGCTGGTCAACCTCATCGACCGCCGCCGGGGCACCAACTACAGCGGCCAGATGGCCCTCCGGCTGATGCCGGGCTTCGTCAAGGGCTTCAAGGGCATCGACTTTGACAAGGTGGTCTTCATCACCGGCACCAACGGCAAGTCCACCACCACCAACATGGTCCGCAACACCCTGGTCTCCGCGGGCAGGACGGTGGCCTGCAACGTGGAGGGCGCCAACATGATGGCGGGCGTCGCCACGGTCCTGATCAAAAATTCCACCCTGGGCGGCAGGCTCAACAAGGAATTCCTGGTGCTGGAGGTGGACGAGCGGAGCCTGCCCGGCATCCGCAAGGTCCTGCCGGGCTGCCGCATGGGCATCACGAACTTAGAGAAGGACCAGGACCAGCGCAATGGCGACCCCGACCTGATCTACAGCAAGTTCGAGGCCGCCATCGGTCCGGATATGACCCTCTACCTCAACAACGAGGAGCCCCGCAGCAGCGCCCTGGCGGAGAAGGCCGGCAGAGCGGTCTGGTTCAGCGTGGCGGAGAACGCCCGGCGCTTTGCCTGGCATGACGACTACGCCCTGACCCTGCCCTGTCCCCGGTGCAGCCACCCCATCCGCTTCTCCCGCTACAATCTGGCGGGCATCGGCCCCTTCCGCTGCACCCATTGCAGCCACGCCTCTCAGCCCGAGCCCCAGGTCCGGCTGACGGAGGTGGACTTCGAAGCGGGGACCTTCCGCTGCGGCGAGCGGCAGTACAAGGTCAGCTATACCGACCCCTTCTACCTCTACAATTTCGCGCTGGTCCTGGCTGTGGGCAAGGACTTAGGCCTCACGGACGAGGAACTGGACGCGGCCTTCCGCGGCTTTGTCAACCCCGTGTCCCACGACCAGGTCTATCACTGGCGGGGCAAGGAGATCCGCTATCTCCAGGGCAAGCAGGAGAACCCCGAGGCCCTGCAGTCCGAGCTGGACGTGATCGCCCGGGACCCCCGGCGCAAGGCCGTGGCGGTGGGCATGTACAAGGTTACGGACTTCGAGCCCCACTATGCGGGCAGCTTCTATTTCTTTGACTGCGATTTCGCCGCCATTGCCCAGGGCAACGTGGCGGCCTGCGTGGCCTTCACCGAGACCATCTGCTACGACCTGGCGGCCCGCATGATCTACGCCGGGGTCCCGGAGGACCGGGTGACGGCCCTGGACACCGAGGAGCCCGGCCCCGTGCTGGAGCTGCTGGAAAAGACCGACGCCCCGGTGCTCTACATCCTGACCAACACCAAGCACTTCCGGCAGATCAACGACTACATTCTCAGCCACGGAGGGACGCGCGATGAATAAGCTGACGATCGGATGGATGTACCCGGATATTCTGAACCTCCACGGCGAGCGGGGCAGCGTCCAGGCTCTGGCCCGGACGGCGGAGCGCCTGGGCCTGGAGGCCCAGGTGGTCCGCGTGGCGGACTTTGACGACGAGATCCCCTTCGACAGGCTGGACCTCCTGCTCTTCCTGCCCGGAGAGCTCAAGACCCTGGCAGTCATCCGGGAGGCCCTGCGGCCTCAGGAGGCGCGGCTGCGCCAATATGTGGAGGACGGCGGCACGGTAGTGGCCATCGGCACCTCCGGCCTGATTTTCGGCAGGGAGATCCTGCGGCTGGACGGCTCCAAGGTGGAGGGCTTCGGCCTGCTGGACCTGACGGCGAAGGAGCGGGAGTACGTCTGGGGCGACGACCTGCACGTCTGCCTCCGGGAGAACCGGCAGGAGCTGATCGGCTCCCAGGTCCAGATGGCGGACGTGGAGACCTCCATGCCCCTGGGCCGGACCCTCTACGGACGGGGCAACAAGGGCGACGGCGCGGAGGGCGCGAGATACCGCAATTTGATCTACACCAACTGCCTCGGACCCCTCTTTGTCAAGAACCCCTGGTTCGCTGAGGAGCTGGTCAAGAACCTCGTCCTGCGGCATCTGGGCCTGAAGCCCGGGACCGCCGACGAGCTGGCCCAGGCCTCCTTCGACACCACCCTGCGTTTCCTGAACTCCAAAAAGAAGCCTTAATGGGGAGGGATCTGCTATGATTCGAGTTTTGACCGACCTGGGGCCCTGTATGGACTTTGTCCACAGCTTTGAGGGGGATCCGGTCTATTCCGACCCCATGATCTCCAACGAGAGCCAGATGGAGTGCAACCTGCTTCGGTCTGTCCAAAAGCCGAACGATAGGGTCTTAGGCGTGTTCGACGGCGAGGAGCTGACCGGCTTGTTCGTCTTCCTGATTTTGGAAGCGGAGGCCTATGCGGAGATGATCGTGGGCCTGTCCCGCTCCGAGGCGGCCTGGAACGAGATCGCGGACTGGCTGCGGGAGGGCTTTCCGGGCTTTCAGGCGGATTTTGTGTTCAATCCCCGCAATCCTCTGGCCCGGCAGCTTTTGGAGCGGGAAGGCGCCGACTTTGAGCCCGAACAGCTCAAGATGTTGTTTTCCGGGAGCTGCCCCGAGACGGACACCGCCGGGGTCGAGCTCCTGTCCGACGACTATCTGGAGCAGTATCTGGCAATGCACGGCACAGACGCCTACTGGACCGGCGAGAAGGTCGCCGCCGCCCCGGAGCGTTTCCGGGTCCTGCTGGCGGTGGAGAAGGGGACCGTACAGGGCTATCTGGACGTGACCCACTGCTTTGACGAAAACGAGCCCTACGACCTCTGGGTCCGGCCTGAGGCCCGCCGCAGAGGCTGGGGTCGGAAGCTGATGACCAAGGCGCTGGAGCTAAACCATCCCAAGGATATGATGCTGCTGGTGGACGTGGACAACGAGGCGGCCATCCGGCTCTATCGCGGGACAGGCTTCCTTCCGGCGCCGGGCAAGGGCTGTCAGACGGCCTTCTGGCACATTCCAAAGAAGTGACTGAAAAAATGGCCGGGGCGGCGGGAGTTTTCCCGCCGCCCCGGCCATTTTATTTTCAATGATTACGCGCAGTGGATGTCCTTTTTCGTATAGTGCCAATAGGCCAGAAGGATGCCCGCGGCGCACAGGGCCGCGCCGACGGCCAGCTTTCCGCCGTCCAGACAGCCCTTCTCCACGATCTCCGCCCCGTCGCACCAGCCAAAGGGGGTGACATACTTCAGGAACTTTACGGAGTCCGTGATGTTGGACAGCAGATTCAGCATATAGGCCAGGATGGCGACCCCAAGGCCGATGCCGACGCTGCCCTTTCGGGCGAAGGCAGAAATGCCAAAGCAGATCCCCGCCAGGGCGAGCTGGCAGAGGTAATAGGCCAGGTGCAGCAGATTGACGACCTTCCAGGGGATCTCCTCGCCCACAATGGCGATGGAGGCCAGGGCCAGCAGATAGATGACGACGTTCAGGGCTGTCACCTGGGCCAGCACAGCCAGGAGCTTTTCGCTGACCACCCGGCGGCGGGAGATAGGATGGGTCAGCAGGAACTCCGCCGTCCGGTCCCGCTCCTCCTTGCTGAGGCTGCCTGCGGCACAGAGGGCCGCGAAGAAGGCGCCGCCTAAGCCCAGCACGTTGCCGCACTCGATGGCGTAGTAGCCCAGCAGGGTCCCGAAGTTCAGCCGGTCCATGCCGAAGGCCGCGGTGAAGCTGCCCATGGAGGCAAAGGCCTCGTTGAGCTCGTCCATCTGGTTCTTCATCTCCGGGAAGAGGAAGATGCAGACCGCCAGCATAAAGCCGATGGCCCCGGTCCAGATCCAGAAGGGGAGGCGGCTCTGCCGCAGCTCGTGCTTCACAATGGTCATGCCTCCTCGCCCCCCTTCTCGTAGTAGTGCAGGAAGATCTCCTCCAGGTCCGGCTCCGCGGCGCTGAAGTCCTCCACCTCGCCCTCGGCCAGCCGCCGCAGCAGGGGCTTGATCTCCCCACCGTAGAGGAAGCTGAGGCCGTTCTCCCGGACCGTCAGGTCTCGCACGTCCTCCAGACCCTCCAAATCGATCCTGCCCCGGACGGTGATGCGCTTGGCGTTGGTTTTCGCCAGCGCCTCCACCCGGTCGCAGGCGATGACGCGGCCCTCCCGGATCACGGCGGCCCGGCGGCAGTTGCGCTGGATCTCCGACAGCACGTGGCTGGACAGGAAGATCGTGGCGCCCGCCTCGTTCCGCTCCCGGAGGATGTCAAAGAATTCGTGCTGCATCAGGGGGTCCAGACCGCCCGTGGGCTCGTCTAAGATCAGCAGCTCCGGGCAGCTTTGCAGGGCGCAGACGATGGCGACCTTTTTCCGGTTGCCGAAGGAGAGCTCGTCCACCTTGCGGGTTTGGTCGAGCTGGAGCCGCTGGCACAGGCGCTCCGCTTCCGCTGCACAATCCGCTTTTCGCAGCTCCGCGGACAGGCGCAGAACCTCCCGGACCTTCATGCCGGACCAGAAGGCTGCCTCCGAGGGCAGATAACCCACCCGCGCCAGAATGGCCTCCTTGTCTTTCCGCACGTCCAGGCCCAGGACCTGGGCGCTGCCGGAGCTGGGGGAGATCAGGCCCAGCAGGGTGCGGATGGTGGTGGACTTTCCGGCTCCGTTGGGGCCGATGAAGCCGAAATACTCCCCCTGCTCCACTTGCAGGTCCAGCCCGACAATGCCCCGGGCCTTGCCGTAGTATTTCGTCAGTCCGACAGTTTGAATGGCTTCCATGTGATCCCTCCTGCTATACGTTCTGAATGATACCGTTTTCCGGATGTAAGGCCCCATTGACATATTATCCGTAGGGGCCGATGCCCACATCGGCCCTGCATCGCAGGGAAGTGAGAGCCCCATTGACAAGGGGAAAACCTCTGTGCTATAATCAGGCGAAACATTTGATGCGAAGGAGGCCTGCCGCATGAAACGGGTGCTGCTGCGCTCTGTGTTCGACGCCTTTGAATACGTGATGGACCACTACTATCCCTTCGGCCTGGAGGACCTGGCCCAAAGGAAAGACAGCTACGCCGTGATCTCCATCCAGGACACCCACACCGAGGGCTTCGGCTTCGAGTTTACCGAGAGCAAAAGCTGTCAGGGCGTGCTGACCCTCTATTTTGACGACGTGATTCGTCCGGTGGAGGGCCTGAGCTGCTTCTCCGAGGCGGACGCGGAGGAGATCCTGGACTTTGTGGAGGCCCACAGGTCCGCGGAGACCCTGCTGGTCCACTGCTACGCCGGGGAGTCCCGCTCCCGGGCGGTGGCGGCCTTCGTCGTGAAGCTCTTAGGCGGCGACAACGCCGAGTACTTCCGCACCGGCCATCCCAACGAGCTGGTCTACAGCACCTTAGAGGCGGTCTGGGAGCGGCGAAGGGCCGCGGGGACCGTGTAAGCGTGTCACACGGCAGGGAAGCGGTACATGAGATTGCGGCAGTCCGGCGCGTCCTCGTCGATGTAGCCGGTGTCCGTGAAGCCTAACTTTTCGTAGACCCGTAGGGCGGCGGCGTCCTCCCGCTTGACGCAGACCTCCACACAGCCGTATTTCCGCTCCGCCTCCAGCTCCGCCAGGATCCGCCGCAGGGCCTCAGTCCCAAGGCCCCGGCCCTGGAAGCGCCGGTCGATCAGAAATTGCTGCAGGTCGTAGCAGGCGGGCTCCTCGTCCAGGTCCTTCACCAGGGCGAGGCCGACAACGGTCCCGTCCTCCGCGATTCCGATGACCCGGGCCCGCCGGGCGCGGTAGACATAACCCCGTGCAAGGATGCCGACGGGGCTGTCCAGAAAGGCTCTCTGGTCCTCCCGGAGCTGCAGGCGCGCAAAGTCCGTCCAGTTGTCTTCGTTGATCTCGACCAATCTGAGCAAAGGGGCTCCCTCCCGATCCGTTGATTTGTTATTTCCTGCGTCAGACGTTAAACACGTACCGGTCCAGCCGTTCGAAGGCTTCGCGGACGACGGCGTTGGGCAGGGCCAGATTTACGCGGATGCCCCAGGGGTCCAGGAACATGCGCCCGTCCTGCCAGGCCACGCCCACGTCGGTCCCTAACTTTTGCAGCTCGTCTGCGGTTTTCCCGTGGGCCCTGCACCAGTCCTCGCAGTGGAGGAAGAGCATATAGGTCCCCTCCGGCTCCATCAGGGTGACGCCCTCGAAGCGCTCCCGGATGAAGCCCGTGGCCCAGTGCACGTTCTCGGTCAGCACCTGCCGCAGCTCGTCCACCCAGGCGTGGCCGTCGTCGCTGTAGGCGCCGATCAGCGCGTGCATAGACAGGACGTTCATGGAGTTGTAGTGGTTGAGGGAGCTCTCCTTGGCCTGCCGGTCCCGGAGCCAGTCGTTGTAGATGACGTGATAGCTGCCGATGAGGCCCGCCAGGTTGAAGGTTTTGGAGGGGGCGTACAGGGCGGCGACGTGTTCCCGCGCCCAGGCGTTTACGGACTGGGTGGGGATGTGGCGGTGCCCGGCGAGGGTCAGGTCCGACCAGATCTCGTCGGAGACCACCCAGACGTCGTGCTTCTCAAAAATCTCCAGAGCCTTTTCGATCTCCCAGCGCTCCCAGACGCGACCGCAGGGATTGTGGGGGCTGCAGAAAATCGTGGCGTGGATGTGCTTGTCCACGATTTTTTGTTCCATATCCGCGTAGTCCAGCCGCCAGACGCCGTCTGCGTCCCGGTACATGGGATTGTGGACGATCTCATAGCCGTTGTTCTCCAAAACGTGGGTAAAGCCCACGTAGGTGGGGCTCTGCACCAGCACCGGGTCGCCCCGGGAGCAGAGCACGTTCAGGGTGGAGATGACACCCCCCAGGACGCCGTTCTCATAGCCGATGTGCTTCGGCTCCATGCCCTCCACGCCGTTGCGGAGGCGGTGCCAGCGGATGATGCTGTCAAAATAGGCCTGGGAGGGCTGGAAATAGCCGAAGGCGGGATGCTCCGTCCGGCGGATGACGGCCTCCTGAATGGCGGGACAGGCCAGGAAATTCATGTCCGCTACCCACATGGGAATGACAGAAAAGCCCTCTTTGGGTCCCGCGGGTGCGAAGCCGCCGGGCTGGCCCACCATATCCACCGCAATGGCGTCCTTTCCCCGGCGGTCCGGCAGGGTGGTAAAATCGTAGCGCATAAGCAGCCTCCTCTTGTTGGATTGCCTTGATTATATCACAGTTCCCGCCCGGATGCAAGTGGCGTTCAAAGCGGTTGACAACCCGGCTTTCGTTTGCTATGATGCAGAAAAAGGAGGTCGAACCCTATGATATGCTTCTTGACCAGCAGACACGACATCCCCGGGTCCTTTCAGATGAACCCGGCCAACGGCTTTATGGACAGGCTGCGCCGATGCCTCTCAGAACCCTGCCGGGCGCTGTTCGTATGCTCCGACCCCGACGACTGGGCGACCATGGATTACTACGCCGAGCTCATGGAGGGCAGCTTTGTCAAGGCGGGCTTTCCCTTAGAGCGCTTCGGCATTCTGGACGGCAGAAATGCGGACCGGGCAGCGGAGCTGGTGGGGGAGGCGAAGCTGCTGATCCTGGCGGGCGGCCACGTTCCCACCCAAAACCGCTTCTTTGCCCGCATCGGCCTTCGGGAGCTGCTGCGGGGCTTCGACGGCGTGCTGGTGGGCATCAGCGCCGGGTCCATGAACTGCGCCGAGACCGTCTACGCCCAGCCTGAGCGGGACGGCGAGGCGGCGGACCCCAACTACCGGAGATTTCTCCCCGGCCTGGGCCTGACAAAGCGGATGCTCCTGCCCCACTACCAGGACCTCAAAAACGAAGTGCTGGACGGCCTGCGGGTCATGGAGGACGTGGCTTTTCCCGACAGTATGGGCCGGTGCTTTTACTGCCTGCCCGACGGGAGCTACCTCCTTCTGGAGGACGGAAAAGAGACCCTCTTCGGCGAAGCCTGGAGCCTGAAGGACGGCAAGCTGACGCAAATTTCTTCCAACGGTACCTCTGTAGAGCTTCTGAAAGATACGTAACTACCAAGGCGCGGCAAGGTATTGCTTTGATACCGATTTTTTCTGAATTATTTCGCCAGTTCTGCGGTGTCCTGGGCGATCATCAGTTCTTCGTTGGTGGGGATGACCCAGACCGTGACCTTGGAATCGGCGGCAGAGATGATGCGCTCGTCGCCCCGCAGCTTGTTCTTCTCGAGATCCAGCTTGACGCCCAGGAATTCCAGGCCCTCGCAGATCATCTGGCGCATCAGCACGCCGTTCTCGCCGACGCCGGCAGTGAAGACCAGCACGTCCAGTCCGCCCAGGGCGGCGGCGTAGGCGCCGATGTACTTCTTGACCTCGTAGGCGAACTTGTCCAGCGCGAGCTGGCACTTCTCGTTGCCGTTGGCCGCGCCGGCCTCCAAATCGCGGAAGTCGGAGCTGACGCCGCCGGAGAGGGCGTAGACGCCGGACTTCTTGTTGAGGATGGTCATGACCTCGTCAACGGTCTTGTTGTAGTTCTTGCAGATATACTGGACCACGGTGTTATCCACGTCGCCCACACGGGTGCCCATGGGCACACCGCAGAGGGGGCTCAGGCCCATGGAGGTGTCCTGGCACTTGCCGTCCAGGATGGCGGCCAGGGAGGAGCCGTTGCCCAGGTGGCAGTTGACGACCTTCAGGCCCTTGCCCATCAGGGCCTCGACGCGCTTGGCGATGTAGCGGTGAGAGGTGCCGTGGAAGCCGTAGCGGCGCAGGCTGTCCTTCTCATAGTACTCGTCGGGGATGGCGTAGCGGTAGGCCTTGGGGGGCATGGTCATGTGATAGGCGGTGTCGAAGACGGCGACCTGGGGGGTCTTCGGCATGATCTTCTGGCAGGCCTCGATGCCCAGCAGGTTGGCGGGGTTGTGCAGGGGGCCCAGGGGGATGCAGGCCCGGACGGCCTCCAGGCATGCCTCGTCGATGAGGCAGGATTCCGCGAACTTCATGCCGCCGTGCACCACACGATGGCCCACAGCGTCGATCTCGTCCACAGAGGAGAGCACGCCGTTGACGGGGTCCATCAGGATGTCCAGGACGGCGGAGATGGCTTCGGCGTGGGTGGGCATGGGGATCTCCCGGACCACCTTCACGTCCTTGGCGGGGGCCTTGTGGTTCAGGCGGCCGTCGATGCCGATGCGCTCGCAGAGGCCCTTGGCGAACACGTCGCCGCTCTGGGGGTCCATGAGCTGATACTTCAGGGAGGAACTGCCTGCGTTAATGACCAGGATCTTCATAGTTTTGCACGCTCCTAAATTTATTCTATGATTTTTTGGCATTGTGTGGTACAATGAACTCAACATTTCTATTTTATATCATCTTTCAAAATAAGGCAAGCATTATTTCATGGCAGGAGGAAAAATATCGTGCGGACCGTCGGTATTATCTGTGAATACAACCCCTTCCACAACGGCCACCGGTGTCAGCTCCGTCTGGCCCGGGCGCTGGCGGGGGAGGACTGCGCCCTCGTCTGCCTCATGAGCGGCAATTTCGTCCAGCGGGGCGAGCCCGCCGTCTTCCCCAAGATGGTCCGGGCTGAGGCGGCCCTGCGCTGCGGGGCCGACCTGGTGCTGGAGCTGCCTCTGACCGCCGCCCTCTCCTCCGCCGAGGGCTTTGCCACGGGCGGGGTGTCCCTGCTGACGGCCTTGGGCTGCGAGGCCCTGTGTTACGGCATCGAATCGGACGACAATAATATAATTATGTCAACTGCAAAGGCCAACTTAGACCCGGCCTTCGACGCCCTGCTCCGGGCGGAACTGGACACGGGCTGCTCCTATCCCGCGGCCCGCCAGCGAGCTTTGGAGGCCCTGGGGGCAGGGGAGGGGCTGTCTTCGCCCAACGACATCTTAGCGGTGGAGTACTGCAAGGCCATACTCCGTCAGCAAAGCCCCCTGCGCCTCCTGCCAATCCATCGCCCCGACACCTATCACGCCGACACCCTGGACCCGGAGGCTCCCTCCGCGACGGCGATCCGGAATTCTATTTGTAGGGACGAGCATCGCTCGTCCGCCGATACGGGACACGATTTCGCGGACAAGCAATGCTTGTCCCTACAGGCTCTATCGAATGAACCGTCCCCTGATTGGCATACCGCCGTTCCATCGGAGCTTATTGACCTCTACAAATCCGCTCCCGTTCACACGCTGGAAGCGGGCGAACGCGCCGTTCTCGCCGTCCTTCGCACCCTGCCCGATGCGGCCTTTCAGGTTCTGCCCTTCGGCTCTGAGGGGCTTTGGTCCAAGTTCATGAAAAACTGCCGCAGCTGCGCCGCCGTGGAGGAGATCCTGGACGCGACGAAATCGAAGCGCTACACCCGCAGCCGCCTCCAGCGGATGCTTCTGTGCGCCTTCCTGAGCCTGACGGCGGCGGACCTGGAACGGCAGGCACCCTACGTCCGGGTCCTTGGCTTCACGGACCGGGGCCGCGCCGCCCTGCGGGACATGCGAGCCCGCTTCGCCCTGCTCAACGCCGGGGAACGTCCCACCGCGGCACTGGACCCAGAGGACTACTATGCGCTGGAGACCCGCGCCTCCGACCTCTATGGCCTGTTTGCGGTCTCCGGCCCGGAAGCGCCGGGGGCTGAATCCGATTTGAGAGTCCGCCGCTGTTAAATCCCGTTTCCTGGCTTCCCGGAGGGCTGCGCGGATCGAAAAATTTTCTGCAAAATCTTGAAAAAAACACTTGATTTTTCAGAGGCTCTGTGCTATTACCCGAGTTTGCCACTTGGGAAAAGCGAAAAGCCCTCCAAAACGGCCAAAAATACCGCTATGGAAGGCTTTTTATACAGTTTTGAGAGGGGAAGAGATTTGACAATTATGTACCAGCATATGTACTAATTTGAGATTGAGATAGAATTCCTAAGCGCTCTTAAGTCCTTAGTTTTGTACAGCTTGGCAGGGATATTGATTTGAAAAGCGTCCAAGATGCGCTTCAAATCGGGGGTGTCAATA